>NZ_JANRHO010000002.1:0-275254 GCF_024733715.1 Thermophilibacter sp. ET337 | reverse complement strand
GTGCGGGGAGGCGCGTCGCCCGTCCTTCTCGCCCGCCGACGTGTCGCTCCGGGAGTTCCGTCCGGATTCCGCACGTGCCTCAAAGACGTGCGGCTTCCGGTCGGTTTCGGGCCCAAGACCGTCCGGATTCCGCACGTGTCCCAAAGACGTGCGGCTTCCGGTCGGTTTCGAGCCCAAGACCGTCCGGATTCCGCCTGTTCCTTGGAGGGTGCGGCGTCGGGCTGGCGGATGCCTGTCGCGGCGGGCGACACGTGCTAAAATAACCAGCTTGTATGCGCATAAAAACCCGACCGCAGGGGAGACCAATGAGCACCGCCGACTACAAGACCATGACCACCGCGGAGATCCGCGAGGACTTCCTCCGCTTCTTCGAGAGCAAGGGCTGCAAGCTCTACCCCTCGTCCTCGCTCGTCCCGGACGACCCGTCGCTGCTGCTCACCAACGCCGGCATGAACCAGTTCAAGGAGTACTACCAGGGCAAGAAGACCATGCCCGAGATCGGCGCGTGCTCCTGCCAGAAGTGCCTGCGCACCAACGACATCGACAACATCGGCGACGCCACGCACCTCTCGTTCTTCGAGATGCTCGGCAACTTCTCCTTTGGCGGCTACTCCAAGGCCGACGCCATCGCCTGGGCCTATGACTTCATCACCAGCCCCGAGCACCTGGGCCTTCCGCCCGAGCGCCTCTACATGACCGTCTTCGAGGACGACGACGAGGCCATCGAGCTGTGGCACGAGCAGGGCGTCCCCTACGACCACATCTCCCGCCTCGGCGCTGACGACAACTTCTGGGCGGCCGGCCCCACCGGCCCCTGCGGCCCGTGCTCCGAGATCTACTTCGACCAGGGCGAGGAGTTTGGCTGCGGCGGCGAGCACTGCGGCCCCGGCTGCGACGACTGCGACCGCTTCCTGGAGTTCTGGAACCTCGTCTTCACGCAGTACGACCGCCAGGAGGACGGGTCGCTGCCGGAGCTGCCGCACAGAAACATCGACACCGGCATGGGCCTCGAGCGCATCGCCGCGATCATGCAGCACAAGGGCACCAACTATGACGGCGACCTGCTGCAGACCCTGATCGGCGTGGGCGAGCGCCTCTCCGGCAAGACCTATGGCGACGACCCGGCCAGCGACCGCAGCCTGCGCATCGTGGCCGACCACGCCCGCGCGGTCACCTTCATGATCGGCGACGGCATCCTGCCCTCCAACGAGGGGCGCGGCTACGTCCTGCGCCGCCTGCTGCGCCGCGCGGTCTACCACGGTCGGCTCATGGGCATCGAGGGCGAGTTCCTGAGCGCCTACGTCGAGGAGATCTGTCGCCTCATGGGCGAGAACTACCCGGCCATCGTGGAGAGCCACGCCCTGATCGACGGCATCGTCCGCGCCGAGGAGGAGCGCTTCGGCGCGACGCTCGACGCCGGCGAGGAGAGCCTCGAGGCAGAGCTCGGCAAGCTCGCCGACGGCGAGCAGCTCCCCGGCGAGGTCGCCTTCAAGCTGCACGACACCTACGGCTTCCCCATCGATCTCACGCGCGAGATCTGCGAGGGCCGCGGCGTGGTCGTGGACATGGACGCCTTTGACGCCTGCATGACCGAGCAGCGCGAGCGCGCCCGCGCCTCCGCCAACCGCGACGCCTGGGGCACCTTCAACGACGTCTGGACCGCTCTCTCTGACCGCCTGGCCGCCACCGAGTTCTGCGGCTACGACAGCGACGCCGCCGAGGCGACCGTCCTGGCCGTCGTCGCCGACGGCGAGGAGGTCGAGCGTGCCGAGAAGGGCGCCGAGGTCGAGGTCGTTCTCGACCGCACACCGTTCTATGCCGAGATGGGCGGCCAGGTGGGCGACACCGGCACCATCTCCAGCGCCGGCGCGCGCCTGCGCGTGACCGACACCAGAGTCAAGGGCTCCCTCTACGCCCACGTGGCCGTGGTGGAGGAGGGCACGCTCGCCGCGGGCGACGCCGTGAGCGCCGCCATCGACGCCGGCCGGCGCGAGCTCATCCGCCGCAACCACACCGCCACCCACCTGCTCGACGCCGCCCTCAAGAAGGTCCTGGGCGAGCACGTCTCCCAGGCCGGCTCCCTTGTGGCCCCCGACCGCCTGCGCTTTGACTTCACCCACTTCGAGGCCGTGACCGCCGACGAGCTCGCCCGCATCGAGGGCATGGTCAACGCCGAGATCTTTGCCGGCGAGCCCATCGTGACCCGCGTCATGGGCATCGACGAGGCCAAGGCCTCCGGCGCCGTCGCCCTGTTTGGCGAGAAGTACGGCGACGTGGTGCGCGTCGTCTCCACCGGCGAGTCCGACGAGCCCTTCTCGCGCGAGCTCTGCGGCGGCACCCATGCGCGCAACACCGCCGACCTGGGGCTGTTCAAGATCGTCTCCGAGGGCTCGGTGGGCTCCAACGCCCGCCGCATCGAGGCCGTGACCTCGATGGGCGCGATCGAGTACGTGGACGAGCGGCTGCTCGCCCTCGACGACGTGGCCCGCGAGCTCAAGTGCCGCCCGGACGACGTCGCCGAGCGCGTGGCGACGCTTCAGGCTGAGCTTCGCGAGACGCGCAAGGCCCTCGAGGCCGCCACGACCGGCGCCGGCGCCGGCAAGGTGGCCGACGCGTACAAGTCCGCCGTGCAGCTCGACGGCTACAAGGTCGTCGTCGCGCGCCTGGACGGGCTCTCCGGCAAGGAGATGCGCTCCGCCTGGGACGGCATCCGCGACGCCGCCGGCGGTGACGCCGTGGCCTGCGTGATCGCCTCCGCCACGCCCGACGGCAAGGTGGCTCTGCTCGCCGGCGGCACCGACGGCGCCGTGGCGAAGGGCTTCTCGGCCGGCTCTATCATCAAGGACATCGCGGGCCTCGTCGGCGGCCGCGGCGGTGGCAAGCCCGCCATGGCGCAGGCCGGAGGCTCTGACCCCTCCGGCATCGACGCCGCCCTCGACGCGGCCCGTTCGGCGCTCGGAATCTAGTGCGGGTCCTCGCGCTCGACATCGGCGAGGTGCGCGTCGGGGTTGCGGTGAGCGACCCCGACGGGCGCGTCGCGTCCCCGGTCTGCGTGCTGCCGGCGCCCGAGGTGCTTGGCTGCGCGCGCAGCTTCCGCCGCGTCCTGGAGGACTGGGAGCCCGACGTTCTTCTCTGCGGGCGACCCCTCACCCTCTCCGGGGAGGAGGGGCCCCAGGCGGAGCGCATCAAGGATCAGGCACAAAAGATCGCAAAATCCTGCGGACTTCCGCTGGAGTTTGCCGACGAGCGCCTCTCGTCGGCGGAAGCTAAGCGTATCCTGAAAGAACAGGGCCTCTCCGAGCGCTCGATGCGCGGCAAGGTCGACATGGTTGCCGCGTCCCTGTTCCTGCAGTCCTGGCTCGACGCCAGGCAGAGCTGAAAGGGCACGATGGCCACTACCGACGGCAGGACCCCCTCGACCCGCGGGTCCCACTTCAGCACCGACGGCGCGACCGAGCGCCGCGACACCGCCCCCTCCCACGCCGAGCACGCCCAGCCCGCCGAGGCTCCCGCCGCGCTCGGTACCGTGAGCGCGCCGCGCAGCGCGCTCTCGGGCAGCCGCGTCTCGAGCCGCACCGCCGCCGCGACGCGTCGCGCGGGCAGCCGCCGCGTCCAGCGCGACGAGACCGCCCGCCGCCAGAGCCGCGCCCCGTTCTTCGCGCTCGCCTTCGTTGCGGTCGCGGTGGTCGTCGGCTTTGTCCTCGTGGTCATCCCCGCGCTGACGGGGAGCACGGGCGAGGGGGAGACGCAGGAGGTCGTCGCCGGCAACACCGTGACCATCACCGTGCCCGAGGGCTCGGGCGCCGCCGCCGTCGCCGACGCGCTCTTCGACGCCGGCGCCATCGCCAACAAGAGCGAGTTCCTCTCCGAGGTCCGCCGCACCAACGCCGAGGCGAGCCTCAAGAGCGGCACCTACGAGATCGTCACCGGCACCGACCAGTCCGACATCATCGCGATGCTCACCACCGGCCCGGTCATGGCCGTGAGCTTCACCATCCCCGAGGGCTACACCCTCGCGCAGATCGCCGCGGTGGTCGAGCAGGAGGCGAACATCCCCTCCTCCGACTTCCTCGCCCAGGCCAAGGCCTCGGCATACGTGGACGACTACCCCTTCCTGGCCGACGTCACGGACGACTCGCTCGAGGGATACCTCTTCCCCAAGACCTACGGCTTCCCCACGTCCGACGTCACCGCCGACGACGTGATCCGCGCGATGCTCGACCAGTTCCAGACCGAGGTCGCGAGCATTGACTTCAGCGCGGCCATCGCCTCGATCCAGGAGCGCTACGGCATCACCGTCAACGAGGACGACATCATCACGATGGCCTCGATCATCGAGCGCGAGGCCGCGACCGACGAGCAGCGCGCCGACATCGCCTCGGTCTTCTACAACCGCCTCGAGATCGGCATGATGCTCCAGAGCGACGCCACCCTCGTCTACTCGCTCGGCCGCGACGTCACCGCCGACGACCTCAAGGTCGACGACCCCTACAACACCTATACGCGCGAGGGCCTCACGCCCACGCCGATCTGCTCGCCCGGCCTGCCCTCCATCCAGGCGGCGGCCAACCCCTCGGAGACCAGCTACCTCTACTTCTACATCACCCCCGACACCGCGACGTTCTCCGAGACCTACGACGAGCACACGCAGTCCTGGTAGCAGGTGGTGACCATGGGGCTCTTCTCGGCGACGCGCTACGTTGCCTCCCTGCCGCAGGTGAGCGTGGAGGGGCTCGTGCGCGACGGCGTGCGGCTCGTGCTGCTCGACCGTGACAACACCTGCGTCCCGCGCGACGCCCACGCGGCTCCGGCGGCGGTCGAGGACTGGCTCGCCCGCGCCCGCGAGGCCGGGCTCGAGCTGTGCCTGGTGTCCAACAACTTCCACACGAGCCACGTGAGTCGCACCGCGCGCGAGCTCGGCGTGGACTTCGTCGACCACGCGATGAAGCCGCTTCCGCTGGCGCTTCGGCGCGCGATGCGCCGCTTTGGCGCGCGGCCCGGCGAGACCGTGATGATCGGAGACCAGGTCTACACCGACGTCGCCGCCGGCAACCTCGCCGGCGTGCGCACGGTGCTCGTGCGCCCGCAGTCCCGGGCGGACCTCTGGTACACCCACGTCTTTCGCGTCTTCGAGCGGCTCGCCCTGCGCGGCAGGACCTTCGAGGGCGAGTAGGGCCAAGGGTCGCGGGCCGGATCCCGCCGAGGGGCGCCTCAAGGCGTTCCCCCGTGCCGCGCTCACTGCTAGAATCGGGAGCGGTAGATTCGGAGGAGGGTGCGTGCAGGACAGCAGCGGGGGATACGTCGTTCACGAGGGGTGCGACCACATCTTCTTCGTGGGCTTTCTCGGAGCGGGAAAGTCGACGCTCGCCCGCAACCTCGGCGCGCTCTTCCATCGTCCCCACGTGGACACCGACCGCCTCGTCGAGCGAGCCCTGGGCAAGACGGTGGCGCAGGTCTTCGCCGAGGACGGGGAGGCGGCCTTCCGCGACGCCGAGACGCGTGAGCTCTCGCGCCTCTCCGCGCGCAAGTCGCTGCTCGTGAGCTGCGGCGGAGGCATCGTCGAGCGTCCCGAGAACTGCGAGCTCATGCACGAGATGGGCGCGGTGCTGTTCCTCGACGGGGACCTCGCCGACTCCCTGCGCCAGATTCGCTGTCCCGAGCGGCGGCCGGACCTGGGGACGGCCGAGCACGCAGCGGAGGTCTACCGGCATCGCCGGCCGCTCTACGAGGCTGCCGCCGACCTCACCATTGACATTCGGAACAAGACGTTTGAGCAGGTGGCGCACGAGGCCGGCCAGCTGCTCTGGGAGAGGGGCCTGCTATGAGCGACGAGACGGTCGAGGAAGTCGGCGAGCTGCACCGCATGAGGCAGTGGGTGGCGCTGCGAGGCTCCTCGATGGACGTGCGCGGCGGCATCGGGCTCTCCGGGCACGTGGCCAAGGACCTGCGCACCGCCGTCGGCAAGCCCCACGCCTGCGCCCTCGTGGGGGAGCGCGGGGTCTCCGACGAGCTGCTCGCCACCTACCACCGCGACCTCTCCTCCGCCGGCTTCGAGGTCCGTCCCCTCGAGATGCCGGGGGACGGATGCGACCTCGCCCGGGTCGAGGCGCTCGCCGAGCGCCTGCTCGAGGCGCGCGTGACGGCGGACGACCTCGTGGTCGTCATCGGCGGCGACGAGACGCTCTCGTGCGCCGCGCTCGCGTGCTCCCTGTGGTGCGGCGGCGTCTCGCTCGTCGAGGTCCCGATCGACGCGGTCAGCGCGGTCCGCTCCTCGGTGACGCCGCGCCCGCTCGACCTGGCCGGCGCCCCGCAGATGCTGAGCCATGACGCGGGTGCTCGCTTTGCCATCGTCGACGTGCGCCTGTTTGACCTCGATCCCGTCCACGAGGAGCTGCGCCACGCCTTCGCGCTCATGGCCGCGACGGCCGCGTGCGACTCCAACAAGGCCTTCGAGCGGCTCTGGGACTCCACCGACGAGCTCGTCGCCGGCAATGAGCAGGTCATCTTGCGGCAGATCCTGGACGCGGTGAAGAGCCGTGGGCGCGTCGTGGGCTCCACCTCCGCCGCGACCCGGCAGTCCGTCTCCTATGGCGAGGACTTCGCCCGCGCGCTGCGCTCCGTCTCGGGGGACTCCGTGCCCGCATCGTCGCTGCTCGCCGACGGGCTGCGCTTCTCGGCTCGCCTCGCCGTGGCCCTCGAGCAGCTCTCCGTCGACGACATGTTCACCCAAGACGAGCTCCTCGAGCGCCTGGGGCTCGGGACCTGCGAGGTCCCCGTCGACCCCGACGCCCTTGTCGCCGCCCTCAAGCAGGAGCGCTTCTCGCGCACCAACCGCTTCATGATGGCGACCCCGCGCGCCCTCGGGCGCGTGCGCCTGAGCGTGATCCCCGACGACCTGCTCGCAGAGCACGCCGCCGCCTGGTGCGCCTCCCGCTAGCGATATGGGTTGACAATCACGTCAGGTTATATTGTCAACCCGTCATGAGGGTTGACAATATAACCTGACGTGATTGTCAAATGACGTGATTGTCAAAGAAAGGAAGCAGCATGGCAGACAACACTGCATGCGCGGGGCGCGTCGAGCGCCTGCGCGAGCTCATGGGGGAGCGCGGCTACGACGCCGTCATCCTGCGCAACAACCCCGACCTGCGCTGGCTCACCGGCGCCGAGCGCACCTTCGACTTCGAGGTCGCCCACACCGCCGTGGTGACGCGCGACGACCTCTGGCTCCACACGGACTCCCGCTACTACAACACCTTCCGCGAGCGCCTGGGCGCCGACTGCCCCTGGAAGATCGACCAGGACGTCATCGCCCCCGCCCGCTGGGCCGCCGAGCGCGCCCGCCGCGCCCGCGCCCGCGTGGTGGCCGTCGAGGACACCTGCACCCTCTCGTTCTTTGACGACTTCACCGCCGAGTGCGCCGCCGTCGGCATCGCCTGCCTCACGCCGCGCCTGCACGGCGACATCTGCGACCTGCGCAGCGTCAAGGACGCCGAGGAGGTCGAGCTCATGAGGCGCGCCCAGGAGGTCACCGACGCCGCCTTCGACCACATCTGCGGCTTCATCCATGCCGGCCTCACCGAGCAGGAGATCCGCGTCGAGCTGGAGAACTACATGCTCTCCCATGGCGCCGACGAGCTCTCCTTTGGCACGATCATCGCAGCCGGCGCAAACGGCGCGAACCCCCACGCCCAGCCCGGCCCCTACGTGGTCCAGGAGGGCGACCTCATCGTCATGGACTACGGCGCCGGCTACCATGACTACCACTCCGACATGACGCGCACCATCTGCGTGGGCGAGCCGACCTCCGAGCAGCGCGCCGTCTACGACGTCGTCCGCCGCGCTCACGAGGCCTGCGCCGCCGCGGTGCGCGCGGGCGTGGTCGGCCGCGACATCCACCAGGTGGCCGTCGACGTCATTACCGAGGCGGGCTACGGCGAGTACTTCGGCCACGGCCTCGGCCACGGCGTGGGCCTCGAGATTCACGAGCGCCCCAACTTCAACCGCGCCTGGGACCGCCCGGTGCCCGCGGGCTCCGTCGTGACCATCGAGCCGGGCATCTACCTGCCGGGCAAGTTCGGCATCCGCCTCGAGGACTTTGGCCTCGTGACCGAGGACGGCTACGAGCCCTTCACCTGCTCCACCCACGACCTCGTGATCGTCGGCAAGTAACCGAGAAGAACCTTGCTTTGGGGCCCGTCGGGCGTGTCTCCGTGCGAAGAGGACTGTTTGAGCGCGGGGACACGCCCGACGGCTTTGCCGCCGCACGTTCTTCTCGCCCGTTGAGCGGGGAAATGTGAACGAAACATCTTCACCAGGTGACCACAGCTTGGTAGAATGTGGACGGTACGTGGAGCAATGGGGGAGAAGTTGTGCAGGGGGAACCTGTCGCTGCGCGTACGGTTCTGTAGGTAGGAGTCCGCGAAAAGAAGAAGGAGGTATGCGGTGGTTAGCATTGTTCTAGCCAGTCACGGCTCGTTCGCCGAGGGCATCAAGATGTCCGGCCAGATGATCTTTGGCCCTCAGGAGAACGTCGCCGCCGTGACGCTCACGCCCGACATGGGGCCAGATGACCTCAGGGCAAAGATCCTCGAAGCTGTCTCCGGCTTCGACGACCAGGATCAGGTGCTGTTCCTGGTCGACCTCCAGGGTGGCACGCCCTGGAACCAGGTGTCGCTGCTGCTCGGGGAGGAGGGGCACGAGAACTGGGTCGCCGTCGGCGGCATGAACCTCCCGATGCTCATCTCCGCCTATGGCGAGCGCATGGGCAGCGATTCCGCCGCCGAGGTCGCCAAGGCCATCTATCCCGAGGCCAAGGCCGGCGTCTGCATCAAGCCCGAGGAGCTCGCCCCCGCCGAGGCCGCCGCGCCCGCAGCCGCCCCGGCCGCCGCGCCCGCCGGCGCGATCCCGCCCGGCACCGTGCTCGGCGACGGCCACATCAAGATCGCCCACTGCCGTGTGGACACCCGCCTGCTCCACGGCCAGGTCGCCACGGCGTGGACCAAGCAGATCAACCCGGACCGCATCATCGTCGTCTCCGACGGCGTCGCTCACGACGAGCTGCGCAAGACGATGATCACCCAAGCCGCGCCTCCGGGAGTCAAGGCCCACGTCATCCCGATCTCCAAGATGATCGAGGTCGCCAAGGACCCGCGCTTCGGCGCCACCAAGGCGTTCCTGCTCTTCGAGACCCCGCAGGACGTGCTCAAGGCCGTCGAGGGCGGCGTCGACATCAAGAACGTCAACCTCGGCTCCATGGCCCACTCCGTGGGCAAGGTCGTCGTGACCCAGGCCATCGCCATGGACCAGGACGATTACGACACGATCGAGAAGCTCTCCTCGCTGGGCGTCAAGTTCGACGTCCGCAAGGTCCCGGCGGACTCGCCCGAGAACTTCGAGAGCATGATGAGCAAGGCCAAGGCCGAGCTCGCTGCACAGGCATAAGAAGGAGGGAAGCATGTCGGTATTCACAATCATCCTGATTGTCTTTGTTGCCTTCCTTGCCGGCATGGAAGGCGTTCTCGACCAGTGGCAGTTCCACCAGCCGCTCGTCGCCTGCACGCTCATCGGTCTGGTGAGCGGTTACCTCGAGGCTGGCATCATCCTCGGCGGCACCCTGCAGATGATGGCCCTCGGCTGGGCCAACGTCGGCGCCGCCGTCGCCCCTGACGCCGCGCTCGCCTCGGTCGCGTCCGCGATCCTGATGGTCATCGCCCTCATCGGCGGCTCCGACCAGGGCACGGCCATCTCCACGGCCATCGCCGTCGCCGTCCCGCTGTCCGTGGCCGGCCTGTTCCTGACCATGATCGTCCGTACCATCGCCATCCCCATCGTCCACATCATGGACGGCGCGGCGGCGCGCGCGGACTACACCGCCCTCGACGTCTGGTCGATCATCGCCATCTGCCTGCAGGGCATCCGCATCGCCATCCCGGCTGCGGCTCTGTGCTTCATCCCGTCCGAGGCCGTCATGGGCGCCCTCAACATGATGCCCGCGTGGCTGAACGAAGGCATGACGATCGGCGGCGGCATGGTCGCGGCCGTCGGCTACGCCATGGTCATCAACATGATGGCGACCAAGGAGGTCTGGCCGTTCTTCGCGCTGGGCTTCTGCCTCGCCGCCATCTCCCAGCTCACCCTCATCGCCCTCGGCGTCATCGGCATCTCCCTGGCCCTCATCTACCTGGGCCTGAAGGAGCTTGCCCAGTCCGGTGCCGGCGCTGCCGGCTCGGGCGACCCGCTCGGCGACATCCTGGACGACTACGAGTAGGAAGGGAGGAGAGGCATACATGGCAGATAAGATCACGCTTTCCAAGAGCGACCGTCTTGCGGTTTGGTTCCGTCACCAGTACCTCCAGGGCTCCTGGAACTACGAGCGCATGCAGAACGGCGGCTGGTGCTTCTCGATGATCCCCGCGATCAAGAAGCTCTACCCCAACAAGGAGGACCAGATCGCGGCCCTCAAGCGCCACATGGAGTTCTACAACACGCACCCGTACGTGTCGTCCCCGGTCATCGGCGTCACGCTCGCCCTCGAGGAGGACCGTGCCAACGGCGCCCCCGTTGAGGACGCGGCCATCCAGGGCGTCAAGGTCGGCATGATGGGCCCGCTCGCCGGCGTCGGCGACCCCGTCTTCTGGTTCACCCTCAGGCCCCTGCTCGGTGCCCTCGGCGCGTCGCTCGCCATGGGCGGCTCCATCATGGGCCCGATCCTGTTCTTCGTGCTGTGGAACGTCATCCGCCTCGCGTTCGAGTGGTACACGCAGGAGTTTGGCTACAAGCTCGGTACCTCCATCACCAAGGACCTCTCCGGCGGCCTGATGGGCAAGATCACCGAGGGCGCCTCGATCCTCGGCATGTTCGTCATCGGCGGCCTGGTGGAGCGCTGGGTGTCCATCAAGTTCACCCCGATCGTCTCCACGGTCACGCAGTCTGAGGGCGCCTACATCGATTGGAACGCCATCGCCGAGACCGCCGGCAGCGGCGCCCAGGGCGTCGCGGACGCCATCAAGAGCGCGCTGTCTTCCTATAGCTCGCTCGGCGCCACCGGCCTTTCCGTCGACAAGGTCACCACGCTCCAGGCCAACCTCGACCAGCTGATCCCCGGCCTCGCCGCCGTGGCCGTCACGCTGCTGTGCTGCTGGCTGCTCAAGAAGAAGGTCTCCCCGATCGCCATCATCATCGGCATGTTCGCGGTGGGCATCCTCGGCCACCTCGCCGGCATCCTCTAAGGCGTCGGCCAGCCCGACCTCTCGGGGCCGCGCGCTCGCAGGAAGTGTCACAATGGCATTTCCTGCGGGGCGCGGCCCCGCGCTTGTCTCGGAAAGGAATGGGGCGCTCCCATGGCTCAGTCTCGCAACACCAAGGTCGACCTCGCCATCCCCGCGACGATGTTCGTGGGGCTCACCACCACCGGCAACATGATGGTGGGGGACAAGGCCCTCGAGTACTACAACGAGCGCAACGTCGAGGACTACATCCAGATCCCCTGGGACCAGATCGACCACATCGCGGCATCGGTGCTCTTCGGCGGGCGCGTCATCCCGCGCTTTGCCGTCTTCACCAAGGAGAACGGCCACTTCGCCTTCTCCACCCGCAACAACCACGCGGCTCTCCGCGCCATCCGCACCTACATCGGGGGCGAGAAGATCGTGCGCTCGGAGACCTTCTTCGGCGTGCTGCGCGCCGGTGTGGTGGGCCTCTGGCACCGCATCACGCGCCGCGGGTAGGTTCTGCGCCTGGGGCGTCCCGGCCCTGTTCTTCTCGGCAATTTAGGCGTTTTCATGGGCCGCCGCCCGCCCGTGCTAGAATACGGGGTCGTATGTACGCGCCCCAGCCGGGGCATTGAGGGAAAAGAGCACACGTGGCAACCATCAGCACCGCAGACTTCAAGAACGGCATGGGCCTCAAGATCAACGAGAAGTACTACACGATCGTCGAGTTCCAGCACGTCAAGCCCGGCAAGGGCGGCGCCTTCGTCCGCTACAAGATCCGCGACCTCAAGACCGGCCGCGTGATCGACCAGACCTGCAACGCCGGCACCAAGTTCGAGAACGTGCAGCTCATCACCAAGGAGATGCAGTACCTCTACAACGACGGCGGCACCTACTACTTCATGGACAACGAGACCTACGAGCAGGTCGAGCTCCCCGCGGACTTCATCGGCGACAACGCCAAGTGGTTCAAGGAGAACGACAACGCGCAGCTGCTCTACGCCGACACCGAGCTGCTGGGCGTCGAGCCCCCGATGTTCATCGAGGCCGAGATCACCGAGACCGACCCCGGCTTCAAGGGCGACACCGTCCAGGGCGGCACCAAGCCCGCCACCATCGAGACCGGCGCCGTCATCCAGGTCCCGATGTACCTCAACCAGGGCGAGCGCATCAAGGTCGACACCCGCACCGGCAAGTTCGTGAGCCGCGTCTAGGCCTCGCCTCGCATCGCGACGCCGCCCGCGGGGGAGACCCCGCGGGCTTTTTTGTCGGCGGCGCAGGCCAGCCGCCAACGGGTATACTGTTGTGAACAAGCGCACGCAGCGGGCCTTCGCGCCCGGATTCGACAAGGGGGTCCAACATGGCCGAAAGCGAGCTCCACGTCTCTGGCATCGGCATCTCCAAGGGCGTCGTCTCCACGATCGTCTCCATCGCCGCCCGCCGCGTCGAGGGCGTCGCCTCCGTGGGCGGCAACGACATCACCTCGAGCCTCATCTCCGTCTTCACCAGCAGGACCGTGGCGCCCGAGAACGCCGTCGAGTCCTACGTCGAGGATGACCGCCTGCACGTGACCGTTCACCTGGCCGTCTTCTACGGCTACCCCTTCACCAAGCTCGCCGCCGACGTGCGCGATGAGGTCGCCGCCGCCGTGACCGAGCAGATCGGCGTCGGCGTCGCCGCCGTCGACGTGTGCATCGACAGCCTCGTCTTCCCCAAGGAGTAATTTGAGCACTCACTTCGGCGGGCGCACGCTCGCCCGCAGCCAGGCCCTCCAGCTGCTGTTCCAGGCGGAGGCCAACTCCCGCGCCGTGCTTTCGGTCCTCGATGGCGACTACGCCCTCTCGCAGGGCCCTCTTGATGACTACGCCCGCAGGCTCGCCCTCGGCGCGGATGAGATGCGTCCCGACCTCGACGCCGTCATCGCGATGCGCTCGACTGGCTGGTCCGTGGGCCGCCTCAATGCCGTCGATCGCAACCTGCTGCGCCTCGCGCTCTACGAGATGCTCTGCGTCGACGAGGTCGACGTGGCGGTCACCATCGACGAGTGCGTCGAGCTCGCCAAGGCCTACGGCACCGACGAGTCCTCGCGCTTCGTGAACGGCCTTCTGGGCCGCGTCGCCGACGACCTCGACGCCGGCGTCGACGTCGTCTCCAAGGCTCGCGAGCAGGCCGAGAAGAGCGTGGAGGCCGAGGCCGATCAGGACATGGACGCGGAGGCCGAGGAGGCGGCCGAGCAGGACGCCGAGGCCGAGCAGGACGCGGAGGCCGAGTAGTGGCCCGCGTCGACGTCTCCCAGTACCAGACCTTCGGCGACATCACCGAGCGCCTCGACGACATCGTCGCGCAGGTTCGCGACAAGGACGTCTCGCTCGAGCGCTCACTCGACCTCTTCGACGAGGCCATCGCGCTCGGATCCAAGGCCGTGAGCCTCGTCGACGCCACGGACTTCTCGCCCGAGGAGGAGGCGCGCCTCGCAGAGGAGCCCCCCTCCGAGGACGCTGCCGAGAAGGACGGCGAGCCCGAGGTCCCGGCCGGCGAAGAGCGGCCGGACGAGCCCGCGGGTGACGGACGCTAGGATGGCCCGCCGTCGCCTCGACGCCGAGCTCGTCGAGCAGGGGTACTTCTCGACCGTGGACGAGGCGATGCGCGCCGTGATGGCGGGCGACGTCTCCACGAGCGACCGACGACTCTCCTCGCCCGGGGAGCAGGTGCGCCCCGGCATCGAGCTGCACGTGCGCGGGCGCTCGCGCTACGTGAGCCGTGGGGGGCTCAAGCTCGAGCGCGGGCTCGACCACTTTGGCATCGACCCGGAGGGGCTTGCGTGCCTCGACGTGGGCTGCTCCACCGGTGGCTTCACCGACTGCCTGCTCAAGCGCGGGGCCGCGTCGGTCATCTCCGTGGACGTGGGCTATGCGCAGTTCTCGTGGGAGCTGCGCGGCGACGACCGCGTGCGGCTGCTCGAGCGCACCAACATCATGGACGTGCCGGCGCTCGTGGGCACGGGCGTCTGTGACCTCGCCGTCTGCGACGTCTCCTTCACCTCCGTCGTCACCGTGCTTCCCGCCGTCCTGGAGCTGCTGCGTCCCGGCGGGACCTTCCTCACGCTCGTGAAGCCCCAGTTCGAGGCCGCGCGCGAGGATGTGGGGGAGGGGGGCGTCGTGCGGGACCCCGCCGTCCGCGCGGCGACCCTCGCGCGTGTGCGCGCGGCCTTCGAGGAGGCCGGGATGACCGTGCTCGGCGACTGCGAGAGCCCCATCACCGGCCACAAGGGCAACGTCGAGTACCTCCTCTGCGGCCGGCGCGAGCGGTAGACGGGCCCTTTTTTCGCGCCGACGGGATAGAATCAAAGCGATGCGTAGGTGATCGAAAGGGTGGCCGTGAAGGTTCTCATCGTTCCCAACTACTCCCGCGCCGACGCCCTGGAGGGCGCGCGCCATCTCGAGGACTGGCTCGGCGACCAGGGCATCGACGCCACGTGGGCGCGCGACAAGAAGCTCTTCCCCGACGCCGAGGACACCGCGGAGGGCTGCGAGCTCGTGGTCTCGCTCGGCGGCGACGGCACGCTGCTGCGCGCCGCGCGCACCGTGGGCTACTCGGGCGTCCCCATCGTGGGCATCTCCTACGGGCACCTCGGCTTTCTCACGGCGGCAGGTCCCGAGGACCTCATCGTGACCGTCGAGGACGCGCTCGCGGGCGAGCTGCACGTGTCGCGGCGCGCCACGCTCGACATCGAGTGCGAGTTCGAGGCCAAGGACGGCTCCGTCTCCACGCGCCACTGCTTCGCCCTCAACGACTTTGCCGTCTCGCGCGGAGGTGCCGGCAACATGGTCGAGTTCGACGTCTCCGTCTCGGGCAAGCACATCGACCGCCTGCGCGGCGACGGCTTCGTGGTCTCCACGGCCACCGGCTCCACCGGCTATGCGCTTGCCGCGGGCGGGCCCATTGTGACCCCCGAGTTCACGGGCATGGTGTGCGTGCCCATCGCCCCGCACACGATCATGGCGCGCGCGTTTCTCACCTCGCCCGCCGACGTCGTGGAGATCGAGATGAGCCCCGAGCGTCCCGTGATGCGCCACTTCTTCGCCGACGGCCAGCCCGTCCCGCGCGAGAAGGGCACGCGCGGCGTGCGCGCGTGCGTGCGTCGCGGACCCGGCGACGTCGTGCTTCTCGACCGCAGCACCCAGAGCTTCTACGACTCGGTCTCGCGCGTCTTCTACGGGCAGGTGGGAAAGTAGATGATCGACGAGTTGCACGTGCGCGACGTCGCGCTGATTCGTGACGCTGGCATCGAGCCGGCCCCGGGGCTCACCGTGCTCACGGGCGAGACGGGTGCGGGCAAGACCGCGCTGCTCTCCTCGATCAAGCTGCTGGTGGGGGAGCGCGCCGACGCGGGCATGGTCCGCGAGGGCGCCTCGTCGCTCGAGGTCGAGGGGCGTCTGTTCCTGCGCGGCGACGACGAGGACGGCACCGTGGTGCGCCGCCGCGTGACCAGCGACGGCCGCGGGCGCGTTGAGCTGGACGGCCACATGGCGAGCGTGCGCGAGCTCGCCGCGCGCGTGGGCTCGACCGTCGACCTCTGCGGTCAGCACGAGCATCAGCGCCTGCTCGCGCCCCAGGCCCATGTGGAGCTGCTCGACTCGTGGGCGGGCGCGCCGGCGGCCGAGGCGCTCGGGGCGTATCGCGACGCCCTCGCCGCGGCGCAGGAGGCGGCCGCTGAGCTCGAGCGCGTCCGAGAGATGGGGCGCGCGACGGGGGAGCGGCTTGAGGAGGCCGCCTTCGTGCTCCGGCGCATCGACGAGGTCGACCCGCGCGAGGGCGAGCTCGAGGAGCTCGAGGCGCAGCTGCCGCGCGTGGAGCACGGCGAGGCCCTCATGGCGGCCGCCTCCGGCGCCCGCGAGCTGCTCTCCGGCGACGGCGGGGCGTGTGACGCCCTCGGCGAGGCGGTGAGCGCGCTCAGGGACGCCGCGCGCTATGACGACGCGCTCGGGGCGTGGGCCAAGACCCTCGAGAGCTCGCTCATCGACGTCGAGGACGTGGCGGCAGAGCTGCGCGACTACGCGGACGAGGTCGACTTCGACCCCGACGAGCTCGAGCGCCTGCAGACGCGCCTCTCGCGCCTCGAGGGGCTCATGCGCGCCTACGGGCCGCGCATGGTCGACGTGCTCGAGCGTCGTGACGAGGCCCGCGAGGTCGTGGCGGCCGCGAGCGACGGCGGCGAGCTCGAGCGGCGCGCCGCCGAGGAGCTCGAGCGCCGCGAGGAGCAGCTCTCCCGCGCGGCGGATGCCTTGGACGCCGTGCGCGCCGAGGCCGCCCCGCGCCTGGCCGCGGCCGTCTCGGAGCAGATGGGCTTTCTCGAGATGGGCACGGCGGCCCTCGAGGTCAGCTGCGAGCGCCTGTCCCGCGCGGAGTGGGCCCGCTCCGGCCCCTCGCGCGTCGAGTTCCTCTATCGCCCCGCCGCCGGCCTCACGGCCCGGCCGCTGCGCAAGATCGCGTCGGGCGGCGAGGTCAGCCGCGTGATGCTCGCCTGCAAGGTGGTGCTCGGCGAGGCGGACGACTGCGAGACGCTGGTCTTCGACGAGGTCGACGCCGGCGTGGGCGGCGCCACGGCGGTCGCGCTCGCGAGCGTGCTGGCGCGCCTCGCCCAGACCCATCAGGTGATCGTGGTCACGCACCTCGCCCAGGTGGCGGTGGCGGCCCAGAAGCACTACCTCGTGAGCAAGTCCGAGGGGGAGCTCCCCGAGACCTCGCTCATCGAGATCTCGGGCGAGGAGCGCGTCGCCGAGGTGGCGCGCATGCTCTCAGGCGACACCGGCGCCGCGAGCCGCGACCTCGCCCGCGAGATGCTGGCCGAGCGCGGCGCCCGCTGAGGTGCGGCGTCCGGACGTTCTTCTCGCCAAGACCGTCCGATCGCCGCACCTGCACATCGTTTCAGCGTTGTGGCCAACTGTTTCGGGCAGGCGTCCGATTCGGCGAGCGCGCGCGGAGACCCCCGCCGCCTGCGCTACTATGAAGACCCGTGGGAAGCGAACAGCGCGACTACGGGAGGGTCACAGCACATGGCAAAGCACATCTTCGTTACCGGCGGCGTCGTCTCGTCCCTGGGCAAGGGCATCACCGCGGCCTCTCTGGGCCGCCTGCTCAAGTCGCGGGGCTATCGCGTCATGATGCAGAAGGCGGACCCCTACCTCAACGTCGACCCAGGCACGATGAGCCCGTTTCAGCACGGCGAGGTCTTCGTGACCGAGGACGGCTACGAGTCCGACCTCGACCTCGGCCACTATGAGCGCTTCATCGACGAGAACCTCACGCGCGACTCCAACTTCACCACCGGCGCCATCTACCAGAGCCTCATCTCCCGCGAGCGCGCCGGCGACTTCCTCGGCGGCACGGTCCAGGTCATCCCGCACGTCACGGACGCCATCAAGGAGCGCTTCCGCCGCGTCGAGGACGAGACGGGCGCCGACGTGGTGATCACCGAGCTCGGCGGCACCATCGGCGACATCGAGAGCCAAGCCTTCGTGGAGGCCATCCGCCAGTTCAGAAACGAGAAGGGCCGCGAGGACTGCATCCTCATCCACGTGAGCCTGGTGCCCTACATCGCCGCCGCCCACGAGGTCAAGACCAAGCCCACGCAGCACAGCGTGCGGGAGCTGCGCTCCTTCGGACTGCAGCCCGACTTCATCGTCTGCCGCTCGGACCACGAGGTGGACGCCTCCATCCGCGCCAAGATCGCGAGCTTCTGCGACGTCCCCGCGGACCACGTCTTCGAGAACTCCGACTGCCCCTCGATCTACGACGTGCCGGCCCACCTGGCCGCGCAGGGCTTTGACGAGAAGGTCTGCGAGCGCCTGGGCCTGGAGCTGCGCGAGAGCCACATGGAGGGGTGGTACGCCTTCACGGACGCCATGCATGCCGCCAACTCCCGCGAGGACGTGACGCGCATCTGCGTGGTGGGCAAGTACACGCAGCTGCCGGACGCCTACCTCTCCATCATCGAGGCCCTGCACCACTCGGGCGTGCTCTTTGGGCGCCACGTGGACATCCGCCTCGTGGACGGCGAGGCGCTGGACGACAAGAACGTCGAGGAGGTGCTCGGCGACGCCGACGGCATCCTCGTGCCCGGGGGCTTTGGCCTGCGCGGCATCGAGGGCAAGATCTGCGCCGTGCACCGCGCGCGCACCCGGCGCGTCCCGTACCTGGGCGTCTGCCTCGGCCTGCAGGTCGCCGTCTGCGAGTTCGCGCGCGACGTCTGCGGCCTTGCGGGCGCCAGCTCGGCCGAGTTCGACCCCGAGACCCCCCATCCCGTGATCCATATCATGCCCGACCAGGCCGACGTCACCGAGAAGGGCGCCACCATGCGCCTCGGCGCCTACCCGTGCAAGGTCGTCGCCGACACGCTCGCCGAGGAGGCCTACGCCGAGCCGCTCGTCTACGAGCGCCATCGCCACCGCTACGAGGTCAACAACGCGTACCGCGCGCAGCTTGCCGAGGCAGGGCTCGTGGTCTCGGGCCTCTCGCCCGACGACCGCCTCGTCGAGATGGTCGAGCTGCCCGAGGACGTCCACCCGTGGTTCGTGGCGAGCCAGGCCCATCCCGAGTTCAAGAGCCGCCCGGACCGCCCGGCGCCGCTGTTCCGCGAGTTCGTGCGCGCCGCGATCGCCCATCACGAGGGTGTCTCGCGACATGACGTGAAGCCGCTCGGATAGGGGCGCGATGAGCCTCGAGGACGCGCGCAGCGAGTATCTCGGCTATCTCTCCGTCGAGCGGGGGAGCTCCGCCAACACCGTCGAGGCGTATGGCCGCGACCTCGCCCGCTACGTGGCATGGCTTTCCGAGCGCGGCGTGGACGAGCCCGAGGACGTGACCCGCGAGCTCGTCGAGGCCCACGTGGCGGCGCTCATCGACGTGGGTCTGGCGCCCGCCTCGGTCGAGCGCGCGGTCTCGGCTATCAAGGGGCTCCATCGCTTCATGGTGGCCGACGGCATCTGCGAGGCCCATCCCACCTCCGACCTCCCGCTGCCCTCCAAGCCCGAGCGCCTGCCGGACGTGATCTCGGTGGCCGACGCCGCGTGCCTGCTCGACCAGCCGTTCCCGCAGACGCCCGCCGGCCTGCGCGACCACGCCATCCTCGAGGTCCTCTACGGCTGCGGCCTGCGCGCGAGCGAGCTCGTGGGGCTCGACCTGCGCGCGACCCTCATCGACGAGGGCCTGCTGCGCGTCTTTGGCAAGGGCGAGAAGGAGCGCGTCGTCCCCGTCCTCGGCTCGGCGGCCGAGGCGCTCGAGGCCTACCTCGACCGCGGTCGAGGCGCGCTCGTGGGACGGCGCCCCACCCAGGCGGTCTTCCTCAACGTCCGCGGCGGGCGCATCTCCCGGCAGTCGGTCCATGCGATCGTCGAGAAGTACGGCCGCGTCGTCGGCATCAAGGGGCTGCACCCCCACACGCTTCGGCACAGCTTCGCGACGCACCTGCTCGAGGGCGGGGCGGACCTGCGCGTGGTGCAGGAGCTTCTCGGCCACGCCAACGTGGCCACCACCCAGCTCTACACCCACGTCGACCGCACCCACGTGAGGCGCGTGTACCTCGCCGCGCATCCCCGCGCCCAGAGCCGCGACGAGGGGTCGCCCCTCTCGCCCTGATGACAGGCTAATCTCTGCCTGTGTCCCGCGCCCCGGCCTCCCGCATCTCTCCGTGCTCACCGGACCCCGCCGCGTAGGGGCAACGCGCCCGTCTCCCTGCTCACTGCTTCACAGAAATCGCGGGAGGCGGGCGCGTTGCCCCTACGCTGGTTCGCAGAAATCGCCGGAGAGATGCGGGAGGCCCGGGGCGCGCTTGTCGGAATGCGTCTGAGCGAGGAGGGCGGCCCCTCGTCGCGGCTCTGGGCGCGGCGCAGGTCGAGGTCCACTGGGCGCCAACAACCTTATTACTTGTTGATGCGCTTAATGATTCGGGGGTATCGCAGGGGACCGGTGCTTCTCGCTTAATGATTTGGGGTTATCGCGTAGGGGAGGGGCGTGATGGGGGTCGCGGCGTGCGATGGGCCAGGATCGTTAAGCCTCCGAGCCCTCATGCCCGTTTTGTGGGAGGGCATCCCACCACGGCTTGAGCGGCGGTTTCACGGCAGCGACACAAATCGTTTGAGGGAGAGGCGAACAGGGGAGGCGTGCTTGTGGCTCAGCGGCCTGAAGGGCCCAACATCTGGGGTGTCGCTTCTGCTCGATAACCGTCCAGACCCAGATTTCAACCGCAAGGTGTAGCGAAGTGTTTTTCTGTGTCGCAAAGTGGGGGCAATGACGTATAGTATTCGCACGCTCCGAACGGGGCGAGGTTTTTCGTCTCTCGAGGGGAGGGTGCATGCTCGCCGGTTCGTATCCGATGTCCGTGGATGCAAAGGCGCGCGTCACCCTGCCGGCCGTCTTCCGCAAGCAGCTCGTGGAGGGCGACAGAAAGACGATATACCTTCTCCCCCTGAAGGAGTGCGTGAACGGCTTCACCCCTGAGGGGCTCGAGAGGTTCATCGACGGACTCTTCGTTGAGCGCGGCGAGAACACCTTCGATCCCCGCAGTCGCAAGGACGTCCAGCTCAGGACGAGGCTCTGGGCGAGCGCCGTGGAGGTCGACATCGACTCCGCCGGGCGCGTGGCCCTGGGCAAGCTCGACACGGCCAAGGCCGGAACGCGCGAGCGACTCGGGCTGACCGACGACGTCACGGTCGTGGGCGCCGGGGACCACTTCGAGGTGTGGAACACCGAGCAGTGGAACGCGACGCAGGAGAGCTTCGAGGACGATCTCGACGCGCTTCTCTACCACGACTGACGGAGGGGGTGAGCGGTCTTGACAGCAGAATATCGGCACGTACCCGTGATGCTCGCCGAGGTCCTCGCCGAGCTCGACCCCCAGCCGGGGGAGGTGACCTGCGACTGCACCCTCGGGGGAGCGGGTCACACCGTCGAGCTCGCGCGTCGCGTGGCCCCGGACGGCCTGTCGCTTGGGATCGACCAGGACGACATGGCCCTCAAGGCGGCGACGGAGCGCCTCTCCCGCGAGGCGCCCGAGGCGAGCGTCCTCACCCTCAGGGGCAACTTCGGGGACCTCGACGAGCTTCTCGTCGAGGCGGAGGTCCCCGGGGTCGACTGCTTTCTCTTCGACCTCGGCGTCTCGTCCCCCCAGCTCGACATCCCGGAGCGCGGCTTCTCGTACCACGAGGACGCGCCCCTGGACATGCGAATGAATTCGGGCAAACACACCACAACCGCAGCAGAGGTCGTGAACACCTACAACGAAGCAGACCTCGCCCGAATCTTTCGCGTATACGGTGACGAGCGCTTTGCGGGCCGCATCGCCCGCAAGATCGTGGAGACCCGCGACGCAGCCCCCATCGAGACGACCCTTCAGCTCGTCGAGGTCATCAAGGCCGCGATTCCCGCGGCGGCGAGAAGAACCGGCGGCCACCCGGCCCGCCGCACCTTCCAGGCGCTGCGCATCGAGGTCAACCATGAGCTCGACGTGCTCGACCGCGGCCTCAGGGCGGCGGTGAGATGGGCCAACCCCGGTGGCAGGATCTGCGTCATCTCCTACCACTCGCTCGAGGACCGCATCGTGAAGCACGTCTTCTCCGAGCTCTCCCAGGGGTGCACCTGCCCGCCGGACCTCCCGGTGTGCGTGTGCGGTCACGTGCCGGTACTCAAGGTCAGGACCAGAAAGCCCCTCGTCGCGTCCGACGAGGAGGTCGCGGCCAACCCGCGGTCGCGAAGCGCCCTCATGAGGGTGGCGGTCAAGCTCGACGCCAGCGACTGAGGACGACAGCAACGCCGTAGCCGGCCTCGTGCCGTCTGCCATAGCAAACGCACCACCAACGCACCACCACGCAGCTCAAACGCACCACCAACGCACCGTCACACAGCCCAGACGCACGAAACACGCACCGCCACGCAGCTCAAACGCACCACCGCATCACCACGCAACGTACCGTCAACCAACCGTCAAGCACCACCTTAAGGTTCGCATCCCACGCGAGGGAAGCAAGAGTCAAGCAACCCTCAAGTTCCCAGCGTTCCTGCCATGTTCAGAGGGCACAGCGGCCTGCACCGCGCACACGCAAGGAAGTCACATGAGGTATCAGGGGTCAGAGGCATATTCGGTGAGGGCCGCGGAGCGCGCGTGGGAGCGCCCCTCGCAGAATCCCTCCCCCTCCTTCGAGGTCGTCTCGGGCGGCGGGCTCGACGCCCGCGTCCGCCAGGGCGTCTCGCGCGAGTTTCTCACCCGCGTCCGTGCGGTCGTGCTGATCGCGGCGCTGTTCTTCGCCGTGAACCTCGCCCGCGTCGCGCTCTCCGCCGCGACCGTCTCGGTGCTCCAGGCCAACTCCGACCTCACCGAGCAGATCGACGCCGCGCAGACGCTGAGCTCCAACCTCAGGATCGAGCGCTCCGTGCTCTCGAGCAACGCTCGCATCAGCCGCATCGCCACGCAGAACTACGGCATGGTCATCCCCGGCGAGCGCGTCACCGTCGTCCTCGACGAGCCGGCGCCCGAGGGTGCTCATGGTGATGCTGCGCAGTCCTCGACGGAGACGGGCGAGCAGGCCAGCGTCGGCTAGACTGGCTAGCGTGAGAAACGGCAGCAGACATACCCGCCCCGGGCGGAGGAACCATCCAGAGGCCTCGTACGACGAGGCCTCTCGTGCGCGCTACCGCCTCAGGGCCTCGCGGCCCGGAGGGTCGGGCAGCGGCGGCGCCGACCATGGGCTCTCGATCACGAGGCGCGTCTTTCTCGCCCTCTTTGGCGTCGTCGCGGCGCGCCTGGGCTTTCTGCAGCTGATCGACGGGGCCAACCTCTCGGCCAAGGCCGAGAGCCAGCGCACCAACCGCATCGTGCTGCATGCCAAGCGCGGCACGATCTTCGACCGCAACGGCAACGTCCTCGCCATGAGCGAGGAGTGCGAGACGATCTACGCCAACCCCAAGGAGATCGAGGACCCCTCGGGCGTCGCGTCGGCGCTGGTCAAGGTGCTCGGCGGCGAGAAGCAGGACTACATGGACCTGATCACGCCCGCCGACACCACCTTCGTCTACATCAAGCGCCAGGTCGACCAGGAGCTCGCCGACGAGCTCAAGGACCTGCTCGCCGAGCGCGAGCTGAGCGGCATCTACTACCTCGCCGACACCAAGCGCGTCTATCCCTACGGCAGCGTCGCGGCGCAGGTCCTCGGCATGGTCAACGTCGACGGCCAGGGCACCTCGGGCCTCGAGTACCAGTACAACGACCTGCTCACGGGCACCGACGGCGAGATGCTCGTCGAGACCGGCCTCACCGGCACGCCCATCGCGGGCGGCGCCTCGCACGTGACCGAGGCGAGAAACGGCACCGACATCGTCATCTCCCTCGACGTGGACCTCCAGCAGGCCTGCGAGTCGATCATCAAGGAGGCCGTGGGCACCTACGACGCGGACTCCGGCTCGGTCATGGTGACCGACCCCCACACCGGCGAGATCCTCGCTGCCTGCTCGACGCCGCTCGCGGACTTCTCGGACCTCTCCGACGAGGCGGCCCTCAACCTCAAGCTCGTCTCGAGCTCCTTTGAGCCGGGCTCGGTCTTCAAGGTCCTCACGACCTCCATCGGGCTCGACCTCGGGCTCTACACGCCCGAGACGGTCTTCTCGGTCCCCGCCTTCTACAAGGTCGGTGACGACTACGTCACCGACGACGACGGACGTGACTACACGGAGGACATGTCCGTGCGCGAGATGATGCGCCGCTCCTCCAACACGGCGATGGCGATGCTCGTCACCGAGGTCATCGGGGCCGAGGCCTTCGCCGAGGGCGTGGACCGCTACGGCATCGGGCATCTTACCGGCATCGACTTTCCCGGTGAGACCCAGGGCCTCGTGCGCACGCCCGCCGAGTACGACGGCTCGACGGCCGGCTCGATGGCCTTTGGCCAGGCGCTCGCCATCCCCATGGTCCAGATCGTGCGCGCCTACGGCGCCGTCGCGAACGGCGGCACGCTCATGACGCCGCACTTCCTCGTGACAAAGGGCGACGAGGACGTCGAGTGGCCCGCGGGGGACCGCGCGGTCTCCGAGGAGACCTGCGCCCTGGAGACCGACATCATGCGCACCGTCGTGGCCGAGGGTACGGGCAAAAACGCCCGGATCGAGGGGTACGACATCGCCGGCAAGACCGGCACGGGCGAGCAGGCCTCGGAGGACGGTGGCTACATGGCCGGGTCGTTTGTCGCCTCGCTGTGCGGCTTCGCCAACGCGGGCGACCCCGAGGTCCTCGTCTACGCGGGCCTCAACCACATCCCTCACCTTGCGTCCGCGTCCGCGGCAAACGTCTTCCACGACGTGATGTCCCAGGCCGTCAACATCCTGGGCATCTCGCCCTCGTCATAGCAAGAAGAAAGGTTGCACGATGATCAAGATGACCGTAGCGGAGCTTGCCCGCGTCACGGGCGCGGAGGTGCTCCTGGAGGGCGCCTCCGACGTGACGGGCGAGGTCGTCGTCGACTCGCGCGCGGTGGGCGAGGGAGGGCTGTTCGTCGCCTTCGCCGGCGAGCGCGTCGACGGCAACGCCTACCTCGCCTCCGCGGCAAAGGCGGGCGCCGCCGCGGTGGTCGCCTCCGCCGACCCCGGCGAGGAGGCGCTCGCCGCCGCCGGCGCGGCGGGCTGCGCGGTGCTGCGCGCCGCCGGCGACGACAGCGAGGAGTTCCTGCTGCGCCTCGCCCGTGCCTGGCGCGAGCTTCACCCCTCATGGTTTGTCGTGGCGGTCACCGGGTCGGTGGGCAAGACCACGACCAAGGAGATGCTCGCCGCGGGCTTTGGCTCCCAGCGCCGCTGCCACGCCACGCGGGGCAACCTCAACAGCCTCATCGGCCTTCCGCTCACGGTCCTCTCCGCCCCCGAGGACTCCGAGGTCCTGGTGTGCGAGCTCGGCATGAACCACCCGGGCGAAATCGGCCGCATGGCCTCGGCCTGCCGTCCCGCGCTCGCCTGCATCACCAACGTGGGCACGAGCCACATCGGCATCCTCGGCAGCCGCGAGAACATCGCGCGCGCCAAGGCGGAGGTCGTCTCGGGCCTTGCCGCCCACGACGGCGCGGGCCCGCTGCTCGCGCTCACGAGCTCGGGCGACTTCACGGGCTTCATCGAGCGGGGCTTCTGCGAGCCCGCCGGCGTGGAGACGCTGCGCGTGGGCTCGGGCGAGAAGGACGCCGTGCGGGCCTCGGGCGTCACCCTCGACGCCGAGGGCCGCGCGCGCTTCACCGTGACGTGCTCGGACGGCTGGGGCCGCGAGGTCGCGCTGTCGCTTCCCGGGCGCAAGGTCGTGGACGACTTCCTGCTCGCCCTGGCGCTGATCTGGCGCGCCGGGCTCGACCGCGACGTCGCGACGGATTCGATCGAGGCCATGCGTCCCACGAGCATGAGGCTCGACGTGCGCGAGGCCGCGTCCGGCGCCCGCGTCATCGACGACTCCTACAACGCCGCCCCGGCCTCGATGGCCTCGTCGCTCGACGTCCTCGCCTCCATGGAGACCGCGGGACGTCGCATCGCCGTGCTCGGCGAGATGGGCGAGCTCGGTGACGAGGCGGCGCGCCTGCACGGCTACGTCGGCGCCTACGCCGCGGCCAAGGGCGTGGACCTGCTCGTCCTCATCGGAGGCGAGCTCGCCGGCGAGATGGCCGAGGCCGCGCGCACCATGGGCCTCTCCGAGGACGCGATCGAGCGCTTCGCCACCGTCGAGGACGCCGTCCGCGTCATAGGGCCCGTCCTCGCGCCCGGCGACCTCGTGCTCGTCAAGGCGTCCCGCGCCTCTGGACTGGACCGCTTCGTGAGGGGAGTGCTCGCGCAATGATCGGACTCGGAAATCCCGCCTACCCAACCTACCAGGTGTTTCTCGCCGTCGCCGTTGCCGCGCTGGTGACGGGGCTCATCATGCCGCTCTTCATCCGCCTCATGCGCCACGAGGGCGTGGGCCAGCAGATCCGCGCGGACGGCCCGCAGCGCCACCTCGTGAAGCAGGGGACGCCCACGATGGGCGGCGTCATCATCCTGGTGGGCGTGCTCGCCTCCTGCGCCCTCTTTGCCGAGTGGACGCCGGGCCTCGTGCTGGCCGTGGGCGCCATGCTCGTGACCGGCTCGCTCGGCCTGCTCGACGACATCGAGTCGGTCGCGCACGGCCGCTCGCTGGGCCTCACCCCCTCGCAGAAGATGGCGGGCCTCATCTTGATCTCGGTCGTCTTCTGCCTCGTTGCCGTCAACGTCTGCGGGACCCCCGCCGCGGTGAGCTTCCCCGGCGGCCTCTCCATCGACCTCGGGGTGCTCACGACCACCTTCGAGGTGGGCGGCGCCCGGATCGCCGTCCCCTGGCTCTACCTCGCCTTCGTGTTCCTGCTCATGGCGGGCCTCTCCAACGCCGTCAACCTCACCGACGGCCTGGACGGCCTCGCGGGCGGCTGCTCGATGGTCGTGATGGGCGTGATGGCCATGGTGGCCTTCCGCTACGGCGAGCTCGACCTCGCCGTCTTCGCCGGCGCCATCGCGGGCGCCTGCGTGGGATTTCTCTGGCACAACTGCTACCCGGCCTCCATTTTCATGGGCGACACCGGCTCGCTCGCGCTGGGGGCGGCGCTCGCGGCACTGGCCGTCCTCACCAAGACCGAGGTCACCTCGCTCATCATGGGCGGCCTCTTCGTCTGCGAGGCCCTCTCGGTCATGATCCAGGTCACGAGCTTCAAGCTCACCGGCAAGCGCGTCTTCCTTATGACGCCGATCCACCACCACTTCGAGCAGATGGGCTGGGCGGAGAACAAGGTCGTCGTGCGGTTCTGGATCGTCTCCGCCGCCTTCGCGGCCCTCGGTTTCGCGCTCTACTTCCAGCTCGGATAGGGGAGAAAACCATGTCCTCTCAGGCACATCTCGGCGACGTCCTCGTGCTCGGGCTCGGCCGCACCGGCGAGTCCGCTGCCCGCTACCTCGCGGCGCTCGGACCCGGGCGCGTGAGCTCCGTCACCCTCTACGGCGGCGTCAGCGCGCAGGCGGGGGAGCGCACGGAGGCGCTCGAGGGCGCCGGCGTGCGCGTCGTCTGCGGGACCGAGGAGGTGTCAGGCTCCTTCGACCTCGCCGTCGCCTCGCCCGGCATCCCCATGGACTCGGCCTTCTTCCGCGCCGCCCGGGACTGCTCGCGCGAGGTCGTGAGCGAGCCCGAGCTCGCCTGGCGCGAGAGCCCCGAGCGCTGGATCGCCGTCACGGGGACCAACGGCAAGACCACCACCACCTCGCTCGCCACGCACCTGCTGCGCGAGGGCGGCCTCGCGGCGCGCTCCGTGGGCAACATCGGGACGCCGCCCACCGTGGCCGTCCCGGACCGCACCGAGGGGGACTGGCTGGTGGCGGAGCTCTCGAGCTTCCAGCTCGCCGAGACGAGCCTCTTTCACCCCCGCGTCGCCGTGCTGCTCAACGTCACGCCCGACCACCTCGAGTGGCACCACACGATGGAGGCCTACGCCGCCGCCAAGGAGCGCGCCTTCGCCAACCTGGGCGCGGGCGACCTCGCCGTCGTCTCCGTCGACGACGACTGGTGCCGCGCCGTGGCGGGGCGCTGCGAGGCGCGCGGCGTGCGCACCTGCCGTCTCTCCGTCTGCTCCGAGCCCGACGCGCCCTGCGCGGCCTTCCTGCGCGAGGGGACGCTCGTGGTGCGCCTCGACGGCGTCGAGCACGAGCTGCTGCCCGCCGACGAGCTCAAGATCTTTGGCCTGCACAACGCCGAGAACGCGCTCGCCGCGGCCGCCGTCGCCCTCGAGGCGGGCGTGACGCGCGACGACGTCCGCGCGGGCCTCAGGTCCTTCTCGCCCATCGAGCACCGCATCGAGCCCGCCGGCACCGTCGCCGGGGTGCGCTACGTCAACGACTCCAAGGCGACCAACACCGACTCCGTCGAGAAGGCGCTCACTGCCTTCGACGCCGGCACGATCGTTGTCATGCTCGGCGGGCACGACAAGATGACCGACCTCGCCTCCCTCGCGGGCGCCGTCTGCGAGCGCTGCCGCGTCGCCGTGTGCTTCGGCGAGGCGGGGGAGCGCATCGCGGGCGCGCTCGAGGCCGCCCGCGCCGAGCGCGGCTCCGGGCTCGAGGTCCTGCGCGCCCCGCACCTGCGCGAGGCCTTCTCCGCCGCCCGCGCCGCGGCGCGCCCCGGCGACACCGTGCTCCTCTCGCCGGCGTGCTCCTCGTTTGACGAGTTCTCCAACATGGCCGAGCGCGGCCGCCTCTTCAAGCGCCTCGTGTCCGAGCTTGCCGACGAGGGGGCGCTCTCGTGACGGCGCGCCAGCGCACGGCCGTCGCCCGGCCCCGTGACGGGCGGACCCCGAGGGGGGAGGGGACGCTGCTCGGCGTACCCGAGCGCTTCATGCGCCCGCGCCTGGTGCTCATCGCCTGCGTGGGCATCCTGGTGGCCTTTGGCACGCTCATGGTCTACTCCGCCTCCTCGGTGACCGCGCTCGGCGCGACGGGGGACGCCGCCTACTACCTCAAGCGGCAGCTGATGTTCGCCGCGGTGGGAAGCGTCGTCGCGGTGGGCCTTGCGGTGCTCGACTATCGCGTCTGGGTGAGGCGCTTCCTGATGCCCATCTGGGTCGTCACGGTGGCGCTGCTCGCGCTGGTCATCGTCGCGGGAACCGACAACGACATGGGCGCCACGCGCTGGATCAACCTCGGCTTCTTCGACCTGCAGCCCTCGGAGTTCGCAAAGCTCACGATCGTGTTCACGGCGGCCAACGTCGCCGAGCGCTACTTCGAGGAGGGCTCGCTCGACTGGAGCGGGTTTCTCAGACTCATCATCGTGGGCGTGGGCGTGCCGCTCGTGCTCATCGTCGTCCAGCCCGACAAGGGCTCGACGATGGTGCTGGGCCTCACGATCGTGGTGATGGGGTATCTCGCGGGCGTGCCCAAGAGGATCCTGGTCGGCCTTCTGGTCATGGGCCTCCTCGGGTTTCTCGCCCTCTCGCTGAAAGACGACTACTCCCGCCAGCGCCTGCTGACCATGCTCGATCCGTGGAGCGACCCCTTCGACACCGGCTACCAGCTCATCCAGGGGTTCTACGCCTTTGGCTCGGGAGGCCTGCTTGGCGTCGGGATCGGCTTCTCGCGCCAGAAGTACTCCTACCTGCCGATGGCGCACAACGACTTCATCTTCGCCGTCATCGGCGAGGAGTGCGGCCTTCTGGGCACCCTCGGCGTGCTCGCGGGATTTGCGGTGTTCCTGTGGGCGGGCTTTCAGATCGCGCGCTACGCCCCCGACCTCTCGGGGCGCCTCGTGGCGGCGGGCTGCACCACGCTCGTGATCGTGCAGCTGCTCCTCAACGTGTGCGGCGTGCTCGGGCTCTTCCCGCTCTCGGGCAAGCCGATCCCGTTTTTGTCCTACGGAGGCTCGTCGATCCTCGCGAGCCTCATGCTCGTGGGCATGATCGTCTCGGTCTCGGTGCACTCGCGCCTGCCCGAGACGGCCTACGACGGCGTCCGGCACACCTGGCAGCTCGAGGACGAGGGGCGCGACCCCGCCGGCCTCGAGCTCGTGGGGGAGCCCGCGGCGCGCTCGGGCCGCGGACGCGCCTCCTCGGGGGGCGCTCAGGCGAGCCCCGGGTTCACCGTCGTCGAGGGCGGCGCCCGCCGGGGCGCCTCGGGCTCAGGGCGCTCGAGCGGCCGCGCGACGACCGGGCGCGGGGCCGCGGGGCGCGGCGGATCGGGCCGCGGCACGGGCGCGCGCGGGTCGAGCGGGCGCGGGTCGACGGGCGGCGGCGGACGCGGCAGAATAGACCTCGGCCCCAGCGCGAGCGACCGCCTGCGCGGGCGCGACAAGGGGCCCAGGACACGATAGCAGGGAGAGGCTCATGGACGAGAGACACCTCGAGGTCGCGATCGCCGCGGGCGGCACGGCCGGACACATCAACCCCGCGCTCGCGCTCGCCGAGGAGCTGCGCGACCGCGGCCACCACGTGACGTTTTTTGGCCAGACCTCCAAGCTCGAGGGACGGCTCGTCCCCGAGGCGGGCTTCGAGCTCGTGCCGGTGGTCGTGAGCGGCTTCGACCGCTCCCGCCCCTGGACGCTCGCGAGCTCGCTCGCGCGCATGCGGCACGCCCAGTCCCAGATCAAGGGCCGCTTCGCCGAGAAGGGCGCGCCCGACGTCGCCGTGGGCTTTGGCGCCTACGTCGAGATGCCGCTGCTCAACGCCTGCCATCGCGCCGGCGTGCCCTATCTGCTCCACGAGCAGAACTCGGTCCCGGGCCTGGCCAACAAGGCGCTCGCCCCGCACGCGGAGGCCGTGTGCATCTCGGTGCCCGCGGCGCGCGAGGTCTTCGAGCGGGCCAAGCGCCCCGCGCGCTCCGTGGTGCTCACGGGAAACCCGGTCCGCCGCAGCGTGTCGTCCGCGAGCCGCGAGGCGGGACGGGCCGCCTTTGACGTCGAGCCCGACGAGACGCTCCTGCTCGTCTTTGGCGGGTCGCTCGGGGCGGCCCACATCAACGAGGGCGTCTGCCGCCTCAAGCGGGAGCTGCTCTCCCGCGAGGGGCTCGTCGTGGTCCACTCCACCGGCGCGGACGGCTTCGACGAGACCGTCTCGGCCCTCGCGCTCACGCCCGACGAGCAGCTCCGCTGGCGCGTCATGCCCTACATCTCCAACATGGGCGAGGCGCTCGCGGCCGCCGACCTCGTGCTCTCCCGGGCCGGGGCGTCCTCGATCGCCGAGATCGCGGCGCTCGCCGTCCCCAGCCTCCTGGTGCCCTATCCCCACGCGACGGCCGACCACCAGACCACCAACGCCCGCTTCCTGACGGACGCCGGCGCGGCGGAGCTCGTGCCCGACGACAAGATCGACGAGCCCGTCTTCTCCGAGACGCTGCTCGGCCTCGTCGACGACGCCGCCCGCCGCGAGCGGATGCGCGCCGCGGCGCGCGGCCTCGCCCAGACGAGCGCGTCGGTGGCCCTCGCGGACCAGGTTGAGGCGGCCGCCCGGCGCGGCTGACCCTCCGCTCCCGACCTGCCGCCAAAGGCCCGTCCACCCGCGTCCCCGGCCGGACGAAAGCTCCGGTTGAGACTCCCGCGCGCTCGCGGGATTTGTGCGGAGGTGCCGCGACGCCGCCCGATTTGAGATACATTAGAGGGCGCACGATAGGCCACGTCGAAAGCGGACCCATGGTCGAGAACAACGCTGAGGTCGAAAACGTCACGAGTGCCCACTTCATCGGAATCGGCGGCGCGGGGATGAGCGGCATCGCCCTCGTCCTGCACGAGCGCGGATGTCGCGTGACCGGCTCCGACCTCAAGAGCTCCCACTACGTCCGCGAGCTCGAGGCGGCCGGCATCGACGTCCACGTGGGCCACGAGGCCGCCACGATCGACGAGGTCGCCCCGCAGGTGGTGGTCACCTCGACCGCCATCCCCGAGACCAACCCCGAGGTCGTCCGCGCCCACGAGCTCGGCATCCCCATCTGGCCGCGCGCCAAGATGCTCTCGTGGCTCTCGGGCACCCAGCGCACCGTCGCCGTCGCGGGGACGCACGGCAAGACCACCACGTCCTCGATGGTCGCCACGATGCTCGACAAGATGGGGCTCGACCCCTCCTTCCTGATCGGCGGCGTCGTCGAGGGCTACGGCACCAACGGCCGCAACGGCGCCGGCGAGCACTTCGTCTGCGAGGCGGACGAGTCCGACGGCTCCTTCCTCTACCTCAACCCCAACGTGGTCGTGGTCACCAACATCGAGGCGGACCACCTCGACCACTACGGCACCCTCGAGAACATCGAGAAGACCTTCTGCACCTTCATGGGCCTCGTCGGGGACGAGGGCACGGTCGTCGTCAACGGTGACGTCGCCCGCTACGTCGAGCTCGCCCGCTCCACGGGCAGGCGCGTGGTCACCTACGGCTTCAGTCCCTCCTGCGACTACGTCTGCGTCCCCGAGGACGGCGGGCACACCCTGGCCAGCACCTTCTCCGTGCGGCTGCCGGGCGGCCGCGGCGACGTCCGCGTGACGATCAGCGCCAACCCCGGGCGCCACAACATGGCCAACGCGACCGCGGCCATCGCCGTGGCCGACGTGCTCGGCCTCGACCCCGTCGCCGCCGCCGAGGCCCTCAGCCAGTTCAAGGGCGCGCGCCGTCGCTTCACGCACGTGGGCGACGTGGGCGGCGTGACCGTCGTCGACGACTACGGGCACCACCCCACCGAGATCTCCGTCACGCTCGGCGCGGCGGCCGACCTCGGCTTCAAGCGCGTCGTGTGCGTCTTCCAGCCGCACCGCTACAGCCGCACCCAGGCGCTCGCCGACGAGTTCGGGCGCGCCTTCGACCACGCCGACGTCCTGCGCGTCATGGACGTCTTCCCCGCGGGCGAGCTGCCCGTCCCGGGCGTCTCTGGCAAGACCGTCGTCGAGGCGGTGCGCCACCTGGGCAACGTCCTCGACGTCGCCTACGTCCCCAACCGAAAGAAGCTCATCGAGGACCTCTGCGACATCGTCCGCCCCGGTGACCTCCTCATCACGCAGGGCGCCGGCGACGTGACCACGATGGGCCCGGCCTTCATCGCCGCCATGCGCGAGCGGGAGGGCGGTCGCGCCCAGTGAGCGTCCTCAACGCCTACATGGCCCTCTCGGGGGCCGTCGACGCCGACGTGCGCCGAGACGAGCGGCTCTCCCGCAGGACCTTCTACCGCATCGGGGGGCCCGCGGCGCTGTATGTCGCGGCCCACAGCTACGAGGCGCTCTCGAGGACGCTTGCCGTGCTCGCCGCCGAGCGCGTTGAGTGGGTGATCTTGGGCAAGGGCTCCAACCTGCTCGTCTCGGACGAGGGGTATCGGGGCTGCGTCATCACGCTCGACGGCGAGTTCGCCCGCCACTCCTTCGCGGAGGACGGCGCGCTCACCGCCGGCGCCGGCTCGACGCTCTCGCGCCTGGTCAACGACGCGCTCAAGGCCGGCCTCACGGGCCTCGAGCCCCTCGTGGGCATCCCGGGCACGTTTGGCGGCGCCCTCTCGATGGACGCGGGCACGCGTCGCGAGTGGGTCGGCCCGCTCGTCCGCGACCTCGTGGTGCTGCGCCCCGGGGAGGGCATGCACCGCTACGGCGGGGGAGAGATCGCGTGGGGCTATCGCTCGACGTCGCTTCCCACCTCGGAGATCATCCTCGAGGCAACGCTTTCCCTCGAGCCCGGCGACCCGCGCGCGATCGCCGAGGACATGGACGCCCGCCTCAGGCGGCGTCGCGAGGCCCAGCCGCTCGCGGTCCCGAGCTGCGGGTCCGTCTTCAGGAACCCGCCCGACGGCTCTGCCGGCGCCCTGATCGAGTCCTGCGGGCTCAAGGGGGTCACGTGCGGCGGGGCCCAGATCTCGCCCGAGCACGCCAACTTCATCGTCAACCGTGGGGGCGCCACCGCCGCCGACGTCATCGCGCTCATCTCGCGCGCCCACGACGCGGTCCTCGAGCGGCACGGCGTCGACCTCGCCTGCGAGGTCAAGCTGCTCGGCTTCGGCGCGTAGCGGAGGGGGCGACGTGGCCAAGGACACCAGCAGGCGCCCCACCAAGCGCCAGAAGACGCCGGTCAACGCGCCCGGCACGCAGAAGGCCCCGGCCGCCTCGGGCTCCCCCAAGCCGTCGCGCCCGCGCCCCGCGGCCAAGCTCGCCACGCCCAAGCCTAAGCCCGCGGCCAAGCCCAAGAAGGCGACGGCCCCCAAGGCCAAGGCCGCCGTCGCCGGGAAGGCGGCGTCGTCGGCCCGCGCCATCGCCGGGAAGGCGGGCGTGCGCTCGCTCGTGGGCAAGCCGTCCGCGCCCTCCACCCCCAAGGAGCGCAGGGAGCGCCATCAGCGCGGCCAGACGCTGCGCCTTCTCGCCATGATCGGCGCCGGCCTGCTCGCGCTTCTGCTCGTGGCGGCGCTCGCCCTGTTCGCCCTGCGCGACTCCTCGGTCTTCTCGATCGACTCGGTCGAGGTCGCGCCGACCGAGCACGTCTCCGAGGAGGACATCAGAAACCTCGTGAAGGTGCCCCAGGGCTCGACGCTGCTCAACGTCGACACCGCCTCCATCGAGGCCGCCCTCAAGAAGGACCCCTGGGTCGCCGCCGTCGACTTCGAGCGCGCTTTCCCCCACACCCTCAAGATCTCGATCCAGGAGCAGGCGATCGACGCCCTCGTGGTGATGAGCTCGGGCTCGATCGCGTGGTATCTCGGCGACGCGGGCACGTGGATCCAGCCGACGAGCGTCACCTCCTCCGAGGACAAGTCCATCAACGACGCGGCGCTCGAGCGAGCGATCGCCGAGGGCTGCCTGCTTATAACCGACGTCCCGGCGACCGTGTCCCCGGTCGCGGGCTCCGTCGCGACCGACGCCGCCCTGATCGCGGTCCAGGAGTTCCGCGAGGCCTTCTCCGACGACTTCGCGAGCCAGATCGTGAGCTACTCCGCGCCGTCCGAGGACAACGTCTCGTGCACGCTCGCGAGCGGGGTCGAGGTCCTTCTCGGCTCCCCGACCGACATCGCCACCAAGCAGAGCCTCATCGAGAAGATCGTCTCCCAGTACCCGGGGTCGCTCCTGTTCATCAACGTGCGCGTCCCCACCGAGAAGGGCGTCTCGTTCCGCGGCATCGACTCCGAGAACGTCCAGGAAGGCTCGGGCGTGGTCTCCTCCGGCGAGGACCAGGGCCTCGACGGGGAGGGCCTGGACACCGGGCAGCAGGGCCTGGAGGAGACGGGCGACGCCGCCCAGGGCGAGCAGAACCAGGGCGAGCAGAACCAGGGCGAGCAGGACATGCCCGCTCAGGGTGAGGATGAGGGTTCCCAGGAGTGAGCCCCTCCGTTCGCCTGAGGGTTTTCTGGTGAGCGGCACCCACGTTGAGCTGGGAACTTCACGAATTCGCCAAACTGTTTGACGAGCGACCCTCCAGTGTGCCAATATACGTCGCTTTATCCAAAGCGTTGACGTGAACCTGAGCTTGAGGGTTTTGCCGGCGTGGCGGTGAGGCAGCACGCAAGCAAGCAACCCTGCAGACAGGCCCTTTCGAGGAGGACACGATGATCAAGGATACCGACACCCTCAGCAACTACCTCGCCGTCATCAAGGTCGTGGGCGTGGGCGGAGGCGGCACCAACGCGGTGAACCGCATGATCGAGGAGGGCATCCGCGGCGTCGAGTTCGTGGCCGTCAACACCGACGCCCAGGCGCTCGCCATCTCCGACGCCGACATCAAGGTCCACATCGGCACCGACATCACCAAGGGCCTCGGCGCCGGCGCCAACCCCGAGGTCGGCAAGGAGGCCGCCGAGGACACCCGCGACGAGATCAAGGCCGCGCTCGCGGGCGCCGACATGGTCTTCATCACCGCCGGCGAGGGCGGCGGCACCGGCACCGGTGCGGCCCCCGTGGTGGCCGACATCGCCAAGAACGACGTGGGCGCCCTCACGGTGGGCGTCGTCACCAAGCCCTTCACCTTCGAGGGCCGCAAGCGCTTCTCCTCCGCCATGGAGGGCATCAAGAACCTCTCCGAGAACGTCGACACTCTCATCGTGATCCCCAACGACCGCCTGCTCGACCTCTCCGAGAAGAAGACCACCATGCTCGAGGCCTTCCGCATGGCCGACGACGTGCTGTGCCAGGGCACCCAGGGCATCACCGACCTCATCACGGTCCCCGGCCTGATCAACCTCGACTTCGCCGACGTCTGCACCATCATGAAGAACTCCGGCACCGCCATGATGGGCATCGGCACCGCCTCCGGCGACAACCGCGCCACCGACGCCGCCGAGGAGGCCATCTCCAGCCGCCTGCTCGAGGGCTCCATCGACGGCGCCACGCGCGTCCTGCTCTCGATCGCCGGCAACAAGGACCTCGGCATCCAGGAGATCAACGACGCCGCCGACCTCGTCGCCAAGAACGTCGACCCCGAGGCCACGATCATCTTCGGCACCGTCGTCGACGAGTCGCTCGGCGACCAGGTCCGCGTGACCGTCATCGCCACGGGCTTCAGCGACGGCAACGTCCAGCAGCCCCTGCCCTCGATGTCCATGCCGGTCTCCCGTCCCGCGGCCCCCGCTCGCCAGCAGAAGTCGAGCGCCCCGGCCTCGACCTCGAGCCGCTCCGGGTCGTCCAACGACAAGGAGTTCGACATCCCCGAGTTCCTGAAGCGCAGCCGCATCTAGCGATGCCCTGCTTGGAGCGATACCAGTCCGGCGAGGTGACCCTGCTCTCCGACGCGCGCGTCGCGGGCGGGGTCACCTTCGCCTTCACGGAGCGGACCGGCGGCGTCTCCGCGACGCCGTACGCCTCGCTCGACCTCGGCGACGCCTGCGGGGACGACCCCGCGGCCGTCGCCGAGAACCGGCTCCGCGCGCTCGCGGCGCTCGGCGCCGACGGCCTGGCCGAGCGTCTCGTCAACCCGAGGCAGGTGCACGGCGACGAGGTCGTGTGCGTGCGCTCCGGCGACGAGGCCTCGGTCCGAGAGGCCCAGCGCCTCGCGCGCCTCGGCGCCGACGCCGTCGTCTGCACCGCCCCCGACGTCCCCGTCCTTCTGTGCTTCGCCGACTGCGTCCCCGTGGTGATCGCCTGCCCGGGCGGCTTCGCGGTCGCGCACTCGGGATGGCGGGGGACCCTGTCCCGGATCGCCGCCAAGGCGGCGCGGGCGCTCTGCGAGCAGGCGGGCGCGCTTCCCGGCGAGCTCGTCGCCTACGTCGGCCCCCACATCCTCGTGGACGACTACGAGGTGTCCGCCGAGCTCGCCGAGCGCTTCTCGGAGGAGTTCGGGTCGGGCGTCATCGCGGGGGAGCGCAGGCTCGACCTCACGGCGGCGGTCCTTTCGGCCCTCGCCGAGGCGGGCCTCGACGCCTCGCAGGTGGCGTGCTGCGCCGATTCGACCGCCTCCTCGACGGGGCGGTTCTTCTCGTACCGGGCCGAGGGGGGAACCTGTGGCCGGCACGGCGCGATCGCCGTCCTGGGCGGCTCGCGGGCCGCGTGGAGGCCGCTCGAAGACGGACAAGGGTCGGGGGAGGAGAGGACGCGATGAGCGAGGACCAGACGTACGCGAGCTTCCTGAGCTCCCGTCGGGAGGAGATTCTCGAGCGGATCGGCGCCTCCGCGCGCCGCTCCGGTCGCGAGCCCGGGCAGGTCGAGGCCATCGCGGTCTCCAAGACCGTCGGTCCCGACGAGGTCCTTCTCGCCCGCCGCGCGGGATGGGGCCGCTTTGGCGAGAACCGCCCGCAGGAGCTCGTCCGCAAGCTCGAGGCCCTCTCCGGGGAGCCCGAGATGACGGGCGTTCGCTTTGACATGATCGGCAACCTCCAGAAGAACAAGATCAACCAGGTGATCGGTCGGGTTTCGCTCATCCATTCGATCTCATCCGCGCATCTCGCCCAGGCGGTGTCGACGCGCTGCGAGGCGCGCGGCATCGTCGCCGACGTGCTGCTCGAGACCAACGTCTCCGGCGAGGCGTCCAAGTCGGGCTTCTCCTGCGAGGAGCTTCGGGCGGCCGCCGAGTCGGTGGTGGCGCTGCCGGGCATCCGCGTGCTCGGCCTGATGACGATGGCGCCCGCCGGCGACCCCGCCGCGGCGCGTCGGACGTTCTCGGGCCTGCGCGAGCTCGCCGAGGAGCTGCGCGCGCGGACGGGGCTTCCCCTCGAGACGCTCTCCTGCGGGATGAGCGACGACTTCGAGGCCGCGGTCGAGGAGGGCTCGACCCTCGTGCGGCTCGGACGATGCGTGTTCGACCAGGGCTACGCCCTGAGCTGACAGTACTGACGGAGCGTGGCCGCGCCTCGCGCGCGGCGGAAGAAGGAGGAGAGCATGGGCTTTCTTGACACGATCAAGGACCGTCTCCGCGGCGGCGCGGGCGACGACTACTACGAGGACGACTACTACGAGGACGAGGAGGGCTACGAGGGCGAGCAGGGAGGCTACGCCCACGAGTCCCGCCGTCGCGACACGGGCTCCAGCCCGCGCCTGCTCGGCAACACCCCGCGCCCCGAGGCCGAGAGCGTCTCGGTCTTCACCCGCTCCGGCCGCCCGGTGAGCGCCCGTCCCGCCCCGTCCCAGCCCTCGCAGGGCTCCTACTCCTCGGGCGGCTACGCCGACGACGCCTCGCGCCACTCCTCCCAGGACGTGACCTCCGCGATGCGCCCCATCCCCACCCCCGGCGACCTCGGCCCGCGCACCATCTCGAGGGCGAACAACTCCGGCCAGCTGCCTCCCTACGTCCTGAAGCCCGTCTCCTATGACGACGTTCAGACGGTCGTCCGCCGCGTCCGCACCGGCCAGCCGGTCGTCCTGGTCTTCCGCAACACCAACATCGAGACCGCCAAGCGCATCCTCGACTTCTCCTTTGGCCTCTCCTTCGGCATCGGCGGCGAGGTCAGCGAGCTCGGCGACCGGGTCTTCGTCGTGCTGCCGTGCGGCATCGAGCTCGCCCGCGCCGACATCGACAAGCTCGTCGCCGACGGCGACCTCGTCCGGTAGGCGCCGTCATGAGCGAGACCCTCTCCGTCAGCGTCGGCATCGTCGGCGCCGGCTCCATGGGCGGATCGATCGCGCGCGGCCTGCTCGAGGCGGGCGCGATCGTCCCCGAGCGTCTGCTCGCCGCAGACCACGACCCCGCCCGCACCGCGGCGCTCGCCGCGCTCGGCGCGCACGTCTTCCCGGACGGGGCGGCGCTTGTCGACGCGGGCCCGGACGTGGTGGTCCTCGCCGTGAAGCCCCAGGTGCTGCCCGACGTCATGGCGCAGTGCGCCGCGGGGCTTGCCGGGAGGCTCGTCATCTCGATCGCGGCGGGCGTCGCGCTCTCGACGATCGAGGCGGCCCTTCCCGGCGCGCGGGTGGTCCGCGCGATGCCCAACCTGCCGGTGCAGGTGCGCTCCGGCGCCACGGCGCTCGCCGCCGGGTCCCTGGCGACGGCAGCCGACGTCGAGCTCGCCCGCAAGGTCTTCGCCGCGCTCGGCGCCGCTCAGGTCATGCGCGAGGACCAGCTCGACGTCTCCGGCGCCGTCGTGGGGACGGCGCCCGCGTTCTTCTCGCTGTTTGTCGACACGCTCACGCGCGCCGGCGTCCGCGCGGGGCTTCCCGCCCAGGCGTGCCGCGAGATGCTCGAGACGACCATGCGCGGCTGCGCCGAGCAGCTCCTGGCCGAGGGCGTCCACCCGCGCGCCTACATGGAGCGCGTGACGTCGCCGGGCGGGACCACCGCCGCGGCACTGCGCGAGCTCGAGCCGCTCGTGGCCGCCGGCTCCGAGGAGGCGGTCGACGCCGCGCTCGCGCGCACGCGAGAGCTTGCCGAGGGCTGATCGTGGGTACCATGTGCGTTGGGGACCGTCCCCAACTCGCATATGCAAATTGGGGACAGTCCCCAATTTGAAGGTTTAGGAAAGGCGGGGCATGAGCCTCTACACCATACTCTCTGTCGTCCAGCGGCTCTTTGACATCTACGGCTGGCTCATCGTCATCTGGTGCATCCTGTCCTGGGTGCCTCGGACGGGGTCCGGCTTCTTCGAGGACCTCCGGGCGGCCATCGCGACCCTCGTGGAGCCCTTCGTCGGCCTCTTCAGGCGCTTCATCCCGCCCGTCATGGGCGTCGACTTCTCGCCGGTTGTGGCGATATTGGCGCTCAGCCTCATCGAGCGGTTGCTGTATTACCTGATTTTGTAGACTGTAGTGGTAAGGTTAAGCGGACGTGACCGCGTCCGCGAAGCGAAAGGGAACAAGAATGGCAATCACACCAGCAGACATCGAGCAGCAGACCTTCTCTCCCTCCAAGCACGGCTATGACACCGAGGAGGTCGACGCCTTCCTGGAGCAGCTCTCCGCCGAGGTGGACGCGATGCTCCAGAAGATCGCGGACCTCAAGGGCCGCCTGACCTCCACCGAGCAGCAGCTCTCCGCCGCCCAGGCGCAGATTGCCAGCCTCGAGGAGCGCGGCTCCTCCACCGCCCCGGCCCCCGTCGCCCCGGCGCCGGCTCCCGCCACCGACTCCATCACCGCGTCCGAGCGTCAGATCTCCCAGGTCCTCATCGTGGCGCAGCAGTCCGCCGACAAGCTCCTCGCCGAGGCGCGAGACTCCGCCGAGCGCATCCGCAATGACGCCGACGCCAAGGCCCGCGAGGTCATCCGTCAGGCGCTCGCCGAGAAGCAGAACGAGCTCGACGAGATCGACCGTCTGAAGGCCTCCCGCGAGGACTTCCGCGCCGAGTACAAGAAGCTCCTGCAGCACTTCATGGACGATGCCGAGGCCATGTTCCCGGCGCAGGTCTCCTTCTCCAGCGCCCCCACCGGCTCCGCCGGCACCACCCACACCGACGTCCCGACCGCCGCTCCCACGCCCGTGGCTCCCGCCCCGGCGCCGGCCGTCAACGTCGCCGACTTTGGTGACCTCGACTAGCTCCTCGTTGAGCACGCCTCCGCGCGGCCCCGCGTCCTTGTCGGCGCGGGGTCGTTTTCGTCTTGAGGCTCTTGGGTCGAGAAGGGCGAGAAGGTGCGAGGTGGGCCTATAAGCCGGGTTCTGTCGTGGGCGGCCATTTATCTACTGCGGCTGTCACCAGCCGCCTCTAGCGCGCAACCCGAGCGCAGTGCGGGCCACACCATGGCGCTCCTATTTGCGTTTGCTCCGGATGGGGCTTGCCAAGCCGCCGTGTTGCCACGACGCTGGTGGTCTCTTACACCACCGTTTCAGCTTTTCCCTCAACGGGCCAGGCCCGCCAGCGGGAGTCTTCTTTTCTGCGGCGCTTTCCGTCGGGTCACCCCGCCCGGCCGTTAGCCGGCATCCTGCCCTGTGGAGCCCGGACTTTCCTCATGGCGCTTTCGCGCCCCGCGGTCGCCTGGCCCACCTCGCGCCAAGGATTCTACCATGAAAATGACCTTGAGCCGCGGCGCTCGCCTTGGACTACAATACGACTGCGAATCGCACACATCGCCGCCCCCGACGGCACGCAGCAGGAAAGGTTACGCACGTGGGTCTTCTCGACAAGCTGAGTCGGACGCTGCCCGGCGCCAGGAGGGCGCCCGAGGCGGTCCCGGCGCCCCAGGACCCCGAGGCCATCCTCGCTCCCGTCACGGGGCAGGTGGTCGCCCTCGACGCGGTGCCCGACCCCGCCTTCTCCCAGGGGATGCTGGGGTGCGGTCTGGGCATCCGCGCCCAGGAGGACGTGGCGTTCTCCCCGGTGTCGGGGACGGTGGTGGCCGACGTCAAGACCAAGCATGCCCTGCTCATCCAGGCCGAGAACGGCGCGGAGGTCCTCCTTCACGTGGGCCTGGACTCGGTGCGCCTGCGCGGCGCGGGGTTCCGGGCGTTTGTCCGCAAGGGCGACCGCGTCCGAGCCGGTCAGCCCGTCATGAGCTTCGACCGCGCGCTGATGAGCGAGCGCGGGCTCGACGACACGGTGGTCGTGACCGTGACCAACGCCGACGCCTTCGCCTCGGTGCGGGTCGTGTGCGACAGCGACGTCGAGGTGAGCGCCGGAAGCGAGCTCATCAGGTGCGAGCGGTGACGGGGGAGTCCTATCGCACGCCGCGCGTCGGCGTCGAGGCCGTGGGCGAGTTCGAGGACCGTCGCAGCCGCTTCATCGCGCAGCTTGCCCACGTGGAGAGCGAGAAGGACGCGGAGGCCTTCATCGAGCAGGTGCGCTCGCGCCATCACGACGCGCGCCACAACGTCCCCGCCTGGATCCTCGCGGACGGCCGCGAGCGCTGCTCCGACGACGGCGAGCCCAGCCGGACCTCGGGGATGCCCACGCTCGAGGTCCTGCGCGGCGCGGGCCTGGCCAACGTCTGCTGCGTGGTCACGCGCTACTTCGGCGGGACGCTGCTGGGCCCCGGCGGCCTCGTGCGCGCCTACACCGCCGCCACCCAGGCAGCCGTCGAGGCGGCCGAGACAGACGACAAGATCGTCGAGATGACGCTGGTGACGCCGGTCACCGTGCAGCTGCCCTACGCCCTCTACGACCGCGTGACCCGCCTCGCGACGGATGCCGGCGGAAAGGTGGCCGACTCGCTCTTCGCCGAGGACGTGCAGCTCTCCCTGGTCTTTCGCGCCGGGGAGGAGGCACCCTTCGTCGCTGCGGCCCGCGAGCTCGCCAACGGTGACGACATCGCCCGCGCGCACGAGCCCCGCTTCGCGGAGTTCTAGTCTCAACTTCCTCCGACCCGACTCGCCCCGTCGGGCAACGTCCGGCGCTCAGACAGTCCTCGCCGCAGAAGGCGCGGCTGCGGAACTCGCGGCGGACGTTGCCCGCCGGGGCTTGGGCGCTGCGGCTAGAGTCGGCCGAGACAAGGGTCGCCCCCGGGCTTGTCCCGCGCGCAGTTCCGCAGCCGCGCCCTATGCGGCGAGGACTGTCTGAGCACGGGGCAAGCCCGGGGGCGACCCATGGGGTGCGTATGTCTACAGCCGCGGCGCGAGCGCGAGGCCTACGGTGGTCCAGGGGTCGACCTCCTCGACGGGGGCGTTGTCCCAGAGGTCGAGCAGGTCCGCGGGCACGAACTCGCGGCGCACGACGACCTCGCCGCCGTAGGTGCGGAACCACTCGGCGCTCGCCACGAGGTAGCCGCCCTTGCAGGCGTCCTCGCCCCAGCTGTTCTCGATGCGCCAGGCCACCGGACGGCAGTCGGCGCCCAGCTCGACGCCCTGGAAGGTCATCGCGTGGGTGTTGCGCGTCTCGTGCGCGTCGATCATCTCGGCGCGGTCCATGGAGAGGTCGACGCCAAAGAGTCCCTCGTAGTCCATCGTGTCGCACGCGAGCACGCCGGGGAAGTCCTCGATCTTGCGCGGGAACTGCTGGCCCACGTCGCACGCCATCTCGCAAGGCACGCCGGCGCGAAGCGACGCCACGGCGGCGTCCTCGAGCGCCTCGACGGGCACGTTGAGCATCTTGAGAGGCGTGCCGTCGGCCATGGTGTCGGAGAAGCGGCGGTGGAAGACGTGGCCGAAGGGGCGGGTCTCGCCGGGCATGCTGACGAGCTGCACGTAGTCGCCCGGGTCGAGGGGCACGTAGCGCTCGGCGAACTCGCGCGGCGTGATGCCGCGGTCCACGAGGAGCCGCCGCGGCGCGTCCTTCTCGCATGCCGGGCGGTCGTCACCGGACTGCTCCACGAGCTGGGAGGCCTTGATGCGGCAGTTCTTGCCCACGGGGACCTCGAGGTCAAAGGTCAGCGGCGGCTCGCCGAGGCACACGGAGAGGACGCGGTGGCAGTCGGCGACCATGCCCTCCTTGGCCTCGCGCAGGTCTGCAACGTCGGCGCCCTCGGCCGCGAGGCGGCGCAGCTCCATCGCGCTCTTGTGGAAGAGGCGCTCGAGCTGGGCGTTCATCTGGTCGGCGTCCTTGGTGCAAGCGCTCTCGGGCATGACGTCCTTGGGCACGAGGCCCCACTTGCGGATGATGTTCATAGCGGCGGGGTAGTAGTTGCCGTCGCCCATGCAGTGGCCAAGAAGCCCCGAGACCTCGCGGGAGTCGAGCGGCAGCGCGGCGGTCTCGATGACGTACTCGAGACCCACGTTGAACTTCTCGAGCTTGTCATAGAAGAAGCCGAAGGCCTGGGAGAACTCGAAGTCGTCGACGTCGAGCAGGTCCATCGTGGCGGCGCGCGCCACGTTGAAGGCGGCGAACATCCAGCAGCGGCCGGAGTGGCGCTGGTTGGTGACCTTGCCGGTGCGCGCGCGGCTCACGGCAAAGGTGTCGTGATAGGTGCGCATGGTCGTGACGTCGCGCGCGGCGGCGTGGACGTTCATCGAGGTGACGGCGTTTCTCGCCACGCGGTTGGCTCGGTCGGCGGAGAAGGTCGAGGTGAGCTCGTTAGCGCGCTCGGGCGCGATCGCGCCGGGGGTGTAGTCGCTCATGTGTGCCCCCCTAGCGCGCGCGGGCGAGCGAGCCCATGGGGTCCCACGGTGCGAGCACGGTGGGCTCCTCGGTCTCGTAGGTCGCGCGCTCCTCGTCGCTCAGGTACTTCTTGTCAACGACGACCTGGTAGACGTACTCGTTGAACCAAGGGTCGGACAGGGTGTCAAAGCCGTTGCGACCGTGGTCGGCGCCCCAGCTGTTCTCGACCTTCCAGAGCGTGGGGTGGCCCTCGGCGTCGAGGTTGACGCCCTCGAGGACCATGGCGTGGGTCATGAGCGACTCGCCGTAGTCGAGGCGCTCCGCGCGGTCCATGCAGCCCTCGACCTCAAAGCCGAAGAGGGCGTCGACGTCCAGGGCGGCCGTGTCCATGATGCCCTCCTCGCGCAGGTAGCTCTGGCCCACGTCGCAGCCAAACCACACGGGGAGGTTGTCGCGCAGCTGAGCGACCGCGCACTCCTTGAGGCGCTCGATCGGGAGGTTGAGGTAGCGCACGCCGCCGTCCTCGACGACGTTGCCGAGGCGGCTCACGGTGTAGGTGTGGCCGAAGGGCTTGTCGACGGTGGGGGCGGAGATGAGGCTCACGTAGTCGTCGACGTTCATGTCCACGACGGAGGCGAAGAACTCCTGAGGCGTGTAGGTGCCGGAGAGCGCGAGCTTGTCGTTCTTGTCGCGCAGACGGACCTCGAAGGACGCGGGCGGCTCGCCGAGGCAGGTCGCGAGGAGGTGATAGACGTCACCCATCATCTCCTTTTTCATCTCCTCGAGATCCTCGCGGCAGACGCCCGCCTCGTGGCTCTGGCGCAGGCGCTTGGCGGCGCCGCGCAGGTAACGGGTGAGGCAGGAGTCCATCTCGCGGGTGTTGCGCGAGCAGGCGGTCTCGGGCATGGCCTCCTTGGGCACCACGCCGTACTTCTTGACGAGGCTGCGAAACATGTCCCACTGGCCGCCGTCGCCCACGGGCGCCATGAGCAGGTAGGACACGAGACGGCCGTCGAGCGGCTCGTCCAGGGTGTCGAGGATGTTCTCGAAGAACCAGTTGCTCTTCTCGAGCTTGTCCCAGAACAGGGGATAGGTCTGGGAGAGCTCGAAGGTCTTGAGGTCGTAGCGGTGGATGACGCGGTAGCGCATGGTGTTGAGGCTCGCGAACATCCAGCAGCGGCCGGAGCGCTGCTGGTCGCAGCGATCTCCCTGCTTGACCTCGACGTCGAAGGTGAGCGCGTTGGCGGCCACCCCCTCGGGCACGCGCGCTGCGGCGGTGATGCCGTTGGAGCTCACCGCGTTCTTCGCGACGATGTTGACGCGCTCGGAGCGGAACTGGTCGTGCGCCGACGCCAGGTCGTCGACGGTCACCGAAGTCATCTCGTCCATAGTCTTGCCTCCCGTTTGTTGGATGATTTAACCGCTCACGAGGATAGCACTCGCGTTCTTGCAGCGGCAGGGCCCCGTGGGTTCCCGTGCCCCCGTGCAAAACGTGCCTTCAATGCATATTCGGGCAGGTCGCGAAACATAAGCCGCCTTCGATACATGGGATTTTCGCGCCGTTCCGAAAACGTCTCTGCGTTTTCCCAGTTGAGCTGTGTCTGCATGAGCCGGTTTTCCCAAGAGATTCCCCTCTGGGGCGGATTTTGCATGGATTGAGATGAGGTTTTGCTTGGCGGAGCGCCCAGATATGGATTGAGGGACGGTTTTGCAGAGACGTGGGCGCGAGCGCTTGCGGAGCGGCTCCCGTCCCAGGCGGGCGGGACGCGCCCGGGGTCGGGGCCCATGCTAGAATCGGGCAAGACGAGCCCAGGGCCAAGGGAGGCGGCATGAGTCGCGACATCGAGATGCGCCTCGCGCGCGAGCTGCCCGCCTACGCGCTTCGCGTGGTCGGCGCGCTCGAGGCCGCCGGGCACGAGGCCTGGGTCGTGGGAGGCTGGGTGCGCGACGCCCTGCTCGGCCGGCCCGGTCACGACGTCGACGTCACGACCTCGGCGCCCTGGCAGCAGACGGCCCGCGTGCTGCGCGCCGCGGGCATCGAGGTGCACGAGACGGGGACGGCGCACGGAACCGTGACCGCCGTCGTCGACGGCAGTCCCGTCGAGACCACCACCTATCGCGTCGAGGGGGCCTACACCGACCGCCGGCATCCTGACGAGGTTCGCTTTGTCACGGACGTGCGCGAGGACCTCGCCCGTCGGGACTTCACCGTCAACGCGATGGCCTTTCACCCGAAGCGAGGCCTGCTCGACCCCTTTGACGGAGAGAAAGATCTTGCGGCGCGGGTCATCCGCGCGGTTGGGGAGCCGCGTCGGCGCTTCGAGGAGGACGCCCTGCGCGTGCTGCGTGCCGTGCGCTTCGCATGTCGGCTTGACGCCAGGATCGATTCGGCCACGCAGGATGCCCTCGTCTCGTGCGCGCCCGAGCTCGCCCAGATCGCGCACGAGCGCATCGGCCAGGAGCTGGACGGCATTCTCGCGACAGGCCGGGCCGCCTGGGCGCTGCGCCACGAGTTCGCCGTGATGGCCGCCGCCGTCCCCGAGCTCGCGCCGATGGCGGGCTTTGACCAGAAGAGCCCCTATCACGCCCACGACGTGCTCGAGCACACGGCGCGCGTCTGCGCGGGCGTGGAGGAGTTCACGGGCGGCGGCGCCTCGCAGGCGCTGCGCTGGGCGGCGCTCCTGCATGACGTCGCCAAGCCGGAGTGCTGGAGCGAGGACGTGTCCGGCCGCGGACACTTCTTCGGCCATCCCGAGGCGGGGGCCCGGACGGCCCGGCGCGTCATGGCGCGTCTGGCGATTCCCGGCGACGTATCGCGCGCTGCCGCGGCGCTGGTGCTGCTGCACGACTTCGAGATCCGCGCGACGGCCCCCTCCATGCGTCGCATGCTCTCCGAGCTGGAGCGGGCCTGCCCGGGCCAGGCGCGCAGGCTCTCCTTCGACCTGCTCGACCTCAAGCGCTCCGACGCGGTTGCCAAGGCGCCGCAGTGTACGGGCTATGCCGTGGAGCTCGACCAGATGACCCGCGCGCTGCGCGCCGAGCTCGCCGCCGGGGCGGTCTGGTGCGTGGGCGACCTCGCCGTGGGCGGCGCGGACGTGATTCGCGAGCGCGGCATCGAGCCGGGCCCGGGCGTGGGCATGGTGCTCGCGCAGCTGCTCGCCACGGTCATGGATGGCCAGCTGCCCAACGACCGCGAGGCTCAGCTCGAGTGGCTCCGGTGGTAGGGGATGGGCTTGGGCGGCAAGCACAAGAAAAGGACCGGGGCGTGTGACCCCGGTCCTTGAACGTTTGGTAGCCCGTACCAGATTCGAACTGGTGATCTCCGCCTTGAGAGGGCGGCGTCCTGAACCGCTAGACGAACGGGCCATTTGGTAGCCCGTACCAGATTCGAACTGGTGATCTCCGCCTTGAGAGGGCGGCGTCCTGAACCGCTAGACGAACGGGCCACATATACGATTGGAAGGGGCAAATGGCTGGGACTGAGAGAGTCGAACTCCCGTTGACGGAACCAGAATCCGCTGTCCTACCACTAGACGAAGTCCCAATTTGCCACTTCATGCGCCTCTCAGCGCGGGAAAACACTATACGGGAAAGACGTCGGCCGCGCAAGCGTCTTTTTTGGAGAACTTGTGCGTCGCCGCCCGAGCCCTACGCCTGCCGCCAGAGCAGCACGTTGTCCTCGAACTCGATCCCCACGCGCCCCGCGTCGCGCAGCCAGGAGAGGTACGAGCGCACGGTGCTGCCCACGAGCGCGTGCTGCTCGAAGGTCATCCGCAGGCCGTAGTCGGCAAAGACCCGCTGCAGGATGCCCTCGAAGGAGCGCGGCTCGGCGCACAGCCCCACGATCTTCTCGGCAACCTCGTGCACCGTGTCGATGTTGAGCTGCGCCAGCTCGGAGACGTCCTCCGTGGCGGGCGCGTGGGCGGGGACGAACATCCGGGCGGAGAGGCCCTTGACCATCTCCAGGGTCTCGAGGTAGGCGGCGACGTCATAGACAAAGCTCACCCGATACTTCTCGAGCGTCTCGGCGCTCGAGAGGCAGTCGGCGAGAAAGACAACGTCGTCCGCCGTGCGATACCCGACCATGTCGAAGAAGTGGCCAGGCAGCCCGATGGCCTCGAGGCCCTCGGGGAGCTCCTCGGCCGTCAGGGGCTCGGCGTCGCTCTCCTGTGCCAGGAGGAACTTGTGCCTGAGGTCGCGGCACGGGTAGCCGCCGTAGAGAAACGCGGGCTCCAGCTCGGGCCGACGCGTGAACGCGCACTCGACGCCCGGCGCAAAGACCCGGCACCCCGTCTGCGCCTGCAGGTAGCGGTTGCCGCCGATGTGGTCCGCGTTGGAGTGGGTGTTGTAGATCGCCGTCAGGCGCCATCCCCGCTCGTCCAGCAGCTTGCGCACCCTGCGGCCCGCGTCCTTGTCGTTGCCGCTGTCGATGAGGCACACGTCGGTCTCGTCGAGTCGCACCAGGCCGATCTTGGCGGGGCTCTCGATGTAGAAGGTTCGGTCGGTGACCTGGATCAGCTCGTACACGCGAGGCCTCCTTGGCGTCGATGCCCGCGCCTGAGGGGCGGGCGAGAAGTGCGGGCAAAATCGGGGGCTATGGGCATCGAGTGCGGGCTCGCTCTTGGCGGATCTTCTTGAGTGCGCGCATCCAGTGCGTTGTGGCCCGCACTGGATATGAAAAGCGAGAAGTGCGGGCTCGCTCCCGGCGTATAGCGAGAAGTGCGGGAGGGCCGATAAGAACGTGCCGCCCCGCGCCGTCCCCCTACGCGCAGCCGGCGCAGCCCGCGCACGCCGCGCGCGCCGCGGGCGTGGCCGCGAGGCCGCCGCGGGCGGTCTCGCGCAGGCGCGACGGCAGGGCGTGACCGACCTCGGCCATCGCGGCGACGACCTGGTCGAAGGGCACGAGCCACTTCATACCCGAGAGGGCGAGCTGCGCCGCCGAGAAGGCCGCCGCCACGCCGATGGCGTTTCTCGCCTGGCAGGGGACCTCGACGAGGCCGCCCACCGGGTCGCAGACGAGCCCCAGCAGGTTGGAGATCGCGATCGAGCTCGCGCAGAGCGCCTGCTCCGGCGTGCCGCCGAGCAGCTCCACGAGCGCCGCGGCCGCCATCGCCGCCGCAGATCCCACCTCCGCCTGGCAGCCGCCCTCGGCGCCGGCGACGCAGGCGTGCGTCTGGATGTTGAGGCCCACCGCCGCGGCGCACCAGAGCGCCTCGGCGACGGCGTCGTCGCCTGCGCCCACGGCATCGGCGACGGCGAGCACGCAGCCGGGGACCACGCCGGCCGACCCCGCGGTGGGAGCTGCCACGATGACGCCCATCGCGGCCGAGCGCTCGAGCACCGCCATCGCGCGCGCGACGGCGTCGGTCTGCGCGGCGCCCATGAGCGCCTCCGCCCAGCGCCCGGAGCCCTCGCTCACGAGGCGCGCCTCCCCTCCGATGAAGCCGCCGAGCGAGCGCGCCGGCGCGCAGATGGGAGCGCTCGTCTCCTCGCGCATGACCTCGATGACGCGGCGCATGGACGCCTCGGCGCGCTCCTCGCCCGTGAGGCCGAGCTCGCGCAGACGCATGACGCCGCCGATGGAAAGCCCCCGCTCGGCGCAGGCCTCGAGCAGCTGGGCGCCGTCGTCGAAGAGCTCCGCCGCGGTGACGCCGGGGGCCACGGCAGAGCCCGGCACGGAGATGAAGGTCGCGAAGCTCACGTCGCGGATGCGGCGGATCATGGGCAGCACGGAGGCGTCTGGGGATCCGTCGGTCTCGAAGACCGAGTAGGCCTGGCCGCCCTGCTCGGTGCGGTAGGTGCGGCAGAAGGCGATGTTGACCTCGGCCATGGCCAGCAGGTGGGTGAGCGAGGCCAGGATGCCCGGGGCGTCGCGGTGCGCCACGAAGAGCGTCGCGTACGCCCCGGAGATGTCCACGCCCACGCCGTCGATGCGGCTGATGCGCATCTTGCCGCCGCCGAGGCTCTCGCCGCGCACCTGGCAGCGCTGGCCGCCGGCGCCCTCCATGTCGATGTCCACGGTGTTGGGGTGCACCGAGGAGTCGTCCCCGGCCTCGACGAACTCGAAGTCCAGGCCCGCCTCGCGCGCCAGGTCAAAGGCGTCGCGGATGCGCTCGTCGTCGGTGTCTAGGCCCAGCACGCCCGCCACGAGCGCCCGGTCGGTGCCGTGGCCGTGATAGGTGTGGGCGAAGGAGTTCCACAGCGTGAAGCGCACGCGCGCGATGCGCCCGCCCACGAGCGACGCCGCGACGCGCGCGCAGCGCAGGGCTCCGGCGGTGTGCGAGGAGGAGGGGCCCACCATGACGGGGCCCAGCACCTCAAAGGCGGAGGTGGTGGCAAGGGTCTGGGGCTTCGCTGCCATATGCGTCTCCCGTGACGGCGGGCCGTTGTTCTCGACAGCTAGCTTAGCAGGGTGCGGGCTGGCTTGGGCCGCCCTTGCGGCACTGTTACCAATTGGGGAAGCCCCGCCCGCGCCGCCCGCCCGGAGCGCGGGCTTGGATACGATACCCAAGTCGTACTGTCTACCTGCAAGCAAGGAGGACCGATGGATCCCGCAGAGCTGATCAAGCTCCTGGGAATCGTCATCGTCGTGGCGGGCTTTGCCCTCAAGCTCGACTCCATCCTCATCATCATGGTCGCCGCCGTGGCGACTGCGGTGGTGGGCGGGATGGACCCGGTGGCGTTCCTGGACACCCTTGGTGAGAGCTTCGTCTCGAACCGCAGCATGTGCATCTTCATCATGACGTTCGTCATCACCGGCACGCTCGAGCGCAGCGGCCTGCGCCAGGCGGCGGCAGCCCTCATCCGCAAGCTCAAGAACGCCTCCGCCGGCATGATCGTGTCGGCATACGGCATCGTGCGCGTGGCCTTTGCCGCGTTCAACGTCAACTTCGGCGGCGTCGCGGGCTTCATCCGCCCGGTCGTCATGCCCATGGAGCAGGCGGCCGTCGAGCGCGACGGCAGCAAGATCGGCGAGAAGCACCTCGAGGAGCTCAAGGGCATCTCCGCGGGCATCGACAACGTCGCGTGGTTCTTCGGCCAGGTGCTGTTCATCGGCGGCTCCGGCGGCCTGCTCGTCCAGGGCACGCTCGCGGGTCTTGGCTACGACGTGAGCCTGGCGGACCTCGCCGCGGTGCAGGTCCCCGTGGCCATCGTGGCCATGCTCGCCGCCATCGTCTACTACAACGTCATCGACCGCCGGCTCATGAGGCGCCGCTCCAAGGTCATCAAGGCGACCGGCTCCACCAGCCTGGAGGAGGCCTCCGCCGCGGCCGAGGCCGCGTCAAAGGACGAGCGCGCCGAGAAGGGCGGTGACGCCCGATGACTGAGTTCGTCCAGTTCTTCCAGAGTGCCGACGTGACGCTCTCCGACAAGCTCCTCGAGGTCGTCTACATCCTCATCGGCCTCATCGCGTTTTACGCGGGCGTGCGCAACGCCATGGACCAGACCAACGAGAAGCGCCTGGGCACCGCCTTCTTCTGGTGCGTGCTCGGCATCCTGTTCATCGTGGGCCGCTGGGTCCCGTCCACCGTGGCGGGCGTGCTCGTGGTGCTGATGGTCATCCCGCCCATCCTCAAGCAGGTGGGCCGCGGCGTGGGCGGCGAGCCCACGGCCGAGGAGATGCAGGGCAACTACGAGAAGATCGGCATGAAGCTCTTCGTGCCGGCGCTCTCGCTGGGCGTGATGGCGCTGGTCTTCGCCCTGTTCACCAACATCAGCTCGCTCGTGGGCCTGACCTTCGGCGTGGTGGTGGGCGGCGTGCTGCTCATGGCCTTCTCGCGCAAGAACACCCCACGGGTCTTCCTCGACGACACGCGCCGCATGCTCGACACCGTGGGCCCGCTCTCCATGCTGCCGGTCCTTCTCGCCGCGCTGGGCGCGATCTTTACCGCCGCGGGCGTGGGCGACGTGATCTCCGAGCTGGTCTCGGGCGTGATCCCGCAGGGCAACGCCGTCGTGGGCGTGATCGTCTACGCCATCGGCATGGCGGTCTTCACGATGGTCATGGGCAACGCCTACGGCGCCATCACCGTGATGACGGTGGGCATCGGCGCACCGTTTGTGCTGGCGCTCGGCGCCGACCCCGCCCTCATTGGCTCGGTGGCGCTGACCTGCGGCTTCTGTGGCACCCTCATGACGCCGATGGCCGCGAACTTCAACATCGTGCCCGTGGCGATCCTCGAGATGAAGGACTCCTACGGCGTCATCAAGAAGCAGGTGCCGATCGCGCTGTTCATGCTCGCGGCGCAGATCGTCTACATGATCGTCTTCGGCCTGTAGCCGGCGGTGCCCCGCGGGGCGCCTCGTGAGGGTATGTACACCGCCCCTTGAGGGTATGTACACGTGCCGAGAAGAACGTTCTTCTCGGCAGCCCTCTGACCTGCACGTCTTTGGCCGGACCCATCCGGGGCGGTGTACATACCCTCAAGCGGCGGTGTACATACCCTCAAGCGGTGCCCGGCCCCTAGGAAAGGAAGGATTTCCATGAAGGTACTGGTCACCGGTTTCGAGCCCTTTGGCGGCGCGACCATCAACCCCGCCCTCGAGGCCGTGCGGCGCCTGCCGCGCGAGGTCGCGGGCGCCGAGGTCGTCACCGTGCAGATTCCCGTGGTCTTTGGCAAGGGGCCGGCCGCGGTCGAGGCCGCGATCGAGGAGCAGCGCCCCGACGTGGTCCTGTGCATCGGCCAGGCGGGCGGCCGCAGCCACATCACGCCCGAGTTCGTGGGCATCAACTACGCCAACGCGCGCATCCCGGACAACGAGGGCAACCAGCCCGTCGGCCGCCTCGAGGCGGACGGCCCCGACGCCTACTTCGCCACCGTGCCGGTCTTTGCCATGGCCGATGCCGCGCGCGCCGCGGGCGTGCCGGCCGCCGTCTCCTACACGGCGGGCACGTTCTGCTGCAACGAGGTCCTCTACGAGCTGCTGCACTGCCTCGCGACGCGCCACCCCGGCGTGCGCGGCGGCTTCGTGCACGTGCCCTACGCCACCGAGCAGGCCGTCTCGATGGGGGAGGGCACCGCGTCGATGAGCGTGGACATGATGGTCGCCGGCCTCAGCGCCATGATCGGGGCCGCGGTCGCGGGCTCCGACGACGCCGTGGTCGCCGGCGAGGGCACGGAGCAGTAGGCAGGTTCTTCTCGGCATATCGTCGGCTGGAAGTGTGGGTGGGCCCGCACCTCTTGCCGGTGCGTGCGGCTTCCGGACGGTTTGAACGAGAAAAACGTCCGGAAGCCGCATCTCAACGGAGCGACTCCCGGACGTCAGCCTTGCGCGGGACTCTGCGGGGACGCCTACAGCGCCATGCCGCGGGCACGCTCGATGCGTGCGAGGCAGTCCTCGCGGCCCACGAGCGCCATCGTCTCGCCGAGCGGCGGCGACACCATGTTGCCGCACACCGCCACGCGCACGGCCTGGAAGACCAGGCGCTTCTTCATGTCGAGCGCCTCGGGCAGCGTCTCCAGCGCCGCGTCGATCGCGGCCGGCGCCCACTCGTCGACCCCAGTCAAAGCCGCGCGCGCCGCGTCCAGCACCGCGCCCATGCCCTCCTTGGCGAGGCCCTTCTCCACGCTCTTCTCGTCATAGGCGAGCGTCTCGGCGGTCGCGAAGACCGGCGCCGCCACGGCGACGACGTCGGCCGGGAACTTGGTGCGCGGCTTCACGATGGCGGCCAGCGCGTCGACCCAGGCCTCGTCGGCCTCGAAGCCGTCGCAGATGAGGCCCGCCTCGTGGAGCTCGGGCAGCATGACCTGGTCGGCGAAGTCGGCGTCGCTCATGGAGCGGATGTACTCGGCCTGGATCCAGTCCAGCTTCTTGGGGTCGAAGGTCGCCGGGTTCTTGGACACGTGGTCGAGCGAGAACTGCGAGGCCAGCACGTCGCGCGGGATGATCGTGGTCTCGCCGTCGAGCGACCAGCCGAGAAGCGCCAGGTAGTTCACGAAGGCGTCCGAGAGATAGCCCGCGTCGCGGTACTCCTCCACGTTGGTGGCGCCGTGGCGCTTGGAGAGCTTCTTGCCGTCCGCGCCCAGGATCATGGAGATGTGAGCGAAGGTGGGCACCGGCGCGCCGAGGGCCTCGTAGACGATGACCTGGCGCGGGGTGTTGGAGAGGTGGTCGTCGCCGCGGATGACGTGGGTGATGCCCATGGCGGCGTCGTCCACCACGGTGGCGAAGTTGTAGGTGGGCGTGCCGTCGGTGCGCTGGATGACGAAGTCGTCGAGCTCGCGCGCCGCGAAGGTCACGTCGCCGTGGACGGCGTCGCGCACGACGACGTCGCCGCGGTCCTCGGGCACCTTGATGCGCAGGACGTACGGCTCGCCGGCGGCGATCCGGCGCTGCGCCTCGGCGGGGTCGAGGTCGCGGCAGCGGCGCTGGTAGCCCTGGAAGGGGTCCTTGCGCGCCTGCGCGGCCTCGCGGTCGGCGGCCAGCTGCTCCGGCGTGCAGAAGCACGGGTACGCCTTGCCCTCGTCCCAGAGGCGCTGGGCGGCGTCGCGGTACATCTGGGCGCGCTCGGTCTGCTTGTAGGGGCCATAGTCGCCGCCCACCTCCGGGCCCTCGTCCCAGTCGAGGCCCAGCCAGCGCATGGCGCGCAGGATGATCTGGGTGTTCTCCTCGGTGGAGCGCTCGGGGTCGGTATCGTCGATGCGCAGGATGAAGGTGCCGTGGTTGGCGCGGGCAAACGCCCAGTTGTAGATTGCGGTGCGCGCGCCGCCAACGTGGAGCTTGCCGGTGGGCGAGGGCGCAAAGCGCACGCGAACGGGGGTCTCGGACATGAGGTTCCTCTCCGTGGTTCTTATCGTCACATACGCGCCTAGTATACAGCGCCGGCGAGAAGGACGGCGACGTCCCGACGATGTCCGCACGCCAACCGCGAGCCCGGAATTGCCGGCGACTGCGACGCGCGGCGACGCGTGCTCCGGCGTCGAGCCCGGAATCGGCGGCGACTGCGACGGTGATGCCCAGTCGTGGCCCGTGATGAGCCTGGAATCCGCCGTGGCTGCGACGCGATCGCCCTGATTTCGTCGCAACCATGGCCGATTTTGGGCTCGCGCCCGGCGAGTCCGTCGCAACCGCGGCCGATTTTGGGCTCGCGTCCGGCGAGTCCGTCGCAACCGAGCGGGTTTCTCGGCTCCACCGGTACCGCGCGTCGCCCGCGCGGCCTCACATGAGGCGCGTGCGCTCCAGGCGGTGCTCAAACCACTCGTTCAGGCGGATCACGGGACGGCGCAGCACCAGGCCCAGGAGCAGCGCCGGCACCAGGTAGGCGAGAAGAACGCCCAGCTCGCGCCAGAAGTCTCCGTCCCAGACCCCAAACATCGCCGCCCGCAGCGCCGCCTCGCTGTGCACAAACGGCAGCCACGAGTAGACCGCCTGGAACGGAGCGGGCAGCATCTCGGGCGGGAACGTGCCGCCCGAGCCGGCCACCTGGACCACCATGAGCACCACGGCAACGGCCTTGCCCACGTCGCCAAAGGACGCCGTGAGCGAGAAGATCAAGTTGACGTAGACGAGCGACGACGCCAGGCACGCAAGCAGCATGAGCCACGGGTGCTCGCACTGAACTCCCAGGTAGAAGAGGTCTCCGCCGCAGATGAGCGCCGCCTGGGCCAGCCCCACGACAACAAAGAGCGCAAGGCGTCCCACGTAGGCCTGCGCGTGCGAGCAGCCCGTCTCCTCGAGCGCGGCCTCGGAGGGCTTCGCGCGCACCAGCGCCGCGAGCACCACCCCGCCGATCCAGATGGCAAGCGTCGTGTAGAAGGGCGCCATGGCCGAGCCGTTGTTCTCAACGGGAAACACCGCCGTGCGCTCGACCGAGACCGGCGCCGCCACAAACTCGGCGAGCCCCTCCGGGCCAGACGCCAGAACCTCCCTCACTTGCCGCGCGTCGCCCGAGTCAAGCGCGGAGCGCAGCCGCTCGTGCAGGCCATCGAGCTTCTCGGCCGCCGCGTCCAGGCTGTCCGCGGTCTCGTCGAGGTCGTCGCGCGCCCCGGCGAGCCCGTCGCTCGCGTCCTTTGCCGCGGAGCCCACGGCCGCAAGGGTCCCGGCGAGGTTCCCTTCGATCGCGTCCGCCTGCTCGGCGGCCTCGGCCACCTGCCCCGCAAGGCTCCCGAGGCTCCCGCGCACCTCGTCGTCGTAGAGCTGCCCCGCGCCGTCCACCGCCGTGCGCGCCTCGTCTACGAGGCCCTTAAGCCGCTCGCGCGCCTCCTCGGCGTCCGCTGCCCCGGCGTCGAGGTCGCCCATCGTCCGGCCCAGCCCGTCAGAGAGGTCGCGCAGCTCAACGAGCGCCCGGTCAACGCGGTCGCGCAGACCGCCCACGCCCGCAATCGCGCTGCCGAGCCCCTCGCGCACGGGGCTGCCCTCGGGAAGCGTCCCCTCGAGCTCGCGCATGAGGTCGAGCTGCTCCCCAAGCGCGCCGTCCAGCCGCTCGAGCGCATCGATCTGCTCGCCTACGGCGTCCCGCGCGGCGGAGAGGCCCTTCTGGATCCTTGCCTCCTGCGCGCCCGCGACGTCGAGTGCATCGTCTATCGCTGCGTCCACTCCGTCGAGCCCCGCGCCCGCGGACTCGAGCGCGCCGGCCACGGACGTCTCTGCGTCGTCTATCGCCGACCCGGCCCCCGCAAGGCCCGACGCCGTCTCGCCGAGCACCTCGCCGGCGTCCGCCGTGGGGGAGAGCGCCGCGTCGGCCACCCCCGCGCCGCTGCTCAGAAGCCCGCGCGTCGACTCGAGCAGGTCCGCGAAGTCCCTCACGGAGACCGCCGTTCCGGAGAGCGCGTCGGCGGAGTCCGTCACCGCCGCGTCGAGGCGCGCCGCGAGGCCCGTCACCGCGTCGTCGTCGAGCGCGGAGCCCAGCTCCTTGAGGGCGCCCGCGCCAACGGCGCTCACCGCCTCGGCAAATCCGGAGTCGATCTGCGCCATCACGGCCGAGGACGCCTTGTCGGTGACTATGGTGGCGATGGCGTTTGCCTTCTCGTTCTGGTAGAAGCGCACCTCGGCACGGACGGGATCGGCGGAGAAGGTGGTCATCATGTCGCGCGAGAAGTCCGGCGGAATCACCACGGCCGCGTAGTACTCGCCCGAGCGCACGCCCTCGACGGCGTCGGCCTCCGAGGTGACCACGTACCCAATGGAGTCGGAACCCTGCAGCTCGGCCACCACGCGCTCGCCCATGTTGACGGTCAGGGGCACCAGCTCCCCGGAGTAGCCCTCGTCCTCGTTGGCAACGGCCACGCGGATGTTGCCCGTGTTGCCGTACGGGTCCCAGCTGCCCGCGATGTTGAACCACGCGTAGAAGGACGGCACGGCGACGATTCCCACAAAGACCACTAGTGCGATGGCGTTGGCCCGCACGTGACGCGCGTCGCGGCGCACAAGCTCCCAGACCCCTCTCATCGCGCCTCGCCTCCCTTCTCGGCCCGCGCGGCGTCCTCGGCCAGCGCGACCAGCTCGTCTCTGTCCATCCGTGCCAGCCCGGCGCGCTCTGCCAGCCGCTCGTGCACGTACTCCAGCCAGATGAGGTACGCGCTCGCGGCAACCAGGGAGACCACCCACAGGCTCAGCAGCAACAGCTTTGCCGGATGGGCAAAGAGCAGGGCGAGAAGGGCCAGCGGCACGGCCAGCAGCGCCACGACGCCGCGCCGCACGCGGCGCGGGTACGCCAGCTCAAAGCGCGCGGCCCGTGCCAGGAACGCCTCGCGGTGGGCGGGGGAGGAGGCGAGCGCGTTCACCAGGAGCGCCAGGCGCCCGGCGTCCTTCTCGCCGTCACGCTCGGTCACAAGGAGGTCCGTCTGGGCCATCTTGCGGTCAAAGAGCGCGTTTGCCCCGAGGAGCCTCCTTCTGGCAACCACGCCCAGAAGCAGCGCGGGAACGGCAAAGAGCGCAAGGACGGCGAGGTCGCGCGCGTAGTTTGTGCCATAGAAGCCCGCCACCGCCTCGCGCATGGCGCCGATCCCGTAGGTGAAGGGGAGCCACGGCCCCAGCGCTCGGAAGAAGGCGGGCTGCATCTGGATGGGGTAGAGGCCGGATGCCCCGGGGATCTGCAGCACCACCAGCAGCACCGCGAGCGCCTTGCCAACGTGCTTGAGCGCCACGGCGAGCGAGTAGACCACGAGCACGTAGACCAGCGACGCCTCCATGCCCGCGAGCACAAACGCAACGGGGGAGACGCATTGGACGCCAAGCGCCAGGTCGCCCACGCAGCACGTCAGGGCCTGCACCTGGCCGAGGAGGGCGAGCAGGAGCCAGCGCCCAAAGAACGCCTGCGTGGGCGTGACCTCGACGTCGCCCAGCCCCTCGCGGTCCACCTCTAGCTTGTAGATGGCCACGAGCACGAAGCCGCCCACCCACAGCGCGAGGTTGGTGTAGAACGGCGCCACCCCGGAGCCGTAGTTGGCAACGGGGAACACCGGCTCGTCGACCATCTGGACCGGCGAGCCCAGCGCCGCGCCCGTGGAGGCGGGGTCGAGGGAGAGGACGTCGCCCACGGCGGGCAGGGCCCGTGCGCTCTGCACGGCGGCGAGGTCGTCTGCCAGCGCGCCCATGCGATCGGCGGAGCCCCTCAAGGAGTCGGCGGTTTCCGCCAGGGTGGACTGGCTCTGGGCGAGAAGCGCGTCGAGCTGGGCCAGCCCGGCGTCCGCCTGCTCGATCATCGGCACGAGCGAGCCGGTTCCGCCGGCAAGGCGACCGCCCGCGTCCGCGAGGGCGTCGAGCGCGGAGGAGAGCTCGGGTGCCGCGCCCGTGGCGAGGTCCGTCCGCAGGGCGTCGAGCGAGCCCGTGCCCGCCTGGACGGCGTCGTTTACCGAGGTGGCGAGCCCGTCCACGCTCTTGGCCCCGTCGCTCACCTCGTTGCTTATCCCCTGGAGCTCGTCGAGGGCGGAGGCCTGCCCGCTGGCAAGCCCCTCGAGAAGCGCCACCTGTTCGTCGAGCGCGGAGACCACCTGCTGCTGGAGGGCGCGCTGCGCGTCGTCGGCGGGCTCGAGGGAGGCGACCTTGTCGCGCGCCGCCCCGAGCGACTCCGCCATGCCCGTCACGTCGTCGTTTGCCGCCCGCAGGCGCGAGAGCGCCGCGTCGAGGCGCCCCTGCGCCCAGCCCACGTCCCCGGCGATGCGGCCGATGTCCTGGCTCGCCGTCGAGGACAGTCCGGAGATCGCGGAGGCGCCCTCGCCCAGCCTGTCGTCAAGGCCGCGGGCAAAGGAGCGCAGCCCCTCGCGCGCGCCGGCGAGCGACCCGAGCGCGGAGTCCATCGACGAGGCGAGCCCTCCCGCCGCGTCCGCCGTGGCGGAGAGCGTCTCACGCGCGCGGCCCACGGCCTCGCGGGCCGCATCCACGGTCCCGCCCGCGTCCTCGAGGGAGTCCGCCAGGTCGTCGAGGCGCCCCTGCGTGGCTCGGAGGCTCTTCAGCGCGGACGACCTCGCCCCGTCGACATCCCCCGCGGCGGACCCCACCGCGCCCTGGAGCCTCTGGGTGACGGTCTTACCGGCGAGCGACACAAACTGCCCGGCGATCTGGTCCTCGAGCGTGGTCGCCCCCGTGTCCGTCACCTTGGGCGCCACCGCGTTGGCCTTCTCGTTGACGTAGTAGCCAATGCGGGCCTGCGTGGGGTGGCCGTCCAGCACGCCCGCGAGGGTCGAGGTGAAGTCGGGCGGTATGACAAAGGCGGCGTAGTAGCGGCCGGCGCGGACGCCCTCGAGCGCCTCGTCCTGGTCCACGAAGGTCCAGCCGAGCTGGTGGTTCTCCTCGAGCCTCTCCCTTACCATGTCGCCGGCGTTGACCTCTCCCATGCCGGGGACCTCGGCGCCTTTGTCCTCCACGACCACGGCCACGGGCACGGTGGAGGTGCTCTGGTACGGGTCCCAGTTGGCAAGGATGTTCACCCACGCGTAGAGCGCGGGGACGAGGCAGACCCCAACCGCCACCACCAGGGCGACGGGGCTTGCCGCCAGGCGCTTGAGGTCGCGGCCGAGGATGCGCGCGATGGTTCTCATGAGAGGCTCCCTTGAGCGAGACGTGTTACGCGTTCAATGGCTCAAGAGGTACCCCGCGGGGCGAGTTTTATTCAGGAGTCCAATAATTTTGAGCCAAGTTCAAAACAGCTGAACAGATGCTAAGATTGACGCGTTGGCACGACGGCGCCTGGCGGCGCGGCACGAGGGAACGGAGAAGGACATGGCGGCAAGGCCCGGCACGGCAACGCCCAAGAGCGCGGCCACGCGCGAGAAGATCATGGCGGCGACGGCCGAGCTCATGGTGGAGCGGGGCGGGACGGACTTCCAGATGGCGGAGGTCACCAGCAGGTGCGGCATGTCCAAGGGCGCGCTCTACTACTACTTCCCCGACAAGGCGGAGCTGGTGCGCGCGGTGCTGGACCGTGCGGTGGAGGGCCTGGTCGCCGAGGTCGAGCGCGTCGTCGCCACGGCGCCCTCCGCCGGAGAGTCGATTCAGGGCCTGATGGGCGCCCTCTGCGAGGCGACCCGCCCGGGCGGCCCGCTGATGCTCGCGATGGCCGGGGCGGGCGTCGGCGCGACGCCGGTCGAGGGGCTTCGCCTGGAGCGCATCGTCGACGTCCTGGAGGCGCAGCTCGAGCGCGCGAAAGGGGAGGGCCTCGCGCGGCCGGAGGTCAACGCCCGGCTCGCCGCGGCGGCGGTGGCGGGGGCGTTTCTCGTCTTCGAGCGCGTGGACGTGCGCGCCACGGCGGCCGACGTGCTCGACCTCGCCCTGCGCGGCGTCGGCACCGACGCCGCCCGCGAGCTCTGCGCGTGACGTCCGCTACATGCCGGTGGCGGTGGACTCGCGGACGATGAGCTCGGTCTCGAGCACCATCGAGCGGGAGCCGAGCTCGTTGCCGTCGAGGAGGTCGAGCAAGATCTTGCAGGCCGAGTAGCCCATACGGAAGCGCGGCTGGTTGACCGTGGTGAGCGTGGGCGTGAGCATCGTGGAGAGCTCGGCGTTGTCAAAGCCCACGACCTTGAGGTCGCGCGGGATGTCGATCCCCATCATGTGCGCGGCGCGCACCACCGCGGCCCCAAAGGTGTCCGAGACCGCGAAGATGCCGTCGGGCACCTCGCCGGAGTCGAAGAGGTGCACGAGCGCCGAGTAAGCGAGCGCGTAGCTGTTGTCGGGAACCTGCAAGATCCAGCCGGGCTGCACGCTCACGTCGTTCTCGCGGGTCACGTCGAGAAAGCCCTCGAGGCGCTCCCTCGAGAACTTGAAGTCGTTCGAGCCCGCCACGATGGCGAGGCGCCGGCACCCGCACGAGATGAGGTGCTCGGTGGCCCGCTGCGCCGCGGCGTGGTCGTCGACCGTCACGTAGGGGGCGGCCACGTCGGTGCGCCGCTCCGCGCACTGCACGAGCGGGACGAGCGCCTCGACGGCCTGGATCGCCTCGGCGGAGAGCGGCGAGGTCGTGATGACGCCGCTCGCTCCGCAGCGACGTAGCATCGAGCAGAAGGAGCTCGCGGTCTCGTTGGTGATGTTGTCCCACGAGATGAGCATGTCGTAGCCCGCGTTTTGCGCGGCCACGCGGACGCCGTGGACGATCTCGCTGTAGAAGGGGTTGTCGAGCCAGGGGAGGTTCACGACGACCAGGCCGCGGCCGTCCGAGGCGCCGTCGCGGTACTGCTCGACGGGCCCGGCGTAGCTGAGGCTGCGGATGGTCTCGTTGATGCGCGCGAGCGTCTTGGGGTTGACGAGCTCGGGATGGTTGAGCGCGCGCGAGACCGTCGCGGGAGAGACGCCCGCGCCCTCGGCGACCTGCGCGATGGTCACCCTCCTGCCTCCGGTCATTGCCAGCCCCCTTCGGTCGCGCGACGCGGGCACCTCCCGCGCCACGAATCAACTATAGCGTGCATGAGATGCGAGAATAACGCTGCTATGAAAATAACTTTCATAAGGGGCCCATCGGGCCGCTCTGTCCGGCAAACGGCCGGAAATGCCGTCTGTCCGCACTTTCACGACGTTCATGGATTTTTCGCCGTTCTTCTCGCCCCATCCGCCATAGCATGCGAGATGAAAGAACTGAAGCACAAATAATGAAAAGTTCTTTCATAACCACGGCAGACTCACACCGAGGAGGCAAGATGGTCGGCATCGGCATCATCGGCTGCGGCAAGATCTCCCAGGTCCGTCACATCCCCGAATACGAGGCCAACCCCGACGCGCGCGTCGTGGCCCTCTTCGACGTCAACCTCGAGCGCGCCCGCGCCCTCGCCGAGGCTCACGGCTGCCGCGCCTACGCGACGATGGAGGAGCTGCTCGCCGACCCCGAGGTGGACGCCGTGAGCGTGTGCACCTCCAACGCCACCCATGCCGAGGCCACGATCGCGGCCCTCGCCGCCGGAAAGCACGTGCTGTGCGAGAAGCCCATGGCCACGACCATCGAGGACTGCGAGGCCATGGTCGCCGCCGCGCGCGAGGCCGGCCGCACCCTCATGATCGACCAGAACCAGCGCTTCGCCCGCGCCCACGTGCGCGCCAAGGAGCTGCTCGACGCAGGGCGGATCGGCCGCGTCCTCACCTTCCGCACCACCTTCGGCCACGGCGGGCCCGAGACCTGGAGCGTCGACCCCGGCACCGCCAGCTGGTTCTTCGACCCCAAGCGCGCCGCCATGGGCGCGATGGCCGACCTCGGCGTCCACAAGACCGACCTCGTCCAGTGGCTCATCGGCCAGCGCGTGGTCGCCGCCACCGCCAAGGTCGCCACCCTCGACAAGCGCGACGCCGCCGGCAACCTCGTGGGCGTGGACGACAACGCCCTGGCCATCTACCAGATGAACGGCGGGGCCCTGGGCACCATGACCGCGAGCTGGACCTACTACGGCCCCGAGGACAACTCGACCGTCATCTACGGCACCGAGGGCGTCATGCGCATCTACGACGACCCGGCCCACTCCATCGAGCTAGACCTGCGCAGCGGCGAGACCGAGTACTACGACGTCGAGGCCATCCAGACCAACGACAACCAGACGGCCTCGGGCGTGATCGACGCCTTCGTGGGCTGTCTCACGAGCGGCTCCGAGCCCCCCGTCTCGGGGGAGAGCGTGCTCGCCGCCATGCGCGCGGTCTTCGCGTGCGTGGAGTCGAGCAGGACGGCAAAGACGGTCGAGGTCGCCCAGGGCTAGCGCCGGGCGACACACGGGACAAGGAGGCATGACATGAAGATGGGCTTCATCACCTCGCTTCTCGACGGGTGGACCTACGAGGAGATGATCGACGAGGTCTCCCGCATGGGCATCGAGTGCGTCGAGGTGGCGTGCTGGCCGGCGGGCAAGGCGGAGCGCAAGTACGCCGGCGTCTCTCACATCGACGTCGAGCGCGTCCTTTCCGACGACGCCTACGCCGCCCACGTCCTCGACTACGCGGCGCAGAAGAACGTGCGCATCTGCGCGCTCGCGTACTACCCCAACAACCTCGACCCCGACCCCGAGCGCCGCCGCGCCTTCAACGACCACCTGCTCGCCTGCATCGACGCCGCGTCCAAGCTCGGCGTGCCCAAGGTGACCACGTTCATCGGTCGCGTCACCGACAAGAGCCTCGAGGAGAACCTCGAGCTGCTCCCGGAGGTCTGGGACCCCATCCTGGCGCGCGCGGAGGAAAGAAACGTCCTCGTGTGCATCGAGAACTGCCCGATGCTCTTTGACGCCTCCAACTGGCCGGGCGGCCAGAACATCATGACCACCCCCGCCAACTGGGAGCGCGTCTTCGACATCCTGCCGAGCAAGAACCTCGGCCTTGCGCTCGACCCGAGCCACTTCGTGTGGCAGATGATCGACTGCGGCGCCGCCATCCGCGACTTTGCCGACAAGATCTTCCACGTCCACTTCAAGGACATCAAGCTCAAGCGCGACGAGCTCGCCCGCCGCGGCACCATGGCCTACCCGCTCGACATCATGGAGCCCAAGATCCCGGGCCTGGGAGACGTGGACTGGGCGGACTTCGTCTCGCAGCTCTCGATGATCGGCTACGAGGGCGACGCCTGCATCGAGGTCGAGGATGCCGCCTTCGAGGGCAGCCACGAGCGCCTGGTCAAGAGCGTCGAGCTCTCCAAGCGCTATCTGGAGCAGTTCGTCATCTAAGCAGCCTGTCTCCCGCGCCAACCCCTGCGGCGCGGGGGCGGGGCCTCGCCCGCAGGAGGGCGGGCGAGGCCCGATAGCGTTCTATCGGAAACGGAAGGAAGGAAAACCATGTCCAACATCTCACGTCGCTCCTTCATGGCCGCCTCGAGCGCCACGCTGCTCAGCGTCCTTCTCGCCGGCTGCGACTCCGACACCCAGGAGCCCGCGGAGCAGGGCGGTGACGCCACCCAGGCCGGCGGCAAGCACATCTACGTGCTGACCGCCTCGCCGGACCACGGCTGGACCGGCCAGGTCGGCGTCTTCGCCCAGGAGAAGGTCGACGAGGTCAACGAGTCCGGCACCTACACCGCCGAGCTCCAGACCGCCGGCGCCGCCGCCGACCAGATCGCCCAGGTCGAGGACATCCTCGCCGGCGACCTCTCCGACGTCGCGGGCATCGTCATCCAGCCGCTCGACGACACCGTCCAGTCCGCCATCCAGCAGATCGTCGACGCCGGCGTGGCCTACGTCGCGTTCGACCGCATCATCGAGGCCGTCCAGGACTCTGCCGTCGCCAACGTCAAGGGCGACAACGAGGGCATCGGCGCGGGCTCTGCCGCCTACTTCGTCGAGAACGGCATGAAGCCGGGCGACGCCGTCTACATCTACCAGGGCGACACCTCCTCGGTCACCACCCTGCGCGACAGCGGCTTCACCGAGTACCTGCTCGGCAACCTCGAGTTCGACGGCGCGAAGGTGCCCGACGACGCCAAGTGGACCCAGGACCAGATCGACGCCGCCATCACCAAGTCCGGCGCCATGAACTGGAGCCGCTCCGACACCAAGGCCGCCTTCGAGGCGCTTCTCGGCGACGAGGCCAACGCGCAGATCAAGTGGTGGTACGCCGAGGACGACGAGCTCGCCATGGGCATCCTCGAGGCGCTCAACGGCGGCGGCATCTCCGACTCCGCCAAGGAGGCCTTCTATGCCACCAAGCCGTTCATCACCGGCTGCGGCGGCCTGCAGGAGTACTACGACGTCATCTCCGGCGACTCCTACGCCGACATCACCGCCAACCTCGGCGGCGTCATGTCCGTCACCTACTCGCCGTCCATGATCCAGACCGCCATCCAGGACATGGTCGACCACCTCGACGGCAAGGACGTCGAGCAGGACCACGTCATCGCCTGCGAGAACGTCACGTCTGAGAACGTCGCCGACTACGTGGGCTTCGAGTGATCCTCTAGAGGCTCTTCCTGCGCCCGCCCGCAGCAGCACGCGGGCGGGCGCCCCGCTATGCGCCTGCCAGACCCGTGCTGCGTCTGGCAGGCGCATACGTCCCGCGGCGCGCAGGGGCGACCGCCACGTCCGCGGGCGCCGCGCGGGAGCATGACCACCGGCACGGAAGGAGCGCTATGGACCTTCTCACCATGAGCGGCATCCACAAGGCGTTCAGCGGCGTTCCCGTCCTGCGGGGCGTCGACCTCCACGTCGCGCGCGGGGAGGTCCACGCCCTTCTCGGCGAGAACGGCGCGGGCAAGTCCACCCTCATGAACATCCTGACCGGCTCCTACGCCGCCGACGCCGGCACCGTCACCTTTGACGGCGCCGACCTCACCGGCGCCTCGATCAAGGCCGTCGAGCGGGCGGGCATCGCCTTCGTGCACCAGGAGCTGAACCTCTTCAACGACCTTCTGGCCTACGAGAACATCTTCCTGGGCCAGGAGGAGGTGGGGCCGCTCTTCTCGCTCAACAAGCGGTCCATGATCGCCAAGGCGCGCGAGCTCTTCGAGCGCCTGGGCGTCGACATCGACCCCACCGCGCTCGTCGCCGACCTCAAGCAGAGCCAAAAGCAGCTGCTCGAGATCAGCCGGGCGCTCTTCTTCGACGCGCGCCTGCTCATCCTGGACGAGCCCACCACGGCGCTCAACACCGCCGAGGTCGAGCACCTCTTCAAGATCGTGCGCGGCCTGCGCGACCAGGGCACCTCGTTCATCTTCATCTCCCACAAGATGCCCGAGGTCTTTGAGCTCTGCGACACCTACACGGTGCTGCGCAACGGCACGTTCGTTGCCGAGGGCCGCATCGCCGACACCACGCCCCGCGAGGTCACGGGCATGATGGTGGGCGCCGCCATCTCCGAGCGCGGCGCCTGGGAGCCCCGCGAGACGGGGGAGTGCGTGCTTTCGCTCGACCATCTCAGCGGCCCGGGCTTCACGGACGTCTCGCTCGAGGTCGCGCGCGGGCAGGTCGTGGGCCTCACGGGCCTCATGGGCTGCGGAACCACCGAGCTCATGCAGTGCCTCTTTGGCCTCGCGCGCCCCACGGGGGGCTCGGTGACGGCGTTTGGCCGGCGCCTCGCCGGGGGCTCGATCCACGAGGCCATGAAGGCCGGCATCGCGATGCTTCCCTCGGACCGCAAGGAGAACTCCGTCGTCCCGGACATGTCGCTGCTGGAGAACATGTACCTCTCCGAGCACGTGCTCTCCGCGCGGCGCTTCGTCATCAACAGGGGCGCGGAGCAGGAGCGCTTCGAGCGCTACGCGAAGCTGCTCAGCATCAAGGCCAACTCCAGCGCCGACTCCGTGCTGTCGCTTTCCGGCGGCAACCAGCAGAAGGTCTTCATGGCGCGCTGGCTCAACACCGAGGCGGAGCTGCTCCTGCTCGACAACCCCACGCAGGGCATCGACGTGGGCGCCAAGGCCGAGATCTACCACCTGATCCTCGACCTCGCCCGCGCGGGCAAGACCGTGCTCATCAACACGCTCGAGATCCCGGAGCTGCGCGAGGTCGCCGACGTCTGCTACGTGCTCTACGAGGGGCGCATCGTCAAGCGCCTGGAGCACGACGAGATAGACGAGCAGACCGTCATGCTCTACTCGACCAATTCCGTAGCCGACGGCCGTGCGGCCCAGACCAGTGAGTGAGGTGCATCAACCGTGAACGACAAGAAGCCGACCAGCGCGACGGGCCTCTCGAGCGCGCTCGGGCTCGTGAAGAAGTACAGCTTCGTGCTGGTCTTTCTCGCCATCCTCATCGTGTACGCCGTCGCCAACGGCGGGCTTACGCTCAACGCCGGCATGAACGTCCTGCGCCACAGCGCGGTCATCGGCACCATAGCCATCGGCATGGGCATCGTCTGCCTCACCGGCGAGATCGACCTCTCCGTGGGCTCGATGCTCGCCCTGGTGGCGGGCTTCTCGGTCGTGGTGTTCAACATGACCGACTCCATCCCGCTCACGCTGCTGTTCGCCCTGCTCTTTGGCGCGGCGTGCGGGCTTGTGAACGGCCTGCTCGTGGGCGTGGTGCAGATGCCCGCGTTCATCGTGACCCTCGCGACGATGCTCATCTACCGCTCTGTGGCCCAGTACGCCTGCCAGCACCTCCCCGGCGAGCTCATCGGCAACGGCAGCTCGGTGTATCGCATGTCCAACGAGCTCGGCTCCTACGGCGCGCTCTACACCTTTGGCAACGCGCGCGTGGCCGGCGTGCCCATCGTCGGCATCGTCATGGTGCTCATGGTCGCGGCCTTCGTCTACGTGTGCACCTCCACCAAGTTCGGCAAGAAGATCTACGCCGTGGGCTCCAACGCCAAGGCCGCGCACCTCGCCGGCATCTCCGTGCCCCTCATGAAGACCCTCGTCTTCACCATCGCCGGCGCGCTCACGGGCCTCGCGGCGTTTCTGTGGGTCGCGATGAACGCCTCGGCCGACCCGGCCACCACCGGCAACAGCTACGAGATGTACGCCATCGCGTCGGTCGTCCTCGGCGGCATCTCCATGAGCGGCGGCCGCGGCCGCATGATCGGCGTGCTCTTTGGCGCCCTGTCCTACGACGTCATCGACAAGATCATCATCGCCCTCAAGATGGACTCCCTCATCCAGGACACCATCAAGGGCGTCATCCTCATCGTGGTGATCATGATCCAGGTGGCGGGCCCCCAGCTCAAGGAGTTCTTCTCCTCCCGTCGCAAGGGCTGACGCCCCCTCCGGACGTCCTTTCCCCGGCGCCCTCCCTCGCACCCTTCCGCGAGGGAGGGCGTTTGCGTCTCGTCGACCGAGCATGCCCTGTCGGACGGTTTCGCCCCGGTCGGGCGGCGCCCCCAACGATCCGTGCGATACGCCTGCGGTGCCGTCGTGTGCGATGCCATCGAGGCGGTGAGCAAGGCATTCTGACCGCGCAGCGGGAAAGGCCGCGTTACGACACCCGGCTATGTGGTATAAAGTAATCGGCTTTCCCCAATGGGGAGGGTTTCCAAGTGCCGGGGACGTTTTCCCCGGCATTCGTCATTTAAGGGCATGCCATGAGCGACCTGAGCCTGTTCCTCGACGAGTCGGGGAGCGACAACCTTCGCGACACCTGCTACATCCTCGCCCTCGTGGTGCACGACCAGGCTGACGCGCTCGCGGACAATATCGTCCGCTACGAGCTCGCGCTGCGCGAAAAGGGGCTCCCTGACGTGCCGCTCCATGCGACCCCGCTGCTCAGCGGCCACGATGCCTACGAGGAGATGGATCTCGCCGAGCGCAAGCGCCTCCTCTCCGCCTTCCGCGTCTTCTTCCGGCACCTTCCCGTGCGCTACGGTCTCATTGTGCTCAGGACACGGGAGTACTCGACCCTCGCCGACGTCGAGGCGGCCATGAGGCGAAAGATCGTGGACTTCCTTTTTGATAATCTCGTGTACTTCCAGGCCTTTGACAGCGTGAAGATCTACTACGACGACGGCCAGCAGTCTATCGCTGCGGCACTTCACAAGGCGATTGACTACGCGCTCTCCAAGAACGCGGTCACGTGCCGCCCCGCTTCGGCGGCCGACTACCGACTCTCGCAGGCGGCAGACTACATCTGCGCCGCCGAGCTCACGGCGCTCAAGTATGAGGGAAAGGCATCCACCGCCACCGACGAGAAGTTCTTCGGTAGCTGGTCCCAATTCAAGAAGGGCATGCTGAAGGAAGTCCGCGCGAAGCGAATCTAGCCCTCCGGTGTGAATCTGGCGCGATTTGCACCGGATTCGCACCGGCGCGCGCATGCCCTCCGCACCCGCGGGGTATCATCACTAGGCATTTGAAACGGCGACGGGCGGAATGGTAACGGCCGCCCGCCTCGTCCAGCGAAAGGAAGCGCCATGTCCCAGCTCGATCGTTCCGCCAGCACCACCCCTCGCAGCTACCTCTTCACGTCCGAGAGCGTGACCGAGGGCCACCCCGACAAGATCTGCGACCAGGTCTCTGACGCCATCCTCGACGCCCTTCTCGCCAAGGAGGCGCAGCTCCAGAGCGAGGGCTACGTCTCTCCCTCCGGCGTGCCCGCCAACGTCGACAACGTCCGCTGCGCCTGCGAGACCTTCGTGACCACCGGCACCGTGATCATCGCCGGCGAGATCCGCACCGAGGCCTACCTCGACGTCCAGAGCATCGCACGCGACGTCATCCGCCGCATCGGCTACACGCGCGCCAAGTTTGGCTTTGACGCCGACACTTGCGGCGTGCTCAACCTCATTCACGAGCAGAGCCCCGACATCGCCGCCGGCGTCGACGAATCCTTCGACGCCCAGGCCGGCCGCACGACCGACCCGCTTGACCTCGTTGGCGCCGGCGACCAGGGCATGATGTTCGGCTACGCCGCCGACGAGACCGACGTCTACATGCCCATGCCGCACTACCTTGCCTCCCGCCTTGCCGAGCGCCTCACCGAGGTCCGCAAGAACGGCCAGGTTCCCTACCTGCGCCCGGACGGCAAGACCCAGGTGACCGTCCGCTACGAGGACGACCGCCCCGTCGAGGTCACGGCCATCGTGGTCTCCACGCAGCACGACGCCGCCATCGAGGACATGAACGTTATCAAGGCGGACATGGTCGACTACGTGATCGCTCCCGTGATGGACACCGTGGGCATCGAATGGCACGACGCCGAGGTCTACGTGAACCCCACCGGCCGCTTCGTGGTGGGCGGGCCGATGGGCGATACCGGCCTCACCGGCCGCAAGATCATCGTGGACACCTACGGCGGCATGGGCCGCCACGGCGGCGGCTGCTTCTCCGGCAAGGACTGCACCAAGGTGGACCGCTCCGCCGCCTACGCCGCGCGCTGGGTCGCCAAGAACGTGGTGGCGGCGGGGCTGGCGAGGCGCTGCGAGGTGCAGCTGGCCTACGCGATCGGCGTCTCCCACCCGCTCTCCGTGATGATGGACACCTTCGGCACGGGCTCGGTGGCCGACGGTGTGATCGAGGCCGCCGTGGGACGGGTCTTTGACCTGCGCCCGGGCGCGATCATCCGCGACCTCGACCTGCGCCGGCCCATCTACGAGAAGACCGCGGCCTACGGCCACTTTGGCCGCGAGCTGCCCGAGTTCACCTGGGAGCGCTGCGACCGCGTCGACGAGCTGCGCGCCGCCGTGGAGGCGCTCGGGTAGGGGAGCGCGGCGGGCTGTGGCGGGCTGCGACGGGTGCGGCGTCGCGCTTTTCTCGGTCAGGTCACTACCGGCGGACTGCGGCGTTGCGCATTTTGGGGTGAGGTCACGACCGCCCGCGACGCATCGCCAAACGCTGATGCCGTGCCGCCTCCAGACGAGGCTCTGCCGAGAAGAACGCCCAGTTGATAGGGCAAGAGCCTTTGTCTCCCATAAGGACAGACCCGCCAAATGGGGTCGTGGCCGGGAAGCCCCCTGCCACGACCCCGTTTTCTGCTACGTCCCAACGGTGCCAGTGCGCCCTGGCCCCGCTTTCCGCAACGCTGGCGCTCCCGCGCGTCCGTCTCGGTCCCGCGCAGGCAGATGCCGTCGCACCAGATGAGCTCATCGTGGGGAACGTGTCCCAGTTGCTGGCTTTAGCTAGCGTATTGCACTGCGGCCCACCTTGGTCAGCTTCGCGGGCGCGGTGGCGACGGCCCTTCCCAGAGCGCGTAGGCGAGTACGTAAACGGAAGGGCCGCAAGCGCAAGCGCTGGCGGCCCAATCTCCAAGTAACGGCGCTGCCTAGCCCATCAAGACGTAGGAGGCCGTCGGGAATATGTTAGTGCTGTCATACGAGCTGGGAAAGCTGCTTCGGCCGCGTCCGACATTTGATCATGTCAGGCGAACTTTTCTCCGGGCGGGTTTTCCTCGAGCGGGGGCCATCTCCTGCCGAGCGGATCTGTCCTTCTCGCGTCCCTCAACCCGTAGCCCGCCGCCGGCGGCACGTCTCGGCTATCATGGGGTGCGGCCGCACCCGGCCGACATCGCGTCTCCCGCTCGAATGAAGGACGGTATCATGCCCGACGTCTCCCAGACACTCGTCTCCGTCATCGTGCCCATCTACAACGTCGAGAAGTACCTCGACCAGTGCCTCTCCAGCATCGAGGCCCAGACCCACCGCAACCTCGAGGTCCTCTGCATCAACGACGGCAGCACGGACGGCTCGCGGGACATCATCTGCGCCCACGCCGAGAAGGACTCGCGCGTGCGCCTCATCGACAAGAAGAACGGCGGCTACGGCGAGGGCTGCAACATGGGCCTTGGCCTCGCCAAGGGCGAGTGGGTCTCGATCATCGAGCCCGACGACTGGATCGAGCCCGGCATGTACGGCGACATGCTCTCCTTTGCCGCGGGCTTCGACGAGACGATCGACGTCATCAAGACCCCCTGGACCGACATCTGCAACTGGAACGACCCCAAGAAGCAGCGCGCCTACCCGAGCACCATGGTGCACCGCCTGAAGACCTCCGCGAGGCCCTTCACCATCGGCGAGCAGACCGCGCTGATCGAGATGCACCCCTCCATCTGGTCGGCCATCTACCGCAGGGACTTCCTCAACGAGAAGAACATCCGCTTCATCCCGTTCCCCGGCGCCGGCTGGGCGGACAACCCCTTCCTCATCGAGACCATGTGCCAGGCCAAGGCCATCGTCTACCTGGACAAGCCCTACTACAACTACCGCTGCGACCTGCCGGGCTCCACGAAGAACCACAAGACGGCGGACGCCGTCACCAGGCCGTTTGACCGCTGGATCGACATGATGGGCGTCCTGAACCGCCTGGGCGTGACCGACGAGCGCATCCTCAAGGCCCACTATCTGCGCGGGTTCAACTACACCTTTGGCGCCATCTCCGACGACGGCTGGGACAACCAGCTCGTCAAGGAGGGCGCGCTGCGCGTGTTCTCGATGATGCGCCCCGAGCTCGTGGCGGGCATCGACGACCTCGCCCCGCACCGCAAGAAGTTCTTCTTCGACGTCATGGGCCTGCCCACGCCCAAGTTCTCCCGCGGCCCATGGCGACGCCACCTCGTGCGCCAGGTGGGCTCCACGCTGCGCCGCGAGGGCCCGCTCTCGCTCGCGCACAAGGTCAAGCGCGCGCTGCTCCCCGAGGAGCGCTCCCACGCGTAGGCGTCGCGAGGCGCGCTCGCGATGGGCATAAGCCTGCCGTAAGCGCTCGCTGCCGGGCGGCGCTGTTTTGACCCCCAACGGATTGTCGAGATTGGCGGCGCGGTTTCGGGGTAACATATCCCTCGTGGCTTTTCGGCCACGGGTATCGCGCGCGAGCGCAGCTTTTGCCCCGCGGGGCAGAGAAAGAAAGGCACGACATGGCACAGGGTACTGTCAAGTGGTTCAACCCGGACAAGGGCTACGGCTTCATCTCTCGTGAGGACGGCGACGACCTGTTCGTCCACTACTCCGAGATCCAGATGGACGGCTTCAAGACGCTGGACGAGGGCCAGGCTGTCGAGTTCGACATCACCACCGGCCAGAACGGCAAGCTCCAGGCTTCCAACGTCCGCAAGCTCTAGTAAAGACGCTTTCGGCGACTTGGGAGGGGTCCGCTCATGCGGGCCCCTCTTCTGTATGATTATGGGGTGCGGGGCATAAGGCGCCGCAGGTGCGGGGCAAGAGGCGCCGCGGTTGCGGGACGAGTCGGGAGGCGTGCGTGGACATCAAGGCTCTTGTCGAGCAGTTCCTCAAGTTCGGCGTCGTGGGCGGCGTCGCCTTCGTCATCGACTACGGCCTGCTCATGCTGCTCTCCCAGGTGGTCGGGTGGGACCCGGTCATCTCCTCGGTCATCTCGTTCACCATCTCGCTCGTCTTCAACTACCTCGCCTCCATGCACTTTGTCTTCGAGCGCCGCGACGACCTCTCCCGCCGCCGCGAGCTCGTCATCTTTGTGACGCTCTCGGTCATCGGTCTCGTCATCAACTCCCTGTGCATCTGGGCGGGCACGGCCGCCTTCGGCGACGGCCCCATGCCGGTGACGCTGACCAAGCTCGCCGCCACCGTCGTGGTCTCTATCTGGAACTTCGTGAGCCGCAAGCACTGGCTTGAGGCGAAGTAGCAACCGTAGTCGTATGATGGTGCCGACGTTTTTCTCGGCATCTCCTGGAGGCAACCCATGAAGGGCATCATCCTCGCCGGCGGGTCCGGCACCCGTCTGTACCCGCTCACCACGGTCACGAGCAAGCAGCTCCTGCCCGTCTACGACAAGCCCATGGTCTACTACCCGCTCTCCACGCTCATGCTGGCGGGCATCCGCGACATCCTGATCATCTCGACGCCCGCCGACCTCCCCAACTTCGAGCGCCTGCTCGGGGACGGCTCGGACTTCGGCGTCTCCCTGTCCTATGCCGAGCAGCCGGTCCCCAACGGCCTCGCCCAGGCCTTCGTCATCGGTCGCGAGTTCTGCGCCGGCGACGCCTGCGCCCTGGTGCTCGGCGACAACATCTTCTACGGCAACGGGCTCTCCCGCCACCTGCGCCGCGCCGCGGCCAACGCCGAGGCGGGCCGCGCGACGGTCTTTGGCTACCGCGTGGACGACCCCGAGCGCTTTGGCGTCGTCGAGTTCGACGAGAACTACAACGCCATCTCCATCGAGGAGAAGCCCGCGCACCCCAAGAGCAACTACGCGGTCACCGGGCTCTACTTCTATGACTCCCGCGTGACCGACTTCGCGGCGCGCGTCACCCCCTCGGCGCGCGGCGAGTACGAGATCACCGACCTCAACCGGATGTATCTCGAGGACGGCTCGCTCGACGTGGTGACGCTCGGCCGCGGCTACGCGTGGCTGGACACGGGCACCATGGAGAGCCTCTTCGAGGCCTCGCAGTTCGTCCGCACCGTTGAGACGGCCCAGGACCTGCCGGTCTCGGTGCCCGAGGAGATCGCCTACGAGAACGGCTGGGTCAGCCGCGAGCGCCTGCTCGAGTGCGCCGAGCGCTACGGCAAGTCCAACTACGGCGCCCACCTGCGCACGGTTGCCGAGGGCAAGATCGCGCCCGACCGCCCCTACAACGACAAGGAGTAGACATGCCCGAGACCTTCGAGCCCAGAAACATCATCGTCACCGGCGGCTGCGGCTTCATCGGGTCCAACTTCGTGCACCACGTCGTGCGCGAGCACCCCGAGGTCCACGTGACCGTGCTCGACAAGCTCACCTACGCCGGCAACCCCGAGAACATCGCGGGCCTGCCCGAGGACCGAGTCGAGCTCGTCGTGGGCGACATCTGCGACGCGGAGCTGCTCGACCGCATCGTCCCGGGCCACGACGCCATCGTCCACTACGCGGCGGAGTCCCACAACGACAACTCCATCGCCGATCCCGAGCCCTTCGTCCAGACCAACGTGGTGGGCACCTTCCGCCTGCTCGAGGCCTGCCGCAAGCACGACGTCCGCTACCACCACGTCTCCACCGACGAGGTCTACGGCGACCTCGCCCTGGACGACCCGGCGCGCTTCACCGAGGAGACCCCGTACAAGCCCAGCTCCCCGTACTCCTCCTCCAAGGCGAGCTCGGACATGCTCGTGCGCGCCTGGACCCGCACCTACGGCATCCGCTCCACGATCTCCAACTGCTCCAACAACTACGGCCCCTACCAGCACATCGAGAAGTTCATCCCGCGCCAGATCACCAACATCATCGACGGGATCCGCCCCAAGCTCTACGGCGACGGCAAGAACGTCCGCGACTGGATCCACACCGAGGACCACAGCTCGGCGGTCTGGACCATCCTCACCAAGGGCCGCATCGGCGAGACCTACCTCATCGGCGCTGACGGCGAGAAGGACAACATCACGGTCCTGCGCGCCATCCTCAAGGCCATGGGCAGGCCCGAGGACGACTTCGACTGGGTGCGCGACCGCCCCGGCCACGACCGCCGCTACGCCATCGACTCCACCAAGCTCAGGACCGAGCTCGGCTGGCAGCCGCAGCACACCGACTTCGAGAGCGGCCTGGAGTCCACGATCGCCTGGTACCGCGAGCACGAGGCCTGGTGGCGCCCCGCCAAGGCGGCCACGGAGGCCAAGTACGCCAAGCAGGGCCAGTAGGGGAGGGCGAGAAGAAATGGGCTCCAAGCGGACCCTCGTCACCGGCTGCTACGGCCAGCTCGGGCGCGCGGTGCGCGCGCTCGCCGAGCGGCGCGGCGTCGCCGGGGAGTTTGACTTCTGCGACATCGACACCTTTGACATGGGCGACCCGGCGGCCTACGGCCAGTTTGACTGGGACGCCTATGGCACGGTCATCAACTGCGGCGCGTTCACGGCGGTCGACGCCGCGGAGACGCCCGAGGGCCGCGTGAGCTGCTGGCGGGCCAACGCCTCCGGCCCGAGCCTGCTCGCCCGCACCTGCGCCGCTCACGGCGCCACGCTCGTGCACGTGTCCTCCGACTACGTCTTCGACGGCACGCGCGCGCTGCACGACGAGAAGGAGCCCCTCTCGCCCATCTCCGTCTACGGCCAGTCCAAGGCGGCGGGCGACCTCGCCGTCATGGGGTGCCCCCGCCACTACATCCTGCGCAGCTCCTGGGTCATCGGCGACGGAAAGAACTTCGTGCGCACCATGTGGGGCCTCTCCGACCGCGTGGCCGCGGGCGAGCTCGAGCAGGTGACCGTCGTGGACGACCAGGAGGGGCGCCTCACCTTCACCGACCAGATGGCCGCCGCGATCTTCCACCTGCTGGACGCCGGCGTGCCCTTTGGGCTCTACGACATGACGGGTTCGGGCGCCGTGCGCACCTGGGCCGACATCGCCCGCGCCACCTTTGAGGCGGCCAACGGCAACGGCGACAAGGTCGTCCCCGTGACCACGGCCGCCTACTACGCGAGCGCCAAGGGCCCGGTCGCCCCGCGCCCGGAGCACTCCGCGCTCGACCTCTCCAAGCTCGAGGCCACGGGCTTCTCGCCGCGCGACTGGGAGGACGAGCTCGCCGAGTACCTGGCCTCGCTTCGCGCCGAGCTGCGCGGCTAGCGCGCGATCTGCGCCCGGGCGGCTCGCTGCTCGGGCGTGAGCGCGTCGAGGCGCGCGAGCTTCTCGCGGAAGTAGGGCCCCGCGACGGGGTCGTCGAACACGGGGCGGAAGAGCTGCAGGTACTTGATGCCCGTGTGGGAGTTGATCTCCATGATCTGGGGGCCGCGCTCGGTCATGCACGCGTCGAAGCCCAGGTACTCGCAGGCGCCCACCTTGAGGGCGAGCTCGCGCAGCATCTCGAGCAGCTCGTCCCAGCGCGGGACGACGCCCTCGGCGAGCACGCCGCTCACGGGGTGGGCGGGACAGGCCTCGACGCGGTTGGCATAGACGAGCCGGCCGTCGCCGTAGGCGCCCGTCGCGACGTCAACGTGAACGTTGAAGGAGCTCACGTCCCCGGTCGTGGGCTCCTCGTAGTTGGCGCCCGTGCCGTGCGCGCCGTCCTGCTTGCCAAAGCGCAGGTAGGTCATCGCGGGCACGGGGTCGCACCCGGTGGGGTTGAGCACGAGCGCGCGTATGGTGTGGATGAGGGGGTTCACGCGCGCGAGGCTCGCCTCGGGCCGGATGAACTCGGTGAAGACGTAGTTGGGGTGGTCGGCCACAAACGCGGAGATCTCCCGGGGCCCCGCCTGCTCGCCGTCGATCAGGTAGCCCCCGTCGCGCCACGCGAGGTGGTGGAAGCCCTTGGCGAGCGAGCCGTTGCAGGGCTTGCAGGCAAACTCGCCCCGCTCTCGCAGCGTCGCGAGAAGCCCCTCGACCCCGGGGGCGTAGCCGCTGCCGGAGAGCGGCAGCAGGCGGCCGGGCTCGGTGTAGTAGAAGTAGGTCGGGACGTAGCGTTCGAGCTCGGAGCCCTGGACGAGGGCGTTCAGCGTGAGCTTGTCGTTGATCCAGATGCGCTGCCAGCCGTTGAGGGGCCACAGGCGCGCGTAGTCGTAGTCTGAGAGGTAGGAGCCTACGTTCTGCTCGCTCAGGCCGTAGGCGCAGGCGGACTCCCCGGTAAAGCCCCGCTCGTGGGCCCAGGCGAGGTAGTCGGGGTCATAGAGGCCGCTTCGCCGCTCGCGCTCGAGGGTCTCGAGATGGCGCGTCGCAAAGCGCCTTGTGAAGCCGTCCTCGAGCATCTCCTCGAGCGTCATGCCTGCGTGGTCCATCGCGTGCTCCCCATCGTCTGCCCGTGGCGCGCCGACGGGGCTGGACTGTCGGCGCGAGACTGTCAGAATAGATGATACTGCGCGGACGCGCGGGGGAGACGAGCGAGAGGGGGCGAGGTGCGCGCGGAGGAGCTCAAGGCGACGACGATTCGCTCCTTCCTCTGGAAGCTCTTCGAGCAGGGGGGCGCCTCCGTGGTCACCCTGCTCGTTCAGGTCGTCATGGCGCGCCTGCTCGCGCCGACGGAGTTTGGCGTGCTCGCCATCATGCTCGTCTTTGTCAACGTGGGCAACGTCATCGTGACGAGCGGCCTCAACACCGCGATCATCCAGGCGCCCGACGCGAGCGACGACGACTTCTCAACGGTCTTCTGGATGAGCCTCGCCGTCTCGCTCGCGCTCTACGCGGCGCTGTTTGTCGCGGCGCCCGCGATCGCGGCGTTCTACGCGATCCCGCAGGCGGTGGCGCCGCTCCGGGTGCTGCTGCTCGTGCTCGTGGTCAACGCCTACAACGCGATCCAGGAGGCCATCGTCGCCCGCAGCCTCGACTTCCGCAAGACGTTTCGCGCCACGGTGAGCGCGGGCGTCTCCTCGGGCGTCGTCGGCGTCGCCGTGGCGCTCGCCGGGGGCGGGATCTGGGCGCTCGTGGCCCAGCAGCTCTCGCAGCAGCTCGTCAAGTGCCTCGTGCTGGCCGCGCAGGTCCCCTGGAAGCCGCGGGCGGTCTTTCGGCCCGAGCGCGCGGCGCGCTTCTTCCGCTTTGGGTGGAAGCTGCTCGCCTCCGGCATGCTCGAGCAGGGCTACCAGGGCCTCTCGGACCTGCTCATCGGCAAGGTCTTCTCGACCTCCGAGCTCGGCTACGTGAGCCAGGGCAAGCGCTACCCCAACGCCCTGGGAGCGCTGCTCGACGGCGCGATCCAGCCGGTCATGCTCTCCGCGGCGGCGCGCGTCCAGGACGACCGCGACATGGTCAAGCGCCTCGCCCGGCGCGCCCTCAAGACGAGCACCTTCTTCGTGGCGCCGGGCATGCTCGCCTTCGCGGTGGTCGCCGAGCCCCTCGTGCGCCTGCTGCTCGGCGAGGCGTGGCTACCGTGCGTGCCGTTCCTGCAGATGTACTGCATCGTCTACGCCCTGCTGCCCATACAGTCCACCAACCTGCAGGTGCTCAACGGCATGGGGCGCAGCGACCTGTTCCTCCGGCTCGAGGTCATAAAGAAGCTCCTCGGCATCTGCATCCTCGCGTTCACGACCTTCGTCCTGCGCGACCTCACCGCCATCGTGGCCGGCTACATCGTCACCGCCGTGCTCAGCACCTTCGTGAACGCCGCTCCCAACCGTCGCGTCATCGGCTACGCCTATCTCGAGCAGGTGCGCGACATCTGCCCGGCGTTTCTGCTCTCGGCCCTCGCCGCGGCGATCGCCTGGCCGCTCTCCCTCACGGGCCTGCCCGATGCGGCGCTCGTCGTCTGCCAGGTCGTCGTCATGGTCGTCGCGTACCTCGGCGTGGCGGCGCTGCTGCGCGTGGAGGAGCTCGGCTACCTCGTGCGCACGGCGCGCGGCGTGCTCGGCACGAGGGGCAAATGAGGGCTAGTATGGAGAGGTTCCGCGCACCCCGCGTCCACGCAAGCTAGGAGCATCGATGCACCACGCGACGCCCATTCTCGTCACCCGCTCGTCAATGCCGCCCCTCGAGGAGTACGAGGCGGAGATCGCCTCTCTCTGGGAGTCCCACTGGCTCACCAACATGGGCGAGAAGCACCACCAACTCGAGCAGGACCTGCGGTCGTTTCTCGGCGTGGACCACATCGCCCTGTTCGTGAACGGGCACAGCGCGCTCGAGTGCGTCATCGAGGCGATGGGACTCTCGGGCAAGGTCATCACCACGCCCTACAGCTTTGCCTCCACGACCCACGCCATCGTTCGGAAGGGCCTCACGCCCGTCTTCGCCGACATCAAGCCGGACGACTACACGCTCGACCCGGAGTGCGTCGAGCGCCTCGTCGACGACGAGACCTGCGCCATCATGCCGGTCCACGTCTACGGCAACCTCTGCGACGTCGACGCGATCGAGAGCATCGCGCGCCGCCACGGCCTCAAGGTCATCTACGACGCGGCCCACGCCTTCGCGGTCGAGCGCGACGGGATCTCCGCGGCCGCGTTCGGCGACGCCTCGATGTTCTCGTTCCACGCCACGAAGGTCTTCAACACCGTCGAGGGCGGCGCCGTGTGCTTCTCGGACCCCGCCCTGGCCCCCTTGCTCGAGCAGTGGAAGAACTTCGGCATCACGGGCACCGAGTCGGTCGAGTACGTGGGCGGCAACGCCAAGATGAACGAGTTCTGCGCCGCCATGGGCATCTGCAACCTGCGCCACGTCCGCGAGGAGATCGAGAAGCGCCGGCACGTGGCCGAGCGCTACTGGGAGCGCCTGGGGGGCGTCGACGGCGTCCGTCTCAGCCTGCCCCAGCCGGGCGTCAGCCCCAACTACGCCTACCTGCCGGTCGTCTTTGAGGAGGGGGAGTTCGGCGCCACGCGCGACGAGGTCTACGAGGCCCTCATGGCTCTCGACATCCACCCGCGCAAGTACTTCTACCCGCTCATCAGCGACTACGCGTGCTACGAGGGCCGCTTCGACTCCGCGCTCACGCCCGTCGCCCGTCACGTGGCCGACCGCGTGCTCACGCTGCCCATGTACGCCGACCTCTCGCTCGAGGACGTGGACTGGGTCTGCGACGTCGTCCTCGGCGCGCGGCGCTAGCGAGGGGGCGCTCATGGGCGAGACGCCGCTCGTCTCCGTCGTGGTCTCGGTCTACAACCACGCCCCTTACGTCGAGGAGTGCCTGCGCGGCATCGCCGCCCAGAAGACGAGCTTCCCGTTCGAGGTCATCGTCGGCGAGGACTGCTCCCCGGACGGGACGGCCGAGGTGCTCCGGCGCCTCGAGCCCGAGCTGCCGGGCAACTTCACCATCATCTGCCGCGAGAAGAACCTCGGCGCCGCTGCCAACGGCGAGGACCTCTACCGGCGCGCGCGGGGCGCCTATCTCGCGCACGTCGAGGGGGACGACTTCTGGACCTTCGACGGGCGCCTGCAGGCCCAGGTGGACTTCCTCGAGGCGCACCCGGACTACGTGGCGGTCTACACGCGCTGCCACGTGGTGGGGGAGGACTCGAGGCCCAACGGCGAGCGCTATCCCCAGTGCCCCCACGACGACTACTCCTTCAGGGAGTTCTTCTACAGCCGCATGCCCGGGCAGAGCGCCACGATGCTCTGTCGCAGGGAGCCCTACCTGCGCGGCCGCGCGGAGCTGCTCGGGCTCATGGAGCCGGGGACCTACTACCCCGGCGACCGCCGCAACGCCTTTTCCCTTCTCGTCGAGGGACGGGTGCGCTGCCTGCAGAGCGACTGGTCCGCCTATCGCCACGTGGTCCGGAGCGGGGGCAGCAGCTACTCCTCGCGCGTGCGCTTCGACGAGGCCTACGCCCGCGCGGAGATCTCCTACGGTCGGGCGCTCGTCCGCTACGCGGAGCTCCGCGGCACGCCCGAGGCCGTCGACTGCGCCAAGCGGACCTGCTACCGGTTTCTGCTCAAGTGGGCCGCGGACGGGCGCTGCTCCCTTCGGCTCTCCGACGCGCTGCGCGAGGTCATGGCGGAGCGGCGACATAGGGTGCGCTACCTGCTCGCGCCGATCCAGTGGTACCTGGTGCTCGGCCTGCGCAGGCTCAGGGGCGTGCCGATCGACCTCTAGGGGCCGGCGCCCCTCGCGCCCGGCCCGTCACCACTTGATATCGACGTGGAGCCGCTCGATCATGAAGCGGTAGACCGCGAGCGCGGCGGGCATGAGCCCGGCGCGGTAGACCGAGCGGGCAAAGCGGAGCCTCCTGAGCGCCCCGCCGTGCGCGCGCACGCAGGAGCGCTCGAGGTAGGGAGAGCGCGACCAGGTGGGGAAGTGCTCGTCGAGGTAGGCGGTCGTCTGCGAGACGGCTCTGCTCAGGTCGACCTCCCTCGAGCAGGAGAGCCTGAAGGACATGGAGACCCCCAGGTGGAGGAAGACCGTCGCGTCGAGCTCCTGGAGCAGGGCCTCGCTCGCTCCGTCCGCCTCGAAGTCGCGGCGCACCTCCAGCAGCGCCCGCTTGACGCTCTCCACCTGCTCGGGCGTCACGGTGTTGATCATGGACCCCTCGCGGATGACGTAGCGGTAGGGGGCCGTGCCGGTGAAGGCGACGCGCCCGTCGCTTGCGAGGTAGGCGAGCTGGCTCAAGGTGACGTCCTCGAGGATCTTGGGAGGGGCGTCGAGGCGGCGCATCCTCATGAGCAGGTCGCGGCGGAAGCACTTGTTCCAGGCGGCGGGGTTTATCTCGATGAGGCGCACGGGCTCGTCGTGCGCCACGAAGGAGGGCCTGGGCTCGTCCATCTCGGTGGAGAGGGTTGCCCCGTCCTTCTCGGCCACGCGCCTGAAGCCGCAGACCACGACGTCGGCGTCCTCCCTTACGGCCGTCTCGTAGAGGTCGCTCGCGAAGGTGGGGTCGACGTGGTCGTCGCTGTCGACGTAGGTCACGTAGTCGCCCCGCGCCACGTCCGTGCCGCTCCATCGGGCGTTCCAGAGCCCCCCGTTCTCCCGGTCAACCACGCGCACGACCCCGGGGTTTCTCGTCTCGTAGTCCCTCAGCAGCTCGAGCGAGCCGTCGGGCGAGCCGTCGTTCACGAGGATGATCTCCAGGCCGTCGAGGGTCTGGGCGAGGAGCGAGTCCACGCAGCGCGGCAGGAGCGCGCGCGTGTTGTAGCAGGGCACGACGATGCTGAGCTTGGGTGTCTGGGCTGGCGCCATCGGGCGGTTCCTCTCTGCTGCGCTATCCTAGGGGACTATGGTAACCCTTGTCAGCACGGGCGGGGAAAGGAGGACGCGTGAGCTCGGAGGGCCCGAGAATCGCCGTCGCCATGTCAACCTACAACGGCGCCGACCACGTGGCCGAGCAGCTCGACAGCGTGCTCGCGCAGGACGCGGGGCCCGCGGCGGTCTACGTGCGCGATGACGGCTCCACCGACGCCACGCTCGACGTCCTCGCGCCCTACGAGGCCCGCGGCCAGATCGTCCTGCTCCGGGGAACGAACCTCGGCGTGACGGGGTCCTTTCTCGAGCTGCTCTCCCTCGTGCCGGCGGAGTTCGACTTCGTGGCGCTGGCCGACCAGGACGACGTGTGGCACGAGGACAAGCTCTCGCGCGCCCTCTCCGTGATCGGCGGCTGCCGGCGGGACGCCCCCGCGCTCTACTGCTCTGAGTACGTCTTCTGCGATGCCGAGATGGTCCCGCAGGGGCGCTCCCACCTCAACCGAGCCGGCGTGGACTTTGCGAGGATGCTCTACGAGAACGTGACCTCGGGCAACACGATGGTGCTCAACAGGTGCCTCGTGGACCTCGTGGCCGCCGCCGGCCGCGAGGGCGTCTACTGCCACGACTGGTGGATCGCCCTCGTGGCGAGCGCGCTCGGAGAGATCCGCTACGACGACTTCTGCTCCCTCGAGTACCGGCGCACCGGCTCCAACGCGAGCCCCACGGGGTCCTCGGGTCTGGCGCTGCTGCGCTACCGGGTGCGGACGTTTCTCTCCGGGGACGGGCTCGCGCGCGTGACCGAGCAGCTCGAGAAGCTCGAGGCCTGCTTCGGCGACCGGCTGGAGCCCGACAGGCGCGCCCTTCTGCGGCGCTTCCTGCGCGGCGGCAGGCTCTCCAAGGCGCTCGCGCCCGTGAGGCTGAGGCAGGGGGTGCCCGAGGAGCTCGCCCTCAGGCTGGCGTTTGTGCTGGGGCTGCTCTAGGGTCCCGCGCGCGGCTAGCGCCCCTCTCGCGGCCGGGCCGCGCGCGGCTAGCGCCCGTCCTTCTCGGCGGTGTCCCCGTGCGCGAGCGCGACCTCCTGGGCGAGCTCGTTGACCTTGGCCTTGAGGCGGCTGATCTCGGCGGAGTTGGTGAAGACCTTCCAGAGCAGCAGCACGATGATCGCGAGGTAGACGAAGTTGCTCGGGCTCATGAAGCCGAGCGCCTGGGAGAGGACGATCGCGATGTCGGGGAAGAGCGCGAGCACCACGAACACCGCCGCCAGCACGACCCAGAACACCGCGTCCTCGACGAGGATCTTCTGGCGCCTGACCTTGCGGCCCACCACGGCGAGGGCCGCGAGCGCCCCGAGCACGAGCATGATGCGGAGATAGAAGGGCAGCACTGCGTTTCCACCTACCTGAGGAATCGGGACATGATGATCGAGAGGCACGTGCGGCTCATGTACATGATGACGTTGCCGAGCTTGAGGTAGCTCTCGCCGCCCTGGCGCTCGCGCATGCGCGCCTGGATCTCGACGACGGGGCCAAAGCGCCGCGCGACGTAGGCCACCATGTCCGGCTCGGGGGCGCAGTCGAAGCCGGTGGCAAAGAGCTCGATCATGCGCCGGCTGTACATGCGCATCCCGCTCGTGGGGTCGGTGATGGTGGCGCCGGTGGTGAGCTTGATGAGCAGCGTGATCAGGCGTGAGCCGACCCCGCGCGCGCCGCTGGGCCGCACCGTGCCGTCGAGGAAGCGCGAGGCGATGACGATGTCGGCGCCGCGCTCCTCGAGCACGCGCGCCATCTCGGGGATGTAGTCGGGGAGGTGCTGGCCGTCGGCGTCGTACTGCACGACGGCGTCGTAGCCGTGGCGCAGGGCGTACTTCATGCCGGTGCGGAAGGCCGACGTGAGCCCCGTGTTGACGGGCAGGTTGACGCCGTCGATCGCCTCGTCGCGCATGACGCGGGCCGTGCCGTCGCGCGAGCCGTCGTTGACGACGAGGTAGTCGACCTGCGGGCACGCCGCCGTGAGCGAGCGTATCGTGTCGGCGAGGCACTCCTCCTCGTTGAAGGCCGGTACTATGGCGAGCACCCTCATGCAGCGGCTCCTGCGATCGTGCGCGTAACTTCTCGTAGCAGTCTAGCACGCCCGCGCCGCGACCGGGCGCGCGGCGCCTCAGCGCAGGATGCGGTAGAGGGAGAGGTTGCCGTCCATCCGGGCCACGAGCTCGAAGCCCTCGGTGTCCTCCGTGATCGAGGAGATGCCGGCGTAGTCGTAGGGGTTGTAGTCCCCGCGCAGGTCCACGAAGCCGAGCTCCTCCTCGTCGACGCGCAGCACGAGCACGTAGCGCGCGTCGACGGCATCCACGGCCTCGCGGACGCGCTCATCGGTGGCGTACTCGTCGAGGCGCAGGCGGATGATCTTGCTCTCGAGCGTCTCGGTGCCGTTGTTCAGGCCCACGAAGTTGCGGTAGTAGACCCTGAGCCCGTTGGTCCCGTAGGTGAGAAAGCTCCCGTCCATGGGGTCGTTGACGATCAGGGCGCCGTCCTCGACGAGCTCGGCGACCTGTCCGGCGAACGCGTGCTCGCCCTGGTCGAGGGGGGCGCCGTACGAGAAGACCTGCCCGGCGAGGATGCGGTAGTCGCCGAAGGTGGTGTGGGTCGTCTTTCGCCAGTCGCGCCGCTCGATGCCCTCGTTCTCCTCGAGCTCCTCCTCGGTGTAGTCGCGGTGGGTGCCGGCGACGTTGAACTCGGGCATGAAGTTGACCACGAGGAAGAGGGCGGCGATCGCGCAGGCCACGAGCGGGGCGTTGACCGCGCGGCAGCGCGGCGCGTTGTAGGCGCCCACGACCCGCAGGCACACGTCGTAGACCCAGGCCATGCCGAGCGAGGCGAGCGGGACGGCGGCGATCGCGCAGTTGGCGGCGAGCCGCATCGGGTCGGTGTACCAGAAGCCCGCGAGCAGCTGCTTGTACTCGTCCTCGTGGGTGGCGGCGATGAGCAGGATGTAGCAGGCGATGAGGTAGGAGGCCACGAGCCAGCGGTGCCCGGGGGTGAGCGCCGCGCAGACGAGGCCAAAGATCACGAGCAGGGCGAGCACGGGCTGGATGGCCATCTCGGCGTGGAAGCCAAAGGTGTAGGAGAGCGTGAGTATGTTGACGATCTCCTGCCACGCCCAGGCGAAGGGCTCCCAGATGTGGGTGACCGTGCCCTGCATGAAGGGGAGGTGGTAGCACCCCACCCAGACCGCCACCACGAGCGCGGCGAAGCCCGCTGACGCGCCGAGCTTGGCGACAATGCCCAGCGAGCGCGCGCCGCAGGCGTCGCAGATGCGGTGGATTGCGTAGGGGCTCAGCAAGACGACGCAGGTGAACAGGACGTTGGGGTGGCACAGCGCCAGGCCCGCCGAGCAGACGAGCAGTGCCGCGAGCGTGCGGACGCGCTCCGAGACGCCGCCCTTCTCGCCGAGCAGGTGCACGAAGAGGGCCATCGCGATGGGCATGAGCGAGAAGCCCGCGAGGTTGGGGTAGACCGGCCCAAAGATGATGAGGCTCCAGGGAAACGCCACGAAGGCGAGGCTCGTGAGCGCGCCGCAGACCCTGACCGCCCGCCGCTCGGGGAACAGGAGGGCGAGAAGCGCGAGCATGCCGAGCGGGTAGACGAGGCACGGCAGGACGAGCATCGAGGCGTTGATCGTCACGGTGGCGTGCGCGCCGGTCAGCATCATGGCGACGGCGCACAGGGCGTGCCAGCCGGAGGGGTAGAACCCACTGAGGTCGACCGGGGCGATTGCGGCGTCGGCGGGGTCGAGGTAGGCGCTCGTGCCCAGGGAGGTGAGGCGGCCCGAGTCGGCCATCGACCGGATGAGGTCGAGGTGCTGCGTGAGGTCGTAGGCCTGGAACAGCGTGTCGGGCGTCCCGAGCCTCGAGACGTAGAGGTTGTAGCCTAGGGCGACGCCGAGCGCGACGTAGACGAGGGGCAGCCACGGCTCGATGCGGGGCAGCGAGAGCTCGCGCGCGCCGCGGGCCCGTGTGATCGCCAGCGCCGCGCCGGGCACGGCGACGAGGGGGACGAGCAGCGTCAGCGCCGAGGACGTGACGCCCGCGAGGTCGAGCGCCTGGCCGAGCAGGGCGACGAGGGAGAGGCTGACGAGGGGGGAGCAGCACACCGACCACACGCGGCCCATGCCGAGGGCGCGCAGCGCGAGGTAGCCGGGGACGAGCAGCAGCGCGCAGAGCGCGAGCGAGACGACGAGAAACTCAAGCCACATGGCGGGGACGCCCCTTGGGATCGAGCGCCGTCGGGGGAATTGTTTCCGCCGGCGGTTGATTGCGGACACATACGTCTGTGACGGTATCATAATAGGAGCGTTTAGCCCGTGGACATCACCTCCGACGAACAGGAGCCCCATGAGGACAAGCCAGCCCATCTCGCCCCGCCTCTCCCGCCCGCTCGCCGCGCTCGGCGTCGCGGCGCTTCTCGCCCTGGCACCGGCGCCCGCGCTCGCCGTCGAGCCCGCGTCCGACCCCGCCCCCATCACGGTGATGGCAAACGGGGCCTCCGGCTGGGTCCGCGGCGAGGACGGCGCGTGGCGCTTCAGCCTCGCGGACGGCACGGTCGTGCGCGGCTGGCTCGTGACCGACGTGCTCCCCGGCGAGAGCGCCTCGACCGGCCTGCAGCGCTACTGGCTCAAGGCCGACGGCTCCCTGGCCACCGGCGAGCTCATCCAGACCGGCGCCTCCTCGTGGACCTACGCGCGCCCGGAGGGCTACGTCGTCCGCGGCAAGTGGACCGACCCCGCCACGGGCAACGTCTACCTCTCCGACAACGACGGCAACCTCGCGAGCGCCGGCTGGGTCGTCTCGGACGCCTACGGCGACGGCCTGCAGCGCTACTGGGTCGACGAGGTCGCCCACGCCTGCGTGCCGGGCATCTCGAGCGCCGGCTGGGCCCACTACACCTCCGCCGCGGGCTACGTCCTGCGCGGCAGCCTCGAGACCGAGCACGGGACCCTGATCGCCGACAACGACGGCCGCCTGCTCGAGGACCGCGTCGCCGCCGTGGACGGCGAGGGCTGGTACGTCGGCGACCTCGGCGCCGGCCTGCAGCGCTACAACTTCAACGCGGTGGACGGCCACCTCTACGCGAGGACCGGCGTCTTCACCGCCACGATCGGCGGCGTCGAGGCGCGCTTCTACGCCAGCCCCGAGAACGGCTATGTGGTCCGCGGCGCCACCGCCGCGAGCCCGCTCTACCTCGAGGGCGCCTACTGGTCCTCCGACAACGAGGGGCGCCTGACCCAGGTCAGCGTCGCCCCCGACGACACGCCGCGCTCGCGCGACCCGTGGCTCGCCACGGTTACCTGGGGCGACGACGCCTCCTACATCTCGACCCTCGCGGCCGCCGCGGCGCGCATCGGCAGCGACACCGACTACTTCATCAGCTTTGACAACGAGCTCTGCCGCGTGATCGTGTTCGAGCGCACGGCGAGCGGCACCTGGCAGGCGACCAAGCTGTGGAACTGCCACGGCGCGAAGAACACCTACAGCGCCGCGAACAAGCACATCTACGGCTGGGGCGGCGTCTACAAGATCTCCGACCACCAGATCTGCGCCTGGGACGACAGCTACTTCGGGCGCGGCTACAACGACTGGGCGTCGTGCTTCATCGAGTACTACGAGAAGTCCAACGTCACCGGTCACTCCCGCTACATCCCGGGCAAGGGCTGGGAGAACTGCGCCTCGTTCCACTCGTCCGCCTATGCCTACACCGGCAACACCATGACCGGGTGCTGCGGCCTGCTCTATGAGAACGCCAAGTGGGTGCACGACGTCGTGCCCCTCGGCACCACGGTCATCGAGTTCGAGTACAGCGACGGCACCTACTTCTAGGCCGCCTGCAACCAGGTTTTGAGGAGGAGAAGAACGTGAATCATCTGAGAAGCTGCCGTCCCGCGGTCGTCGCGGGGCTGGTCGCGACTCTTGGGCTCACGGCGACGCTCGCCGTGGCCCCGGTGACGGCCGCGGCCGACGAGCTGCCCGCCGCTGTGGAGGGCATCGGGGCCGAGGCCCCGGCGCCCGTCGAGCAGACGGCCGATCAGGCGGGCGCCCTGCCCGCCGGGCAGTCGGACGACGAGGCGCAGCTGCTCGCCGACGACCCCGGCCAGCCCGCCCAGCCGGCGGACGACGCCATCGTCATCGGCGCCTACGACGAGGGCGCGGGCAAGCCCGCGAGCGGCGGGCAGGCCCCGACGGCAGATGAGGGCGCTCCCGAGACGCCCGAGACGTCCGCGGTGCCGGAGGCGCCCGCGGACCCCGTCGTCGACGAGCCCGCGGACGGAGATGCCGCGGCCGACATCCCGATGGCGGAGGAGGGCGAGGCGCAGGTCCCGGGCGGCGAGCAGGCCGCGGGCGAGACGGCGGACGCCGACGTGACCGAGGACGCCGAGACCGAGGATGCCGCCGGCGCCGAGCAGGACGCCGACGCCGAGCAGGGCGCCGAGGAGGGGCCGATCGAGCCCGCCGCCTCGGAGGACGAGCGGGACGACTCCGTCGCGGTCGAGGCCTCCCAGGCCAACTCCTGGGTCAAGGACGAGAGCGGCGCCTACCGCTGGTACGACGCGGCCGGCAACCTCTCGCAGGGCGGCTGGGTCGTCACCGACAAGAACCTCGACAACGTCTCGGGTGAGCTGCAGCGCTACTGGATCGAGGCGGACACCGGCGCGCTCGCCTTCTCCAAGCTCCTGACCATCATCGAGAACGGCGTCACCTACTGGTCCTACGCCACGGCCGACGGCTACGTGGTCCGCGGCAAGCACACCGTGGTCGGCGCGGACGGCAACGTCTACGTCTACCTCGCCGACAACGACGGCCGCCTCGCCGGCACCGGCTGGGTCGTTTCGGACGCCTACGGCGACGGCCTGCAGCGCTACTGGGTCGACGAGGAGGCCCACGCTGCCGTTGTCGGCTACTCCTCGGACGGCTGGGACCACTACACCACCGAGAAGGGCTACGTCGCCCGCGGCAAGGTCGCCGCGACCGAGGGGGACCGCCAGCTCGTCTACCTCGCCGACAACGACGGCCGCCTCGCCGAGGCCGGCTGGGTCGTCTCGGACGCCTACGGCGACGGCCTGCAGCGCTACTGGGTCGACGCCGAGGCGCACGCCGCCGTGGTCGGGCCCTCGGCGGACGGCTGGGCCCACTTCACGACCCCCGAGGGCTACGTCGCCCGCGGGTTCGTGAGCTACGGGGACCGCATCTACGTCGCGAACAACGACGGCCTGCTCGAGGACCGCGAGGGCTGGCTCGTCACCGACGCCTACGGCCACGGCCTGCAGCGCTACTTCTTCGCCCGTGACGAGCTCACCGGCTGCTCCTTCATCCAGACGGGCTTCTTCCAGGCCGACCTTCTGACCGGCGGCGCCGGCGAGCTGTGGTTCTACGGCAACCCCGAGCTCGGCTACGTGGCCCGCGGCAAGATGGGCACCAAAAACGGCGTCCTGATCGCCGACAACGACGGCGTGCTCGCGGAGTCCTACGTCGACTTCCCGGAGGGGATGTACGTCACCGACCGCTTTGACGGCCAGCTCAGGCGCTACTACTTCGTGCGCGTGGACGGCCACCTCTTCGCCAAGACAGGCGTGTTCGTCGTGGACGGCGAGCACTACTTTGGCTATGAGGACGAGGGCTATCTCGCCATCGGCCGCAGCGCCTACGGCCGCGGCATGATCGTCGCCGACAACGACGGCCGCCTGCTCTGGAGCGACGTCGAGGGCTGGGTCGTCACCGACCGCTTCGACGGCGCGCCCGAGCGCTACTACCTCTGGGACCTCGGCGGAGGCGTGATGGGCGCGCGGCTGGGCCTGTTCAAGGTCGGCGCCAACCAGTACTACGGCCGCGAGGACACCGGCTACGTCGTGCGTGGCACCTACACCGCCCCGGGCGGCCAGACCTTCTACGCCGACAACGACGGCAAGCTCTCCTACACCTTCCTCACCAGCGCCGGCTGGAGCGCCTGGGAGCGCATCAAGGGCCTCTACAGCTGGACCCAGTACCTCATCGCCGTCGACGTCACGAACCACCGCACGGTGGTCTTCCAGGGAGGCTACATCCAGTCCAAGGGCTGCTACGGCAACTGGACTCCGCTCTATGACTGGGGCTGCGGGACCGGCAGGCTGTACTACCACGACGGCGAGGGCACCCCGCGCGGCACCTACACCATCGGCGGCGGAGGCGCAGACTACAACTGGATGCCGGGCGGCTACGTCCCGGGCGGGTACCGCACCACCTACTGGGTGAAGAACGACGTGAAGTACTTCACCGGCTTCTTCCTCAACCTGGGCTTCCACTCGACCGTGGGCATCGAGGGCGGCTACAGCGACTCGAGCCAGCTGGGCGTCAACATCTCCCACGGCTGCATCCGCCTGCTCGAGAAGAACGCCAAGTGGATCTACGACAACGCCCTCCCGGGCACCAAGGTCGTCGTCTACTAGGCCGTGCGGGCGGACGCCCGCGACGATGCGGTAAGATTGCCACGGCGGGGCGTATCCCCGCCGTGGCATCGTCGTATCTATGAGGAGAGCATCAATGAAGCTTGAGAAGCTGGTCGCGGACACCCTCGCCATTCCCGTCGAGCGGGTGAGCGACTCCCTTTCCATCGACGACTGCGACGAGTGGACCTCGATGAGGCAGGTCGCGCTCATCTCCGCCCTCGAGAGCGCCTATGCCACCGAGTTCGACATCATGGAGTCCATCGAGATGGACTCGGTCGGCGCCATCCGCGAGGTGCTCGAGGCCAAGGGCGTCGAGCTCGATGGCTAGGGTGCTGCCCGGCACCTCCGTCGCCGCCTGCGTCGCCCGCCGCGCCGAGGAGCGTCCCGGCGCCACGGCGCTCGTCGTGGGGGGCGAGGAGGTCTCCTACGGGCGCCTCTGGGCCGCCGCGACGTCCTTCTCGGCGCTTCTTGCCTCCAAGGGGGTGGGGCGCGGGGACCGCGTGCTGCTCCATGCCCGCCACAGCCTCGCCTACGTGGCCGCCTATCTAGGTACCACAGGCCTCGGCGCCGTGGCCGTCCCCTACGAGGAGGGCCTCCCCGAGGCCTCCGTCGCCGAGCTCGGCGAGCGCGTCGGCGCGGTCGCGGCGGTCTGCCCGTCGCCGGTTCCCGGCGTCGCGACGTGGCTTCCCGAGGACGAGGCGCCCGCTGCGCCGGACGCTCGCTGGGAGGGCCTGCCGCCCGAGGCGTCTGAGCTTGCCGAGCTGCTGCTCACGACGGGGACGACCGGGCGCTCGAAGGTCGTCGAGCTCTCGCACGGGGCGGTCATGTCCGTGATCGAGAACATCGTCGAGGCGACGGGCATCGAGGACGACAACGTCTCGCTCGTGCCCATGCCCCTGAACCACGTCTTCGCGCTGCGCCGCCTCCAGACGGGGCTCGTCATGGGGGCCACCGTCGTGCTGCTGAACGGCGTGGCCTCGCTCAAGCGCGTCTTCGGCGCCCTCGCGGGCAATGGGGTGACGTCGCTCAGCCTCGTGCCCTCGGCGCTCGCCTACATCCAGCGGACGACCAAGGACTACCTCGGGACCTTCGACGGACAGATCCGCTTCGTCGAGTCGAGCTCGGCCCCGCTGCCCGCCTCCACGCGCCAGTGGCTGCGCACTGTCCTGCCGAGCGCGCGCCTGTACAACTCCTACGGCTGCACCGAGTCCACGGCGTGCTGCATGCTCGAGTACAGCCACCGCGCCGACGACGGCGCCTGCGTGGGCGCCCCCTGCGCCACGGCGAAAATCGAGATCGTCGACCCCGGGACCGGCGAGCCGCTCCCCGAGGGCGCGGGTCGCATCGTCATCGGCGGGTCGGCCGTGATGAGCGGCTACTGGGGCGACGAGGAGGCGACGGCCGCCACGCTGCGCGACGGCCGCGTCTTCACCAACGACCTGGGCTATCTGCGCGATGGCGAGCTCTACGTGCGCGGGCGGATCGACGACGTCGCCATCATCGGGGGCCACAACGTCTCCCCGGTCGAGGTCGAGGAGGCCATCGGCGCCTGCCCGCTCGTCGCCGACTGCGCCTGCGTGAAGGGCTCCGACCCCATCACAGGCGACAGCCTCGCGCTCTTTGTCGTCTGGGGGGCCGAGAAGGACGAGGAAGCCCTCGCCGCCTTCATGCGCGAGCGCCTCGAGCCGTTCAAGATCCCCGCAACGGTGCGCACGGTCGAGGCGATTCCGCGCACCTACAACGGGAAGATCGACCGCAAGCCGCTCGTGGCGGCGCTCGCGGGAGAGAGTGGGGCAGAGGCATGATCTTGGCCATCTACGGCACGGGCGGCACGGGTCGCGAGGTCCACGAGATCGTCCGCGACGTCGACGCGGCGGGCGAGCGCTGGGAGGAGGTCGTCTTCGTCGACGACGTGACGGACGCCCGCGAGCTCTACGGCTCGCGCGTGATGCCCTTCTCGCAGCTTGCGTCCGAGCTTTCCCCCGAGCGGGTCGAGTTCGTCGTCGCGGTGGGCGAGCCCACCTCGCGCGAGCTGCTCTACGAGCGCGTCACCGAGGCGGGCTACGGGCTCGCCACCATCGTCCACCCCACCGCGCACGTCTCACCGAGCGCCCGGCTGGGCGCCGGCGTCTTCGTCAAGATGCAGAGCATCGTCTCGGCCGAGGCCGTCCTCGAGGACAACGTCTTCGTCCAGGCGGACGTCATCGTCGGCCACGATGTCCACGTGGGCCGCCACACCCAGATCTCAGCGTTCTCGCACATCGCCGGCAACGCGAGCCTGGGGCAGCGGTGCTACCTGGGCGTGCGGGCATCCGTGCGCGAGGAGTGCCGGATGGGGGACGACGTCGTGTGCGCGATGGGCGCCGTCGTGATGGAGAAGCGCGTCCCCTCGCGCGTCCTCGCCATGGGAAACCCCGCTCGCTACGTGCGGCGCAAGGCGGGGAGCAAGGTGTTTGGCTAGGAGGTTGCCATGAAGCGGGTTCTCATCGTGGGCGCCGGGAACGTGGGGTCGGCGGCTGCGCACACGATCGCCCTGAGGGGCCTGGCCGACGAGGTCGTCCTCTTCGACCGCCGCGCCGCCCGGGCCGACGCCGAGGCCCGCGACCTCATGTGCGCGCTTCCCAGGATGGGGGCGCGCGCCGTGGTGCGCGCCGGCTCGCTCGAGGAGTGCGCGGGCGCCGAGGCGCTCGTCGTCTGCGCGTCCGCGCCGGCCCGCCTGGGCCAATCGAGAAACGACATGCTCGTCAAGAACGCCCAGATCGTGCGCGACACGGTGTCCGCCGCCGAGGCCGCGGGCTTCTCGGGGCTCTACCTCATCGTGAGCAACCCCGTCGACCTGCTCGCCCACCTGGTCGTCGACGAGCTGGGAGTTTCCTGCGAGCGCGTCGCGGGCACCGGCACCCTGCTCGACTCGCTGCGCCTCGAGGACCTCATGCGCGCGCGGCTCGGCGCCGCCGAGGCGTGCGCGCTCGCCCTCGGGGAGCACGGCGAGGGCCTCACGGTGGACTGGAGCCGCACGCTCGCGGACGGCGCCGAGGTCCCCGAGGGGGAGCGCCCCGGGCTCGTCCGCGCCACCGTCGACGAGGCCTACGAGATCATGAAGGGCAAGGGCAGCACGAGCTACGGCATCGCGCTCGCGGTCGCGACCGTCCTCGAGGCGCGCGAGCGCCGCGACGGGAGGGTCCTGCCGCTCTCCGTGGCGGCTCGGGGCGCCTACGGCATCGACGACATGACCCTGGCGCTGCCGGTCTCCTTTGGTCCGGACGGGGCCCCCGTCGTCCGCGAGCTCGAGCTCGACGCAGCGTCGGTCGGGCGGCTCCGGGAGGTCGCCCGTGCCATGCGGGAGGCCTACGAGGCCGGCAGGCAGGGCTGAGGCCGCGCGAGGGTCAGGGGGCGACGATGAGACACCTTGAGAGAAGCGGGGGAGCGAGAAGCCCCTTGGGCCGCGCCTCGGCGCTCTGGGCGGCCTGCACGGCGCTCGTCGTCGCGTGCCTTTCCCGGGCGGGCGGCCTCGCGCTCGCCCAGCCGGTCGCGCTCTCGTCCTTCTCGGACCGCGCCATGGGGCAGGCGGTCTCCTCCGGGGTCGACGTCTCGGGCGTCGTCGGGGGCTACTACGGCCTGCTCGCGCTGCTGCTCGTCGCGCTCGTCGCGGCGCTTTGCGCCTCCGCGCTCCTCTCGCGCTGGGCCGGGGCGGGCCCTTTTGCCGAGGGCGGCGACGCGGCGCGCTTCGAGCGCGCCTCCCTCGAGTACGGCCTGGTCTGCGCGTTTCTCGGCGGGTGGGCGCTCGTCACGGGCGCCGAGCTCGCCCCGCTCGCCCTGTGCTACCTCGGCTGCACCCTCCACCTCGTCCTCGCGGCGCTCTCCCGGCGCCTCGGCGCGCCCTCCTACGAGCTGACGTCGGGCGCGCTTCTCGCCCTCTTCCCGCTGGGCGTCTTCCTGCTCACCTCCGTCTCCCTCGCGCAGGGCGCGCTCACGGGGGCCCTCTGCGCGAGCGTCGCGCTCGCCGTCGCCCTCGTCGGCGGCTGCGTCGCGCTCTTTTTGGGGCCGTATCGCCGCGACGCGGACCGCTTCTCGGCGGCGCTCGCCCGCGCGGGCGTGCTGCTCCTCGCGTCCTGCGCCGCCAACCCCGTCCTGCTCGAGCTGAAAAACGTCCTCGTCGCCCGCGGCGTCATCGCCGCCGGGCGGCCCTTCGCCGTCTACGCCCTGCTGACCGCCTGCTGCGGCGCGGCCGGCCTCGTCATTCTCGCCCGCGACGCGAGGGGGGACCGGCACGCGCCGGACGCCGGCATCTGGCGGCGCCGGGCGGCGGCCCTGCTCGTCGTCTCGGTGGTGCTCTCGGCATGGCAGCCCCCCGTCACCGTCGAGTACGGCACGGAGTACTTCGAGAGCTCCAACCACGGGGTCGCCCTGGACGCGCTCTTCCGTCGCGGCGAGGTGCCGCTCGTCGAGAGCTTCGACGCGCACATGCTCATGCGCGAGCTCACGGGCATCCTCTACTACCTGCTCAACCCCTACGAGCCGTGGGGGTACCTCGTCTACCAGCTGCTCGTCAACGTCCCGCTGACGCTCGTGCTCTACCTGGCGCTTTCGCGCGTGCTGCCCGCCCGCGCCGCTGCGCTCTGGACGGTCGCCTCGCCCGCGCTGCTGCTGACGGCGGGCTCTCGCTACCTGCTGCCCTCGCTCGCCTATGCCGTGGTGGCGCTGCTCGCCCTCTGGGCGGCGGTGGGGAGGCCGTCGGCGCCGCGCTACGCGCTGCTGTGGCTCTCGGTGGCGCTGCTGTGCCTTCTGGGGCTCGACTCCGGCCTCGCGGGCATCGTGGCCACGGCGGTGACCCTCGCCCTCGTCTGGGCCCAGGACCGCTCGCGCGTGAGGTGGGGGAGGGCAGCGGCAACGGGCGTCGCCGTCGCGGCGGGCTTCCTCCTGCTGTGGGTGGCGGTCTGCGCCCTGAAGGGGATCGACCCCGTGGGCCGCCTCGCCGAGTTCGTCTCCACCGCCGCCTCGAACGCCAACTGGGCCACCTGGCCGGTCGCGGACGTCTCCTCGGTCGCCTTTGGCGTCTACTACCTCGTCGTTCCCGCCGCGGTCCTTCTCGCCCTCGTCGCGCACGTCGTCTCGCGGCGCTCCCGCGAGGCCTTCCGGGGCGGCGGCATGGTCGCGGCCACGTGGGTCGCGTTCGCGTTCTTCGCAGTCTTCTACCTTGCCAACCTGAGCCGTGGCGTCGTGCGGCACAACCTCGCGGAGGGAAACGTCGCCGTGCTGCTCTCGACCTCGGGGCTCGCGGCGCTCTCGCTCGTGTTGCACCGGGGCCTCGCCTCGGGGGAGGATGGCGTGAGGTCCTTCGGCCGCTTCGTCGCGGCGAGCGGGGTCGTGACGCTGCTCTTCCTGCTGCCCGTCTCCGAGGGCGTGGACTACGCGACGCGCTTCGAGAGCGCCGCCTCGCTCGCCCTCGAGCAGTGGGCCTCGACGGACGCCTACAAGACCGACCCCGAGCCCGGCTCGCGCGTCACGGGCTCCTCGAGGGTCGACGAGACCCTCGTGGGGCTGCTCGACGCGACGCTCGCGGAGGGTGAGACCTTCCTCGACCTCTCCGGCTCGGGCTACCTCTATGCCGTGACGGGGCGCGAGAGCCCGCTCTACGTCAACCAGGCCCCGGCCATGATCAGCGGCGACTCCGGCCAGCTGCGCGCCCTGGCGCAGATCGAGGAGGCCGACCCCGCCCTCGTCCTCATGCCGAGCTCGGCGGGCACGGCCATCGACGGCCTCGACACCTGCCTCAAGTACTACCGCCTCTTCGAGCTCGTCTACGAGGGCTACGAGCCGCTCGCGCGCATCGACGGGGCGAGCTACGACGTGTGGTGCCGCGCCGGCGAGCGCGACCGGCTGCTCGAGGCCCTCTCCGAGGCGCTGCCCGAGGGCTCCTGGGCGGCCGTCGAGGGCTACGACCCGCTGCCCGGCCCCGGGCTCGGGCTCGTCCCGCTCGTCTGGGCGGAGCTCGACGAGAGGGGCGCCTGGGACCAGCCGGTCGAGGCCGAGGCGGGCGTCGAGCTCCCGCGCGCCCTGGGCGCGGGCGAGTCTCTCGGGCTCGGGCTCCCCGAGGGCGTCGGCGCGCGCCCGGCCTACCTGGCGCTCACGGTGGACGCGTCCTCGGACGCCACGATGACGCTCACGATCGGCGCGGGCGCGCAGGAGCGAGCCGTGAGCTTTGGCGTGGGCGTGGGCGAGCACCGCTACCTCGTGCGGGTGTCCGCCTACTACCAGTGGTGGGAGAGCGCCTCGCCTGCGCTCTCCGTCGAGGCGAGCGCCCCCGTAAGCATTGTGGACGCCGCCGTCCTCGCGGGGGACTGACGGCCCGAGCCGCTGTGCTAAGATGCTTCGGAGTTATGTGACGTGAGACAAGGGAGGTTTCCAGTGGCACGTCATCTCCAGGCAGTCGCGGACGCCTCGCCCGAGCGCGAGGCCGCGCCGCTTCCCACCTGGGCGCGCGCGGCCGACGTCATCGGCTGGGTCGTCTTCGTCATCCTCCTGATATGCCTCGCGGTCGGCGCGGGCTTCGATGCGAGCTTCTTCAACGACTTCTTCGCGATCAACGGCGACTGGCAGGCGTACAACCCGCCGAGGCGCCTGCTCGCGGGACAGGTCCCCTACAAGGACTTCAGCGTCTACCTCGGCGCCGGTGAGCTCTACACCGTCTCCGGCGTCCTGGCGCTCGTGGGCAACACGTTCGCCAACAGCATGTTCGCGACCAACTTCCTCACCTTCCTGTTCTTCGAGCTCTTCGTGTTCGCGTGCGCCGTCGCCGTCTTCGGCGGCTTCAGGCACGCGCGCCTCCCCACCGCGCTCATGGTCTGCTTCACCATGTACGTGAGGACCTGGTCGCCGGACGACTACTTCGTGATGCTCGGCACCACCGCCGGCAACTCCAACCGCATGATCCGCGCGGGCGGCATGGTCCTGGGCATCCTGATCATCCAGGCGCTTCTCCACGTCCGGCGCGGCGTCGGGGCCACGCGCTCCGAGGCGCGCGTCTTCGGCGTGGTCACGCCCATCCTGGCGGGAGCCCTCATCCCGTGGAGCAACGACATGGGCGTCGTGTTCTACGGCGTTCTCTCGCTGCACTACGCGGTCCTCTACATCGCCTGCTACTCCAAGGGGCTGGTCGACGTCGTCCTGGCGGCGCTGAGGTACGTCGCGATCTCGGTCGCGGCGTTTCTCGTCAGCGTCTTCGTGGTGTCTCTCGGCCACCCGCTCGAGTGGTTCAGCTACACGATGGGGGTCGCCTCGTACCAGGGCTGGTTCTACGACCCGCGCGACGGCAAGCTCGTCTCGATCTTCGACGCCCGCCTGGCCCCGGTGACCATCCTGCTCATCGCGGTCTTCGTGCTCCTGTGCCTGCGCGCGCGGCGCAAGGGCGCCCCGCGCACCCTCGAGGGGTCGCTTCTGCTCACGGCCACGACCATCGCGGCGAGCTGCATCCTCTGGAACTACGCCTACACCATCGGCAACCGCAACACCGATGGCCTCTACGAGGGCATCTACCTCTCCACCTTCATGCTCGGCACCTTCACGCTCGCGCGCCTCGCGCTCGACGCCGTCCCCGAGGGCGGCCTGCGGCGCGTGCAGCCCCTCGCGGCGTCGTTTGTCGGGGTCCTCGCCATGGGCGTGTTCACCGGCTTCTACGGCATGAGCCGCGTCGCCACGCTCAAGGCCGGCCACCCGGCGGAGTACACCTACTACGAGAAGCTCGACGCGTGGCTCACCGACGCCTGCGGCGTCTCGGTGGCCAAGGAGGCCGAGGTGGTCGGCGACGGCACGGTCTGGAGCACCTACGCCGGCGCCCTCGAGGTGCAGACCGACCAGTTCCAGCCCTCCGGGACCGACTACATCATCCACGTGCTGGGAGACGAGCAGCGCGCCCAATACCTCTCCTCGTTCGAGGAGTCCGACCCCGACTACGTGGTGACCCCGTCGCCCACCCTCAGCGCGTGGAGCGCGTGGGTCAGAAACTCCGGCTGGTGGTTCTACCGCCTGCTGTACCGCGACTGGGAGCCGAGCGTGACCGCCTCCCAGACGGGCAACACCCACACGATCTGGACGCGCTCGGACGGCGGCAACGCCCTCGACGTCGAGGTCGACGTCACCGTGACCAAGCTCAACGAGAGCGTGACGCAGGTCACGCTCACCACCTCCGACCCGACGCTGCAGGCCGTCGCCGACGTGCGCCTCACCGTCAACGCCGGCTCGGGCTTCGCCGTCGGCGGGCTGAGCCCGGTCGTCTACGTCAACCCGCTCACGGAGCTCGAGGTCGAGGCCGGCCGTGGCGTCGACCTGCACAACGCGTGGTACGTCCCGGCCGACTCGACCCAGTACGTGCCCGTGACCATCAAAGACGGCGTCGGGACCGTCGAGCTCACGACGATGGCGGCCGCCTCGCCCACGCTCGACGTGAGCGACGTCGTCGTCGAGGGCGTCTACCCCGACTTCGAGTACACCACCGAGTACGAGTAGCGCCCCCCCGCGGGCGCCTGCGCGCCCGAAACCCCTTCGGTCCTGCGTTCTAAGGAAATCGCTTCAATGACGTCACAACAGCGTTGGTCGATGGCAATCTTCGGGGCGGGCCTCTACGGGCTCTACTCCGCCCTCCACGTCGCCCGCTCCGGGCGCGACGTCATCGTCTTCGAGCACGACGACGCCCCCTTCCGCCGCGCGACCTACATCAACCAGGCGCGCGTTCACATGGGCTATCACTACCCGCGCTCCATCACCACGGCCCAGAAGTCGGCCCACTACTTCAACCGCTTCATGGAGGACTACGGCTTCTGCGTGCACCAGGACTTCGACCAGGTCTACGCCACCTCGGCCGCGTGCTCCTGGACCAACGCGGAGCAGTTCGTGAGGTTTTGCGAGAGCGCCGGCATCCCCTGCGAGGAGGTCCCTGCCGCGCGCTACTTCAAGGAGGGGCTCGTCGACGGCGCCTTCCTCACCAAGGAGTACACCTACGACGCCCAGATCCTCAAGGCGCGCCTGCTCGAGGAGCTCTCGCGCTGCCCCGAGGCGAAGATCGTCTACGGCGCCCGCCCGGCCGGCCCGGTCGAGAAGGACGCGGGGGAGTGGGTCATCCCCATGGAGGGCGTCACCGTGCGCACGCCCTTCGTGCTCAACGCCACCTACGCCTCGGTCAACCAGGTCAACGCGCGCTTCGGCTTCCCGGCGTTCAACATCAAGTACGAGCTCTGCGAGATTATCCTCTGCGACGTCGCCGCGCCGCTGCGCGACGTCGGCCTCACCGTGATGGACGGGCCGTTCTTCTCGATCATGCCCTTCGGCAAGACGGGGTGCCACTCGCTCACCTCGGTGACCTTCACCCCGCACGACACGTCCTTCGAGGACCTGCCGCGCTTTCGCTGCCAGGGGGCCTCGCAGGGCCACTGCTGCCCCGAGCAGCTCGGCAACTGCGACGACTGCCCCGCGCGCCCGGAGAGCTCCTGGCCCTACATGTCCTCGCTCGCACGCAAGTACATGAGAGACGAGCTCGGCTTCGCGTACCGCTCGTCGCTGTTCTCCATGAAGCCCATCCTGCAGGCCTCCGAGGTCGACGACTCGAGGCCCACGGTGGTGCGGGTCCACTCCGAGGAGCCGCGGTACGTGAGCGTTCTTTCCGGCAAGATCAACACGGTCTATGACCTTGAGGAGGTTCTTGGCTAAGCATGGCTGACAACGAGAAGAGAAAGCAGTTCGTCTCCGCCGTCGTCTACGTGCACGACTGCGCCGCGAGTCTCAAGGGGTTTCTCCCGGCGCTCGCCGGCGGCCTCGACGAGCTCTTCGAGCACTATGAGATCGTGTGCGTCGACGACGCCTCCGCAGACGACAGCATGGCCGTCGTGCGCGACGTCGCCGCCGGCTTTGGCGAGACCGTGTTCAGCGTGGTCTCCCTCGGCGTCTTCCACGGCGTCGAGCGGGCGATGCGCGCCGGCATCGACACCGCGATCGGCGACTTCGTCTTCACCTTCGAGCGCCCCGCCGTGCCGCTTACGACCGAGATGCTCGCCGAGGTCTTCGGCCGCTCGACGGAGGGCTACGACATCGTCGCCGCCGTCCCCGAGCGCGGCGGCACCGTCTCCTCCAAGCTCTTCTACGACGTCTTCAACCGCTTCTCCACGCTGCCCGGCGCGCTCGAGACCGAGCTCTTCACGCTCGTCACGCGCCGCGCCATCAACCGCGTGGGCGCGGTCAACGTCTCCACGCCCCTCGTCAAGGCCGCCTACGCCTCGTGCGGCCTCGCGCGCAGCTCGCTGACCTATCCCGTCGAGCTCTCCGGCGAGGGCGCCGGGTTCACGCGGGAGCGCCGCGAGCGCGCCATCGACTCGCTGCTGTTCTACACCAGCATCGGCTACCAGGCCGCCAAGACCCTCTCGCTCATCATGATCGGCGTGACGGCGCTCGCGCTCGTCTACGCGATCGCGGTGTTTGTGATGGGCCGCCCGGTGGAGGGGTGGACCACCACCATCGTCCTGGTCTCCTTCTGCTTCGCCGGGCTCTTCACGCTGATGGTGCTCGTAGTCAAGTACCTCTCGCTCATCCTCGGCCAGCTCGTGCGCAAGAGCGACTACGTCGTCAGCGACATCCACAAGGTGACGGGAGGCAAGACGAGATGAGAAAGCTGCTCGTGGGGCACACCGGCTTCGTGGGCTCCAACCTCGCGGCCCAGACGGACTTCGACGGCCTCTACAACTCCAAGAACATCGAGGAGGCCTACGGCCAGGGGGGCGACGTGCTCGTCTACTCCGGCCTGCGCGCCGAGAAGTTCCTCGCCAACCGACGCCCCGACCTCGACCACGACATGATCGAGCAAGCCGAGCGCAACATCGAGCGCATCGGCTGCGCGTGCACGGTCTTCATCTCCACGGTTGACGTCTACCCCGACCCGCGCGGCGTCGACGAGACCACGCCCATCGACGCCTCCGAGCTCGCCCCCTACGGTGCCAACCGCCTCGAGATGGAGGGCTGGGTGGCCCGCAGCTGCCCGCGCCACCTCATCGTGAGGCTCCCCGCGCTCTTTGGCAAAAACCTCAAGAAGAACTTCCTCTACGACCTCACCCACCCCGTCCCGGGGATGCTCTCCGACGAGCTCCACGCCCGCCTCGGCGCCGCCGAGCCCCTCATCGAGCGCGGCTACGCCCAAAACGAGTACGGCTTCTGGCAGCTGGTCCCCGGGGCAAAGAAGGACGGTGCGCTCGCCGAGGCCTTCGCGCGCGCGGGCTTTGACTCCAAGAGCTTCACGGACAGCCGCTCCCGCTTCCAGTTCTTCAACCTGGCGCACCTCTGGGACCTCATCGAGCGCGCGCTCGACGAGGGCATCGAGCTGCTCAACGTGACCTCGGAGCCCGTGAGCGCCGCGGAGGTCTACGCCCACGTCTACCGCGGGGAGTTTGTCAACGAGGTCGCCGCGCGCCCCTTCGACTACGACATGCGCACCGTCCACGCCGAGGCCCTCGGCGGCTCGGACGGCTACCTCTACGACCGGCAGACCGTGCTTGCCGAGATCGCCGACTTCCTGAGGGGAGGCGCGCGATGAGGCTCGCCGCGTCGAACATCGCCTGGGAGGCCGCCGAGGACGAGCGGATGTACGAGCTCCTCGCAAAGCTGGGCTTCTCGGGGCTCGAGATCGCCCCGAGCCGTCTTTTCGGGCCCACGCCCTACGAGCGCATCGACGAGGCCGCCGCGTGGGCCGAGGGCCTGCGCGCGCGCCACGGCCTCGCCGTCGCCTCGATGCAGTCCATCTGGTTCGGGCGCACCGAGGAGGTCTTCGGCGCCCCCGAGGGGCGCGAGGCGCTGCTCTCCTACACGCGCGAGGCGATCCTTTTCGCCGAGGCGGTCGGCTGCGGCAACCTCGTCTTCGGCTGCCCGCGCAACCGGCGCCTCGACGGCCGCGACGCCTCGGTCGCGCGCGGCTTCTTCCTCGAGCTCGGCGAGTTTGCCACCGAGCACGGCACCGTGGTCGCGCTCGAGGCCAACCCGCCGATCTACAACACGGACTACCTCAACGCCACGCCCGAGGCGTGCGCGCTCGCGCGCGAGGTCGGGTGCCCGGGGCTTCGGGTCAACCTCGACCTCGGCACCATGGTGGAGAACGGCGAGGGCGTCTCCGACGTCGACCTCTCGCTCGTCAACCACGTCCACGTGAGCGAGCCTCACCTCGCCCCCGTCGTGGCGCGCGAGCTGCACCATGAGGTCGCCGCGGCGCTCGTCGCCGCGGGCTACGAGGGATTCGTCTCGCTCGAGATGGGCAAGGGCGCCGGCGCCGAGGCGCTGCGCGCGAGCCTCGAGCGCGTGAGGGAGGTCTTCGCATGAGCGCCCCGTTCGAGCGCGTCACCTACGAGCGCAGGCCCGGCGTCCCCCGCTTTGACGCGACGGAGTACGCGCCGCGCCGCTGCCGCTACTGCCTGCTCATCCCCATCATCAACGAGGGCGAGCGCATCGCCCGCGAGCTCGCCCGCGCCAAGGCGGCCGGGGTGTGCGACGCCGTCGACGTCATCATCTGCGACGGCGGCTCCACCGACGGCAGCACCGCCGACGAGGCGCTCGTCGAGGCCGGAGTCAACACGCTGCTCGTGAAGCGCGGCCCCGGCAAGCAGGGCGCGCAGCTGCGCATGGGCATCTGGTTCGCGCTCGAGCGCGGCTACGACGGCGTCGTCACCATCGACGGCAACGACAAGGACGGCATCGAGGCGGTCCCGAGCTTCGTCGAGCGGCTCGAGGAGGGCTATGACTTCGTCCAGGGCTCGCGCTTCGTGCCGGGCGGGGTCTCCGAGAACCTCCCGCTCTCGCGCAACCTGGCCGTCCGCCTCATCCACGCGCCGGTCATCTCGCTCACGGCGGGCCAGCGCTTCACCGACACCACCAACGCCTTCCGCGCCTACTCGAGGCGCTACCTCACCGACGAGCGGGTCCAGCCCCTCCGCGAGGTCTTCGAGGGTTACGAGCTGCTCGCCTACCTCTCCACGCGCGCCACGCAGCTCGGCATGCGCGCCTGTGAGATCCCGGTGAGCCGCGTCTACCCCAAGCAGGGCAAGACGCCCACCAAGATCAGCCCCGTCAAGGGCAACCTCGGCCTGCTCCGCGTCCTTCTCGCCAACGCGCGGGGGGCCTACCTGCCCTCGGGCGCCCGCGGCTCGCGCTAGGTGGGGGACATGCGCCACGCCAGACATGACGCCTCTGCGGCGGGCGGGTCCCCCGTCCCGGCGGGCCCGCTCTTTGCCCTGAGGTCCTCGGGGGCGCTCGCGCGCCTCTGGGCGCTCTGCACGGGGCTCGTCGCGGCGTGCGTCGCCTTCTCGGGCGCGATGCCGCTGCTGGAGCCCTCCCAGGCGAGCTCCCTGGACGGCGGGGTCCTCGGGCAGACCGTCGCCTCGGGCATCGACGTGGGCGCGGACATCGCGCGCTACTACGCCTACTTCCTCGTGTTTCTCGTCGCCGGCGTGGCGTCTTTCGCGGGGGCCTCGCGGCTCGAGGCCCGCCTGGGCGGGGCGAGCGAGAAGGACGACGGCCTGCTCGGCGCCGCCCGCGAGTACGGGTGGGTCGCCGCCTTCCTCGCGCTGCTCTCGCCGCTCGTGGGCTGGCCGGTCTGGCCGGCGCTTCTGTGCTACGCGCTCTGCACCCTCCACTACGCGCTCGGCCTCGCCAACCGGCGGGGGCTGGGAGTCCTTCCCCAGACCGTGCGCGCGGCGCTCCTGGCGCTCTTCCCGTACGCGGCCTTTGGGCTCGTGTCGCTCTCCCTCTCCGGGGGCTCGCCCTCCGCTGCCGCCGCGCTCGCGCTCGGGCTCGCCTGCGTCGCGCTGCTCGCCTCGGCGCTGGCCTACGTCCTCGCGTATCGGCGCTCCCAGGGCCGCTTCGCCGCGAGCCTCGCGCGCGCCTCGCTCGCCCCGCTCGCCGTCTGCGCGGCGACGCCGGTCCTGCTCGAGCTCAAGAACGTGCTCGTCGTCCGCGGCCTCGTCTCCGAGCCGCGCCCCTACGCCCTCCACGCCGCCCTCATGGCGCTCGCGACGGCGGCCTTCGTCGCGCTGCTTCTGTGGGGCGCGCGCGAGGGGCGCGAGGTCCCGGAGGGCAGGCGGGCGTCGATCGAGCGCGCGGCGATCGTGCTGCTCGTGGTCGCCGTGCTGCTGGGCGCCGCGCAGCCGCCCGTCTCCGTGGAGTACGGGACCGACTACTTCGAGAGCGCCAACCACGGTCTGGCCCTCGACGGGCTCTTCCGCCGCGGCGAGCTGCCCGTGGTGGAGAGCTTCGACGCCCACATGCTGCTGCGCCAGCTCACGGGCATCCTCTACTACCTGCTCAACCCCTACGAGCCCTGGGCCAACGCGATCTACAACTCCCTGCGCTCGTTGCCCGTCTTCATCGTCTTGTACCGCGTCCTCGCGCACTTCCTCTCCGAGCGCTCCGCGGCCCTCTGGGTCCTCCTCTCGCCAGTGTGCTACCTGCTGCTGTGCGCGGGGCCGCCGGCGGACTCGCTCTCCTTCGCGTTCCTCTCGCTCTGGGCGCTCTGGCGCGCGCTGCGCCGGCCCGGGGCCCGCTCCTACGCGCTCTTCTGCGTCTGCGTGGTGCTCACCTGCCTCATCGGCCTCGACGCGGGCGTCGCTGCCATCGTCGCCGGCGCCGTCACCTTCCTCGTGTGCCTCCTGCGCGACCGCGGCCGGGTGAGGATCGCCCCGCTCGCCGCCGTCGCCGCCGCGACGATCGCCGCGTGCCTGCTGCTCTGGGCGGCGCTGTGCCTCGCCCGCGGCGTCGACCCCGTCTCGAGGCTCCGCGAGTTCGTCCTGCTCGCCGCGTCCAACGCCAACTGGGCGGTGTACCCGGTCGGCGACCTCGACGCCTTCGTGACGCCGCTCGTCTACTTCGTCGCCCCGCTCGGCGGCGCGGCCCTGCTCGCGTGGCTTTCCCTTGTCGCCCCCGTGGACCTCGGGGCGGGGGAGGGCCGCGAGCGCCGGGTCGCCCTCGCCTGGGTCTGCGCGGTCTTCCTCTGCGCCTTCTTCCTCGCCAACCTGAGCCGCGGCGTCGTCCGGCACAACCTCACCGAGGGCAGCGCCGGCGCGCTGCTCTCGACGCTTCCTGCCGCGGTGCTCTGCGCCGTCGTCTACGTCAGCCTGCGCCGCGGGGAGGGGGTCGCGGGCACCTTCGGGAGGTTCGTCCTGGCGGGCGCCTGCACGACGGCGCTCTTCGGCGTGGCCGCGACGGACGGCGTGGGCTTTGTCGGGGGCTTCGAGTCCCAGCTCGTCCAGGCCGTCGCGCAGTGGGGGTCGGCGGAGCAGTACAAGCAGGCTCCCGAGGGCGGCACGCGCGTGACGGGAGGCTCCACGGCCGACGAGACGCTCGCGGCGATCCTCGACGCCACGACGGGCGACGACGAGACCTACCTCACGCTCTCGAGCACCGACTACCTCTACGCCATCGTGGGCCGCAAGAACCCGATCTACGCCAACCAGTCCCCGATGATCCTGAGCGGGACCGAGTCCCAGGAGCTCGCGCTCGACGAGGTGGCGGCGGCGCGGGTGACCTACGTCCTCATGCCGCGCGACGCCTGGACCATCGCCGACGACCTCGACGTCTGCCTCAAGTACTACCTGCTCTTCGAGTACGTGTACGAGAACTACGAGCCCTTCGTCCGCATCGACGGGGCCGACTACGACCTGTGGTGCCTCTCCGACGAGAGAGACGAGCTCGCCGCCGCGCTCGAGCGGGGCGGGCCCGAGGGCGGCTGGTCGTTCGTCGAGGGCTACGAGCCGGGCTTTCTCGGGCAGCTCGGCCTCATCCCGCTTCTGTGGGGCGAGGACGCCGAGGCCTCTGCGGACGCCGGCGCGCCGCTCGCCGCCTCGGACGGCGCCCGCACGGTCGCCGTGGGCGAGAACGTGGCCGTGGCGCTCTCGGGGGAGGCCGGCGGGGAGCCCGCCTACCTCGAGCTCGTCGTTGACGCGCCGCAGGACGGCGAGATGACCGTCGAGCTCGGCGAGACGGGCCGGGTGCTGAGGCTCGCGCTTCGCGCGGGGGAGCACCGCTACCTCGTCCGCGTCTCGGCCTACTACGAGTGGTGGGAGGGTGCCGTCGGCTCCATCGGGCTCACGAGCTCCCTTGACGTGGAGCTCCGCTCGCTCTCGGTGCTCGGCGCCTCAACCTAGCGCGCCGCGGGCCGACAAGAGCCACCCCCCGGGTCCTTCTCGCCCGCGGTGTGAGAGAATAGCGACGTTGGCGCGCAAGCGCGAAGGTTTGGAGGAAGCCATGAGTCTACGATTCCGCGCCCTGCCCCTGGGCGCCGCGGCGCTCGCCCTGACGGGGGCGCTGCTCGTTCCGTCCGCCCCCGCGCTCGCGACGGGCGACGTCGCCCCCGTCGTCGCCGTCGAGGCGTCCGCGAGGACGGGTGAGCAGGGCTGGGTGGCCGAGGGCGGCTCCTGGGCCTACTACGAGGGTGGCGTCCGCCGCAGCGGCTGGGTGGTGAGCGACGCCTATCCCGAGGCGTCCGGCTCGGGCCTGCAGCGCTACTGGCTCGGCGCCGACGGCCTGCTCGTCCGCGACGCCCTCGTCGAGGTCGGGGACGGCACCTGGGCCTACGCGCGTCCCGAGGGCTACGTCGTCCGCGGCTCCTACGCCCGCGACGGCGTCGTCTACCTGGCGGACAACGACGGCAGGCTCCTCTCCCCGGGCTGGCAGGTGACCGACGTCGTCACCGGCTCGCTCGAGCGCTACTACGTCGACCCCGAGACCCACGCCGCGCATACGGGCTTCTTCGCCGTTGACGGGCGGCAGTACTTTGCCTCCGCTCAGACGGGCCTCGTGGTGCGCAACGTCGGCTCCGCCGCCGCGCCGCTCGTGGACAACGACGGCGTCATCCACGCCTCGGGCTGGGTCGTCACCGACGCCTTCGGCGGCGCGCTCGACCGCTACTGGTTTGGCGCGGACGGCCTCATCGCCGAGGGCCTCGTCGAGGTCGGGGACGGCACCTGGGCCTATGCGCGCCCGGACGGCCCCGTCGTGCGCGGCAAGTGGGCTGACCCCGCCACGGGCGCCGTCTACCTCGCCAACAACGACGGCGCGCTCGAGGCCCCGGGCTGGCTCGTCACCGCGAGCTACGACGGCGCGGCCCAGCGCTACTACGTCGACGAGACGACGCACGCCTGCCGCACCGGCCTGTTCACCTACGGCAACCGCTACTATGGCATCCCCGGCGCGGGCTACGTGCTGCGCGGGACCATGGAGGTCGACGGCCAGACCCTGGTCGCCGACAACGACGGCGCGCTCGTGCCGACCTTCGAGACCACCGTCGCCACGGCCGAGGGCTCCTCGGCGCGCGTCGCCTCGACCTACGTCGACCTGACGCCGCACCTGTTCCTGCCGGCGCACGCCGACCTCTCGTCGCTCACCCTGTCCTTCCCGTCCTACCTCGGGAAGACCATGCTCGTCTCCCTCGACGGCGGGGCGACCTACGTCGAGGTCTCGAGCGGCTCCGCCGTGGACCTCTCCGCCCTGCCCGCGGGTGAGGACGGCTCGGTCTCGGTTCTGTTCCGCTATGCCGACAGCACGGTCCCGCACGTCCTCACGGTGATGGTCTCCGACAGCGTGCGCGCGCTCTACCTCGTGAGCGACGACCCCGTCAACGAGGGGCGCCCCTTCGTCGACGGCAGCCCCGACCACTCCGCCAAGGCCAAGGGCTCCGCGCTTCTCGTCAACCCCGACGGCACCGTCGTCTACGACGGCGAGCTCTCGCAGATCAAGGGCCGCGGCAACTCCACCTGGGGCCTCTCCAAAAAGAAGCCCTACCAGATCAAGCTCGAGGAGAAGTGCGACCTGCTCCAGACCGGCAACGACGACAACCGCAACAAGACCTGGGTCCTGCTCGCCAACGCGACGGACTCCTCGCGCCTGCGCAACACCGTCGCCTACGACCTCGCCCTGGCGCTCGGCCTGTCGACCGCCCCGGAGTGCGCGGCCGTCGACCTCTACTACGACGGCGAGTACCGCGGCAGCTACCTGCTCTCCGAGAAGGCCGAGATCAACGACGGCCGCGTCGACATCCACAAGCTCGAGGACGACAACGAGGAGGCCAACCCCGGCGTCGAGCTCGACGAGCTCCCGCTCGCCCAGGGCACCAACCGCTACGGCCAGACGTTCCAGTACGCGCAGGGCATGGCCGACCCGGCCGACATCTCCGGCGGCTACCTGCTGGAGCTCGACATCTCCTACTATCGCGGCGAGCGCTGCTGGTTCACCACCACCGCGGGCGCCTTCGTGGTGAAGGAGCCCGAGAACCTCTCCTACGCCCAGATGCTCTACATCTCCGAGCGCATGCAGGAGGCGATCAACGCCTCCGACCCCGAGCTCGCGGCGCCCGGCACCCGCGCCTCCGACTACATCGACGTCGACTCGTTCGCCCAGACCTACATGGTCAACCAGTTCTCCAAGAACATCGACTGGCACGCGTCCTCGGCCTACTACTACCTGCCCGCACAGGGTGACGTCGAGAAGCGCGGCCTGAGAGACGTCATCTACGCCGGCCCGGTGTGGGACTTCGACACCGCCTTCGGCATCCGCTCCGAGACCGCCGACGCCGCCGAGTGGCGTGACACCGCGGGGCTGCTGTTCGAGGACGACCACCGCGTCTGGTTCGTGAAGTGTCCCGAGGTCGAGCAGGCCGTGGCGCGGATCGCCGAGGAGCGCGGCAACGCGCTCGCGGCGGCGCTGGGATCTGCCGACGGGACGTCCGCGGGCATCCGCTCGGTCGCCCAGATGGCCGCTGAGCTCGAAGCGTCCGAGGCCATGGACGAGGTCCTCTGGGGCTACGAGGTCTTCGAGAACTGCATCGAGCCGTACCAGACCTACGAGGAGAACGTCCGGTACCTGAGCGACTGGGTCGCGGCGAGGGCCTCCTGGCTCGCGTCCAACGGCTGGTCATAGGAATCAGGCGGCCGCGGCCCACGAGGTCGCGGCCGCGGTCTTTGGGGAGGCTGCCATGGGTGGGGCGCATTTCGCGCAGTCCGGCTCCGAGGGCGCGCGCCCGTCTTCGGGCTCGCGGTGGTCGGTGCTGCTCGCGTGCGTCGTCGTGGTGCTCGTCGTGGCGCTCAACGCCGCGCTGAGGTACCCGACCGAGGAGGTCAGGTACCTCAACGAGGACGCCACGTGGCACACCCTGCTCACGGTCCAGGCCTATGAGGAGACCCCTGCCTCCCAGCACCTGTTCCTGCCCATCGACACCCTCGGCGAGCCGGCCGACAAGTACATCCCCTGGGGCGCCGCCATCCCCGACGACGCGGGCAACTACTATTACACGTCCTTCTCGCCCGCGGGGTTCTTCGTGGCGTGGGCCTTCATCAAGGCGTTTGGCCTGCCCGTGGCCGAGTCGAGCATCTACCTTTTGGGCACGGTCACGCTCGCGGTCTCCGCGTGCGTGCTGGCGGCCCTTCTGGCAGCGGTCTATGAGGGGCGGCGGCACCGGGCGGCGCTGGTCCTTGCCGGCGCGCTCGCCTACGTCTGTCTGCCCGAGGTGCTCCACGGCATGGGCCCGGTCTTCTGGCACCAGTCCGTCATGCAGGTGACGCTGCCCTTGCAGGTACTGGCGTGGTGGCACGCCGAGCGCGGCTCGAAGGGATGGCGCGTCGCGTTCTGGGCGCTCGCGCTCGCCAACCCCTACATCGAGTGGACGGGATACGTCGCCAACGTGGGCTTCGCGCTCGCGGGGCTGATCTGGCGCCACGACGGCTGGCGCGCGGGCCTTGCGCGCGCCGCCGGGCTCGCCCTCGTCACCGTGTGCTCGTTTGGCCTGTTCTGCGGCCACTACCTGCTGCGCGTTTCTGCCTCGGCCTTCCTCGACGCGCTCGTCGCCCGCTTCGTGAGCCGAGGCCCCACCTCGACCTCCACCTCCTACGTGACCCTGCTCGCCCGGTACGGGACCTCGTTTGCGCTCCTGTGGGCGCTGCTTGCGGGCGCCCTGGTCTGGGCGGTCGTCGCGAGGCGGGGACGCCCGCGCCTCGCTCCCGGCGTGCCCGCGCTGCTCTTTGTGCTGGCCTTCCCCGTGCTCGAGAACCTCGTCATGAAGCAGCACGCCGTCAACTACGGCTACGACCGCATCAAGCTCGCCCTGCCGGTCCTGCTGCTCATGTGCGAGTTCGCGCGCAACGCGCTCGAGGCCCGCCCGCGGCGCCGCGAGGGGGTGCCGGCGGCCGCGGGGTTCGTGGCGGCCGTCGCCGTGGCCTCCGCGCTCAACGTCTGCTCCTACGTCATGGGCGGGACCTACGTCTGGCCCGAGGCCTACCGGGCGGACAACGAGAAGATCGCGAGCGCGGTCACCGTCGACTACCCGGACGCCCTCTACGCCTGCGACAGCTTTGTCAGGGGGTACCTCAACCTGCTCTTTGGGCGCGGCATCTACGAGTACCAGAGCCCCGAGTCGTCCCGTGCCCTCGCCGACCAGCGAGGCTATGACACCGTGGTGCTGATCGAGTCGCCGGACTCCCCGTACGTGCGCGACGTGAGGGTCTTTTCGCCCGAGCACCCGAGCGGCGTGACGTATTCTCTGGACGACGCCGGCAATCTGGTCGTGACCGAGTAGGACCCCCGCGCGACGTGCCGCGAGGGGGTACAATCGTCCCTACGATTACGTCAGAAGGGCAGACATGGGCACCATCACTTCCGGAAACTTCACCTTCACGGACACCTCGATCGAGGGCGTCAAGATCGTCGACGTCAAAAGCTACGGCGACCGCCGAGGCTACTTCATGGAGACCTACAAGCGTCCCGACTTCGTGGCCGGCGGCATCGACTGCGACTTTGTCCAGGACAACCAGTCCTCGAGCACCCGCGGCGTCCTGCGGGGTCTCCACTTCCAGATCGAGCACGCGCAGTCCAAGCTCGTCCGCGCGGTGCGCGGCACCGTCTTCGACGTGGCCGTTGACCTGCGCCCGGGCAGTCCCACGTGGGGCAAGTGGGAGGGTGTCGTCCTCTCCGCCGAGAACCACCGCCAGTTCTTCATCCCGCGCGGCTTCGCCCACGGCTTCCTCGTGCTCTCCGACGAGGCCGAGTTCTGCTACAAGTGCGACGACACCTACCACCCCGGCGACGAGGGCGGCCTCATGTGGAACGACCCCGAGATCGGCATCGCGTGGCCGCCCCTCGAGGGCGACGACGCCTTCGATCCCGCCAAGCTCGTGCTCTCCGACAAGGACCAGGTGCACCCGCCTCTCTCCTCTCTGCGCTCGTAGATGGGCGAGCTCACCCTCGACAGCTACTTCGCCGAGTACCCCCTGGACGCAGGCGAGCTGCGCCGGGGCCGCGCGCTGAGGCTCGCCGCGTGCCTGCGCAGCGACGAGGGGGACTTCGCCGCGGGCCCCGTCTCGCACCTGTGGGTCGTCCTCTCGTGCGCCCGTGCGCCGCGGCGCCCCCATGCCCCGCGCTGCGTGGCGCTGCCCGAAGGCCGCGGCCCGGCGGGGGCGCGTCCGGTGCGCCTGGCGCCGCTCGCGCGCCACGAGCTGACCCTCGCGGGCGGGGAGCGCTGGGTGGTCGAGGAGCGCGCGGCGCTCGTCCCCGACGAGGTGGATCGCTTTCTCGTCGTGGCGGGCCTCCTGCGCGTGGCCGCGGGGCGCCGGGCGCACCGCGACCTGCTCGGCGCCTATGACGCCCGGATCGCCAACGCATCCGTCGCCGCGGACTACCCCGCATGGCTCGCCGCGCGGCGGGAGGTTCTTCTCGCCCGGCCGGCCCCGACGGAGGGGCCGCTCATGAGCATCGTGACGCCGGCCTTTCGCACGCCGCCGCGCCTTCTGCGCGAGATGCTCCAGAGCGTGCTCGCCCAGACCTACCGCCGCTGGGAGCTCGTGCTCGTGAACGCGAGTCCCGGGGATGCCGGGATGCGCGCGGTGCTCGACGAGCTCGCCGACCCGCGCGTTCGCGTGGTCGAAGCCCCGGGGAACCTGGGCATCGTGGGCAACACCAACCTCGGCATCCGCGCGTGTCGCGGGGATTACGTGAGCTTCCTCGACCACGACGACCTCCTGGAGCCCTGCGCGCTCGCGGAGCTCGTCCGCGCGATCCGGGAGGGCGAGAAGGACGGGTGCGCCCCGGGGCTGCTGTTCTGCGACGAGGACAACGTCGACGGTGCCGGGCGCCCCTGCCTGCCCCTCATCAAGCCGCCGCTCAACGCCGACCTGCTGCTCTCGAACGACTACGTGCTCCACTGGCTCACGGTCAGGCGCGAGCTGCTCGGCTCCGTGGCGCTCGCGGGCCCGGAGGTGGAGGGCGCCCAGGACTACGACCTCACGTTCAAGATCTGCGAGCTCGGTACGCCCGTGGTCCGGGTGCCGCAGGTCCTCTACCACTGGAGGATCACCGACGGCTCGTCCGCCGGGGACCCGGCCTCGAAGGAGTACGCGCAGGAGGCGGGCGTCCGCGCGATCGAGGGGCACCTCGCGCGCACCGGCGTCTCGGCCGAGGTGCGGAGGGGCTGGGCCTACTTCACCTACGAGACCCGCTTCCCGGTGCCCGCGCCCGCACCCTCCGTGGGACTTGCCCGCGGCGCCGAGGCGAGCCCCGCGACCGCCGCCGCGCTTAAGGCGTACGCCCAGGCCCGCGGCACGCGCGCCCCCGGGGTGGGGGAGGCGGACCTCGTGCTCTTCGTCACGCGGGAGCACGACCTCGACCTCGCCTCCCTCGAGCTGCTCGTGGGCCACGTCTGCCGGCGCGGGACCTTCTGCGCCGCCCCGCGCGTCGTGCGCGCGGACGGCCTGCTCGACTACGCCGGGATGATTCTGCGGCCCGACGGGACGCCGCTGCGGATGCTGCGCAACCTCCCCCAGGACGACGGCGGCTACGTCGGCCGCGCCCAGCGGCCCTACGACGCGCTCGTGGTGAACCCGGAGTGCTTTCTCGCGGACGGCCGCGAGCTCGCGCGCCTGGGGCTCGACGGGACCGCCGCCCCCCTCGCCTTGGGCGACGCGCTCGAGGCGTTCGTGCGGGCGCACGCGGCGGGCCTCTGCAACGTCTACCTCCCGTACGCGACGGCGCGGCTCAACGCCCCGCGCTCGCTCATGGGACGGGACCCGTCGCCCGAGGAGCTGGCCCGCGGCGAGCGCCTCCTCGCGCTGCTCCCCGAGCTCGCGGAGGGGGACCCCTCGCACAGCCCCAGCTTCGACCCCTGGAGCCCCTACTATCGCCTGCTCCGGGGGTGAGGTCGCCGGCTAGCGCCGCAGCAGCCGGTCGAGGAACTGGAACTGCCCCTCGGCGCCCGCCGCGAGCGGGGCGGCGTCGATCGGGTCGCTCGCGAGGAGCCGCTCCACCAGCGCCCCGGCGTCCGCGCCCGCGAGCTCGTCGAGCCGCACCGCGAGCGGGCGGGCAAGGTCCTCGAGGACCTTCTCGGTCTTCTGGTCGTAGACGATCGGCAGCACGCGGCAGCCGTGCGCGATGCCCAGCACCATCGCGTGGAAGCGCGTCGCCACGACGCAGTCGGCATCCTCGAACGCGCGCAGGACCTCCTCGGGCCTCGTGCGGTACCGGACGCAGGTCACGCGCTCGCGCTCCCGCTCGTTCAGTTCGGCGAGAAGGGCCTCGACCGCGCGCTCGTCCCCCTGGCTCTCGTTGAAGGACGCGAGCGTGACCTCGTAGCCGCGCGCGACGAGCGCCCTGATTGCGGCGAGCGAGAAGGACCGATAGGCGGCGGCGTACCCGGAGATGCCGAAGGTGCCGTCCCGCCCCTCGAGCGAGATGGGGCACACCACGGCGCTCCGGCGCTTCTCGCGCACGGTCGCGGGGTAGCCGAAGAGCACGTCGGGGGCATAGGTGACGTTGGCGAGCCCCGGGAAGAGCTCGGCCGAGTAACGGTCGCGGAAGACGATCCCGTCGTAGCGGGCGAAGAGCTCCCGGTACGCCTCGAGGATGCCCTCGTCCTCGTAGGGGCCGAAGTTGGCGCCGATGACGTAGCTTCTGCGGGCGTGGTCGGCGAGGAAGGAGTCCGCGGCGTAGAAGGCGTCGAAGTTGGCCCGGTCGCGGATGAAGCAGGAGCCGCTGATGTGCACCGCGGCGTCCGCGGTCGAGACGAGCGTCCCAAACTCCTCGACCGGGCGGAGCTCGAGGTTGGCTACGTCGGAGAGGCGCCCCGCGTAGTCCCCCTCGGTCGCGATGAGAAAGTCTGCCCCGGGGTAGCGCGCGCAGAGGGCCCGGACGAAGAGATCGTCCCCGAGGTTGCCGCTCAGGTGCGCCTGGACGAGGACCCTCGGGCGCGCGGGGCCGGCGGGGGCCGGCGCGGAGACGGCGTCCCCCTCGGCGCCCCCCGGCGCGACGGCGCCCCCCGAGTCGCGGCCGCGACCCCCGTGCAGGATTGAGCCGAGGGCCCTCAGCGGCCGCGTGACGCGCCAGCTGGATGACCCGCGCATGCCGTCCATCTCGGCGCGAAGGGAGGAGAGCTCGCCGTCGCGCCGGGAGACGAGGTCCTCGAGCGCCCGCACGTGGCCGCGCAGCGACTCGATCTCAGCGTTGAGGGCGTCGACGGCGGCGCGGAGCTGGTCCCCCTCGGCGCGAAGGGCGCCCACCAGCTCGACCTGGGAGCGCGTGTCGCTTTTGACCACGAGGTCGTTGTAGAGGTGCTCGGTCGCCATCTCGTAGAACCGCTGGACGGGCAGGTCGTAGCGGGTCTCGAGCAGGCGGCGCGTCCGATCGTTGGCAAGGAGCGCCTTGAGGGCGCGAAGCCCCGCCGGCGTGACGCTGACGTCCCAGTCGTCCTGGGGGCGGCAGAGCAGAAGCGCGCGCTCGCAGGCGAGCTCGTCGGGGGACGAGGAGTCGGGACGGACGAAGTCCTCCCGGAAGGCCTCCAGGAAGACCTCCTCGGGCATGTCGTCAAAGAAGTGAGCGCGGATGTCCAGGTACTCGTTGAAGGTGCGGGTGATGTTGCGCAGGTTGGCTCGGCTCGCGTTCTCGTTGGTCGCGCCGTCGCCCACGAACTTGCGCATGGCGACCAGCCTCTCGGGCACCATGAGGATGTTGCGGCGCTTGGCTATCCGCACCCAGTAGTCGAAGTCGTGGAGCTGCCGGTAGGCGAGCTCGAAGCCGCCCGTCTCGCGCATGACGCTCGTGCGCATGAGCACGGAGGAGTGGATGAGGCAGTTGCAGCGGTAGTAGAAGTGGCGCAGCCACTCGCGGCGGGTCTGGTAGGTGGGCTCGAGGGCCTCGGGGAGGTCGGCGGCAAAGGCGGAGGCGTCGTCGCCGTTCTCGTCGATGAAGTCGCACCAGGAGAAGCAGGCGCCGACGTCCGGCCGCCCGGCGAGCGCGGCCATCTGGCGCTCGAGCCGCTCAGGGTACCAGACGTCGTCGGAGTCGATGCGCGCGAGCCACTCCGCGCGCACGAGGCCAAAGCCGTAGTTGGTCGCCGCGCAGATGTGGCGGTTCTCGGGGAGGCGGTGCAGCTCGACGCGCGGGTCGTCCATGAAGGACTCGACCACGGCGCACGAGCCGTCCGTCGAGCCGTCGTCCACGACGATCAGGCGGAGGTTTTCCCAGGTCTGCCCGAGCACGCTCGCGATCGACTCCGCGAGGGTGCTCTCATGGTTGCAGTTGACCATAAGGACGTCTATGCGAGGCTCGTTCACGGTGCGCTCGATTCTTCCGGGTGCGGCAGGTCGCCCCATTATACCGGGCGCGTTTGCCCGCCGCCCACTGCGGGCGTCGGTTGAGAAAAGTGACAGCGCGGTGTGCCCACGCTACACTTTACGGGACGCCCCGCACGCGGGCGGGCTGGGACTCGAAAGGACGAACGCATGCACATCAAGACTGCGGGCATCTGTCGGGGGAGCGAGAAGGTCTTTGCGCTCTGCGGCATCCCACGAGTCGCCGAGGGCGTCACCGTGCGCGCCAGCGCGAAGGAGAGCGGCCGCGGCGTCGCCGTGCCCTGCGCGTTGCACCCCTACGAGTCCGACGACGAGGGGCTCAGCTGGTTTGTCTGCTGCCTGCCCGTCATCTCCGGGCCCGGCTACGTCATCTCCCTGGAGACCTCCGACGGCGCGCGCGGGGAGCTCTCCCTGAGCTCCAAGCAGGCGACGTGGGAGTCGCGCCTTAACTATCGCCTGCACCCCGAGCTCTGCCGGAGCCTGCGCGACTACGATTACAGGGCCGCCGAGCAGACGGCGCGGATCGAGTTCACCGACTGCATCGCAGGGGGCGAGAGGAACGTGCTGCGCGGCACCGTCCTGCTCCCGCTGCGCGAGGACAACGCCCCGAGGATCTCCTGCCTCACCCAGGGGCTCGAGCCGGTGGACCTGTCCCTCACGATCATGGGCACCTCCGTCGAGGGGGCGGACACCTACGAGCCGACGCTCGCCGTGCAGTTCTCCGCCCGCATCCCTGCCGAGCTCGGCAACTACGTCTTTGTCTACGGGGACGACAACCACCCCGAGCTCGACGGCTTCGAGGTCCTCTTCGCCGGATGGTACGGCGAGCTGCTTGCCCGCACCGGCGAGGTGATGCGCAGCGCGCAGGTGGACCCGGGCTATCCCGGCTGGTTCGAGGCGCACCGCGCCAGCGCCCGCGAGCTCGCCGGCCAGGCGGCCGCGAAGCTCGAGCGCAACCCGAGCTTCAGCGTGATCGTCCCGCTCTTCAGGACGCCCGCGGACTTCTTCGAGGACATGGTCGAGTCCGTCCGCTCCCAGTCCTACGCCTCCTGGGAGCTCGTCCTGGTCAACGCCAGCCCCGAGAGCGCCGAGCTCGCCGGGCTCGTCGAGCGCGCGTGCGCCTCCGATCGCCGCATCCGCGCCGTCACGCTCGAGGACAACCTCGGCATCTCCGAGAACACCAACGCCGGCATCGCCCTGGCGACGGGCGACTACGTGTGCTTCTTCGACCATGACGACGTCCTGGAGCACGACCTGCTCTTCGAGTACGCCCTCGCCCTCAACGAGGACCCTGCGATCGACCTGCTCTACTGCGACGAGGACAAGCTGCTGCCCGACGGCACCTTCGCGCAGCCCTACTTCAAGCCCGACTTCAACCTCGACCTGCTGCGGAACAACAACTACGTCTGCCACATGCTCACCGTGCGACGCAGCCTCCTGGCGCAGATCGAGCCCAACACGCGCGACTACGACGGCGCTCAGGACCACAACCTCACGCTGCGCGTGGCCGAGCGCACGAGCCACATCCACCACGTCCCCAAGGTGCTCTACCACTGGCGCATGAGCCCCAGCTCCACGGCCGGCGACGCGGGCTCCAAGTCCTACGCCTCCGAGGCGGGCATCCGCGCGGTGAGCGAGCACCTCAAGCGCTGCGGCATCGCGGCAAAGGTCACGCTCGCCGACCGGCCCTTCACCTATCGCGTCATCTACGACGTGCCGGCAGATCGCCCGCTCGTCTCGATCATCATCCCCACCAAGGACCACGTCGACCTGCTCTCGCGCTGCGTCGACTCCATCCTCGAGAAGAGCACCTACGACAACTACGAGATCGTGCTCGTGGAGAACAACAGCGTCGAGCCCGAGACCTTTGCCTACTACGACGAGCTCGAGGCCGCGCACCCCGGCGTCGTGCGCGTGGCGCGCTGGGACGCCGAGTTCAACTTCTCCAAGCTCATGAACTTTGGGCGAGAGAACGCGCGCGGCGACTACCTGCTGCTCCTCAACAACGACACCGAGGTCATCACGCCCTCTTGGATCGAGACGATGCTCGGCCTGGCGGCGCGCGAGGACGTTGGGGCGGTCGGCGTGCGCCTCTTCTACCCGGACGACACGATCCAGCACGCCGGCACGGTCATCGCCGGCGGCGTGGCTACCCACGTGCACAAGAACCTGCCGCGCGGCGTGCGCGGCTACTTCGCCCTCGACGACGCCCAGATGGACCTGAGCGCGGTCACGGCGGCGTGCGTGATGACGAGCTGCAGGGCCTTCGACGCCGTGGGCGGGTTCACCGAGGAGCTGCAGGTCGCCTTCAACGACATCGACTTCTGCCTCAAGCTGCGCGAGCGCGGGCTGCTCGTCGTATACACGCCCGAGGTCGAGCTCTACCACTACGAGTCGATCTCGCGCGGGACCGAGGACAACGACGAGAAGCGCATCCGCTTCTACCGCGAGATCGCCTACATGAACTATCACTGGGCGCCCTACTACGTGAAGGGCGACCCGTACTCCAACCCCAACGTGACGCGCGTGGACCCGAGAAACGCCTACTACCACCTGTAGGGCCGGGGGCCCTGAGGGGCTGGCGAGAAGATTCTGACGGACCGGGGCGCGGCCGGGCAGTGTGCCTGGCCGCGCCCCTTTGCGCTGGTGGAGCGTGGCGAGCGACGCTGAGCGGAAAACCTTGACGGGGGGGGGTGTGCGCGTTCTATACTGACCCCAACTGTAGGAACTCGCCCCAGCGGTTGGGGGCGGGTCTCATGAGAGGACCGCTATGTTCAAGCTCGAGATCAAGAATGGCGCACGCGTAGCCGCGGCGGCGGGCCTGGGCCTGGCGCTCACCTTCGGTGCTGTGCCGGTCGTGGCGCTTGCGGAGGGGGGCATAGATTCTTCGGTTGTTCTGGCTGAAGAGAACGCGGGGGCGGTAGCTCAGATTGGCGACGTTACGTACAGCAGCCTAAGCGAGGCCTTCAAGGCGGCTTGCAATGCTGAGTCCGAGCAGACCATCGAGCTGCTGTCTGACTGTACGATCTCCGATCGTCTGGTTATCGAATCTGAGTGGCCCATCACTCTTGAGTTAAACGGGCATACGGTTAATGTAACTGGAACAGGAGACGAGGCGCCAGCAATCAGGGTGAAGGCGTCGCTTGTCATTCAAGACACTAGTGCCGAGGGGAGCGGATCGATCGTCGGCAAGAATTGTTCCAGCAACGGGGTGATTCAGCTTCTTGCAAGTCGCTCGGCTCGACTGACCCTTAAGAGTGGTTCGATTATCAGCGACGGGAGCTATGGCCTGACGCTTAATACACTCTCCGCCTTCACAATGGAGGGCGGTACCGTGAGTGCGAGGACATGCATCCGTCTCCAATATATGTGTAGTGCCACGATTCTTGACGGGAGCCTGGTTCCCACGGGGGGCGACGGAAGAGCGGTCTACTTGGAGTCTGGCGCGCCCACGTTGGTGGTGGGGAGCGAAGGCGGCTTGAGCCAGCCCAGCATCGAAGGGACGATTGAGATCAATTCTGGTCTCAATCTGTCCGGAGAGAACATTAAGTTCCTCAACGGAACGATCGAGGGAGTGACTGGCAAGCTGCCGGAGGGCGCCGTGCTTGAGTGCGCCTTCTCGAAGAATATCTCCTCCGCGCTTCCCGACGGCCTGTACTGTGTCGAGCAGGGTGGGTCATGGGTTGTTACCAGCACTCCTCCCGAGGGTGCAGTCGCCTCTTTCGGCGGCCGGGTCTTCGACTCTCTTAAGGCTGCGATTGACAAAGCGAGGGAGAGCGACGGTACGGTTACCCTGCTTGTCAACACGACCGAAAACGTCGTTATCCCTGAAGGTGCAGACATAACGCTCAATCTTGGTGGGTGCCAGCTGAGTGAGGCGCCTGGGCTTCAGAACGGTGCGGGAGTCATTACGATTGAATCCGGCGCAACCGCCGTCATCGAGGGGCCTGGCGTCGTTGACGCGACGCAAAACGGAACTGCTGCGCTGGTGAACTCTGGCACCCTCACAGTTAACGGGGGAACGTTCACAAGATCTGCCGAGGGCAGCGGGAACACCTACTATACGGTCGACAATCAGGGCACCATGACCTTCAATGGTGGGTCGGTGCAGAACACCAGCAAGACGAGCTCTCTCGTCCGCAACGGCGGCTATGGCAAGGCAGAGCTCACCGTCACGGGAGGCACGTTCCAGAACGACGGTATCGCCATCAAAAATGACGAATGCGGTGTTCTCGAGGTTTCGGGTGGAACGATAACCTCCACCTTCTCTCAATCGGTCCAGAACTGGGGTGGGGCGACGCTATCAGGGGGCGAATACCTTGGTGGCCCGGTGTCGACGTGGAGTCAGAGCGAGGACTCCACGGGTGGCGGGAATGCGGTGACGGGCAGCACTACCATCACAGGGAGCGCCGTCATCTACAAGAACGTCGAGACATACAACCTCAACTCTGGTCAGGCACCCACGGTCAAGATTGAAGGGGGAACGGTCAAGGGGTCCATTCAGAAATACACGAGCGAATCCTCTGATGAGGGGGTTGTCAACAGGCCCGTTGATGCAAACGATAAATCCTCTTCGGTCTCAATCTCTGGAGGCAGCTTCGCGAGTGAGGTTCCCGACGCCCTTATCGATTCCGAGTCTACGATTGTGAAGAATCCGGATGGCTTCTTTACCGTTGTTGGCAATCAGTCGGTCGCAATCGTGGATGGGGTAGCGTACGACTCGCTCGACACTGCCGTTCGGTCTGCGCAGAATGGTCAGACCATTCAGCTGGTTGCCGATGTCAAAGGCTCGATTACCGTACCGAGTGACAAGTCCATTACCCTTGACCTCTACGGCAAGAAGCTGACCAATGCTGAAGGAAGTCACACCATTACGGTCGACAAGGGCGGCAGCCTTACAGTGACCGATTCCTCCAATGAGGGCAGCGGCACAGTCGACTGTGTGACCAATGGTAAGGGAGCCCTGGTAAACTACGGCACAGTTGTGGTAAAGGGCGGCGAGTTTACTCGCTCTGCGGAGGCGGGCACCAGCCCGAGCGAGAGCGGCTTCAACAGCTGGTACGTTATTGACAACCAGGGAGCCATGACCTTCGAAGGCGGCAAGGTCGTCAACCACAGCAAGTTCAGCTCGCTCGTGCGCAACATCGAGGGGACGCTCACCATCAATGATGGCACGTTCGAGAACGACTTCATTGCCCTCAAGAACGACGATGGCGGCACGCTCGTGGTCAACGGCGGCGCGGTGAGCTCCGATGACCAGGCCATTCAGAACTGGAGCGACGCGACAATCGCCGGTGGCACCCTTACGGGCGATGTGATCGCTTGGGACTACGGCGAGGGCGGCAAAAGCGTGACCGCAATCACTGACGGAAAGATCAACGGTGACGTCAAGGCGGTCAACTACAAGAAGGCCGTCACCGGCCCCAAGGTCTCCATCACTGGCGGCAGCATCTCCGGCGAGGTCTCCAAGGGCACTTACGGCGAAGATTCGGTAATCGAGCCTGTCGCTCCCGATGACGCTACGTCAACCATTGTTGTCTCGGGCGGCTCGTTTGGAGAGGTGGTCGACGACGCTCTTCTTGCCGACGGTTTTGAGCAGGTGAAGAACCCTGACGGCACCTATGGAGTGAGGCAGGAAAGCCCCTCCGTACCCTCCATCCCCTCCGAGCCCACCTACGACGTCGAGGTCCCCGAGGCCGAGGGAGGCAAGGTCGCCGTCTCCGACGCCTCCCCCGAGGAGGGCGATAAGGTCACCGTGACCGCCACCCCCGACGAGGGCCAGGAGGTCCGCGAGGTCGTCGTGACCGATGCCGAGGGCAACGAGATCGAGGTCACGCCCGGCGAGGACGGGACGTACACGTTCGAGATGCCGAAGGGCGACGTCACCGTCGAGGTGACCTTCGGCTGCGACGGCGGCGAGCTCTGCCCGACGCACTCCTACGCCGACCTCGACCAGGCCGAGTGGTACCACGACGCCGTCGACTGGGCCGTCACGAGCGGCGCGATCCTGGGCTACGGCGACGGGACCTTCGGCCCCGGCAACGCGCTCACCCGCGCCGAGATGGCGACGATCCTCTGCCGCCTGGCCGGCGAGCCCGAGGCGGACCTCGAGGGGCTCCCGTCCGACGTGCCCGCGACCGAGTGGTACGCAAACGGCGTGGCCTGGGCTCTCGCCGAGGGCGTGTTCAACGGCAACGGCGACGGGTCCTTCGACCCGGCGGGCGCGATCACGCGCGAGCAGGCGGCGTGCGTGCTCTACAACCGCGCGCAGGCCGCGGGCGAGGACGTCTCCGCCCGCGCCGACCTCTCCGGCTTCGCCGACGCGGACGAGCTCTCCGGCTGGGCCGAGGAGGCCATGAGCTGGGCCGTCGCCGAGGGAGTCTTCAGCGGCGGGGCCGCCGGCCTCGAGCCCGGGCGCGCCCTGACCCGCTCCGAGGGCGCCGCGATCCTCTGGAACTGGGAGACCCGCGAGTAGGGGAGCGTCAGCCAAGCACGACCCCCAGGGGGCGCCGGGCCGCTGCGGCCCGGCGCCCCTCCTCTCGCTCGGCCCGCCCTTCTCGACCGCGCGTCCTTCTCGCCCTTTGTTTCGCTTTTGCCGGCCGGGGCACGGATCCGTCTCGGGCGCGTTGCGCTTTCCGGGGTCGTGGCACGGCGCCCAGGGCAGCGCGCCGCCTCCCGGCGCGCGTCCCGCGCCCGCGTCACGCCACGACTCGCGATTCCGCAACGTTTCCGGTGTCTGCGGGCCCGTCGTGGCGCCCGCGACCCACCTGACGCCGCGGCGCCCTGCCCTGGCCGCCGGAATCGTAACGCCGCCTCGCGCCGCCGCGCCCTGGCCCCAAAACCCGCAACGCCCGCGCCGCCTACCCGCAACCGGCCCCCGTCCCCTTCGCCTGCGATGCTTAATCGTCCCCGCCCATCGCACGCCCGCCCTTCTCGGTGCTTAACGATCGCCGCCCATCGCAGCGGCCTGCTGCCGGAAGGGGCCCGCCGCGCGCGATGGGCGGCGATCGTTAAGCGTGACGGGCCCGCCGCGCGTGATGCGCGGGGATCGTTAAGCTCGATGTGCCAACTGCGCGCGATGCGCGGCGAAGATTAAGCGCGACGGCGCCGCCGTGTGCGACGGGCGGCGTTTCGTAAGCAACCGCGCCCCGCTCCGTGTGATGCGCGGCAAAGGCTAAGCGCCCCTCGTCCTTCTCGCCCGCCGCACTTGACAATGGTCCGAAATCGGACTAATCTTGCCTTCCGCCGTCGTGGAGAGGGGAGCAATGACCAACGAGCCCAAGGTCGCGAGTGCCCGCGAGCTTGACGTTCTCTACCAGAAGACCGACAAGATCTACTACGAGTTCGCACGCGGGTGCGGCATCTCGGAGACCGCGTACTGGATCCTCTACGCACTCGAGGTCTCCGGCGGCAGCGCCACGCAGGCGCGCATCGCAGGGGAGTTCTCCTACTCCAAGCAGACAGTGAACTCCGCGCTCAAGACGCTCGCGGCCAAGGGGCTCGTCGAGCTCTCCGGCGCGCCCGACGACCGGCGCGGCAAGCTCGTTTCGCTCACGGCAGCCGGGCGCGCCTTCAGCGACGAGCGCATCGTCCCGGCCATCGAGGCCGAGGACCGCGCCTTCGCGAGCCTCGAGCCCGAGGAGCGCTCGGAGTTCCTGCGGCTCGCCGCGGCCTACACCGCGGCGATCGACCGCGAGCTCAGCCGGCTGGCGCGGCGCACGGAAGACACGCGCGGCGACGCGCCCCAGGCGTCGCCCGACGAGGGAGGGGAGAGGAATTGAGCGACAAGAACCGCGACTACAGCAAGCGCACCTCGGCGCGCCTGCTCGTGAGCCTCGTGGCCCCGTACAAGGGCCTGCTCGCCGCGATCTTGCTGGCGTCGATCTGCGACATGACGGGCATGCTCTACATTCCCACGCAGCTCTCGGCCATGGTCAACGTGGCCGTGAACACCCGTGACATGAGCGCGCTCATGGGACATGGCGTGGCCATGCTCATCGCGGCGCTCGTGGGCTCGGGCGGCTATCTCACGACGGTCTTCCTCACCTCGCGCCTCTGCGCCAAGGTGGGCCGCGACCTGCGCATGCGCGTCTACGAGTCCTCGCTTGCGTTCTCGGGGTCGGACTTCAACGCCTTCGGGACGGGCTCGATGATCACGCGCACGCTCTCGGACGCCAACGTGATCCAGCAGACGCTGCTCATGTCGATCCTCATGATCTTCCCGGTGCCCATCATGTGCGCGATCTCCATCTGGCTGGCCTTCTCCACGGACGTGGTGATGGGCTGGGTCCTGCTCGCGGTCACGGTGGCCATCGTCGCGATCTCCGCCGTCGCCGTTGCCCGCTCGGCGCCCATCTTCACGCGCCTCCAGGGCTTCATCGACAACATGAACACGCGCCTGCGCGAGTCCATCACGGGCGTGCGCGTGATCCGCGCCTTTGGCAAGGAGCCGCACGAGCGCGCCCGCCTCGACGAGACCTTCACCGAGTACGCGAGCAACGCCATCCGCGTGAACCTCGTCTTCGCGGTCACGGACTCCATGACGTTTTTCCTCATGAACGTCGTCGAGGCCACGATCATGTGGGTGGGCGCGGACCGCGTGGGCGCCCATGCGATGCAGATCGGCTCGATCTCGGCGCTCGTGGAGTACGCGATGCTCATCATGATGTTCATGATGATGGCGCAGTTCGCGATCCTGCAGGTCCCGCGCGCGCTCGCCTGCCTCACGCGCGCCGCCGAGGTGCTCGACGTCGAGCCCGAGATCGTCGACGCCGCGACGCCGGCCGCCCTTGCCGCGGCGGGCGAGGGCGGCGACGAGGTCGCGCGCTTCGACCACGTGAGCCTGCGCTTCTCCGACGCCGACGAGGACACCCTGCACGACATCTCCTTCGCGCTGCGGCGCGGCCAGGTCACGGCCATCATTGGCAACACCGGGTCGGGCAAGTCCACGATTGCCAAGATGCTGCTGCGCTTCAACGACGTCACGGGCGGAAGCCTGAGCTTCGGAGGCGTCGACGTGCGCCGCCTCACCCAGGACGAGCTGCGCCGCCGCATCGCGTACGTGCCGCAGAAGGCGTGGCTCTTCTCGGGCACCGTGGCCGAGAACCTGCGCCACGGCGACGCCAAGGCCTCCGACGAGCGCCTCTGGCACGCCCTCGACGTGGCCCAGGGCTCGTTCGTGCGCGACCTCGCCGACGGCCTGGGGACCCGCGTGGCGCAGGGCGGCACGAACTTCTCGGGCGGGCAGCGCCAGCGCCTCGCGATCGCCCGCGCCCTCGTTCGCCACGCCGACCTCTACGTCTTTGACGACTCGTTCTCCGCGCTCGACTACAAGACCGACGCCGCGCTGCGCCACGCGCTCTCCTCCGAGCTCGCCGACGCCGCGACGCTGATCATCGCCCAGCGCGTGAGCACCATCCACGACGCCGACCAGATCGTCGTCCTCAAGGACGGCGAGGTCGTGGGCCTGGGGACCCACGACGAGCTCATGGCCGGCTGCCCCACCTACCGTGCCATCGCCGACTCCCAGACGAGAGGGGGAGATGCGGATGCCTAGCGAGAAGAACCGCGAGCTCGACGAGCTCGAGCGCCTCGAGCGCGGGGAGGACCCCGCCGCCGGGGACGGTGCGTCCTCGGAGGGCGAGCTCGACGTGCCCTCCGACGCCCTCGGCACCGCGGCGCGCCTGTGGTCCGCCGCGGCCGGCCAGCGCTGGCGACTCGTGGTGGCGGCATTTTGCTCGGTCGCCTACGTGGCGGGAAGCCTCGGTGCCACCGCCTACAGCGCCGGCCTCATCGACCACCTCTGGGCGGGGATCCAGGCGAGCTTCGCCGCGGGCGAGCCCTTCGTGGTGTCGCTGGAAAACGCCGGTCGCGAGATCCTCGTCTTCTTCGGCATCTGGACGGCGGCATGGGCGGCCTACACCGTCCAGGCGCTCGTCATGGCGAGCTTCGCCGAGCGCCTGAACCTGCGCCTGCGCGGCCAGATCGCCGACAAGCTCTCCCGCCTGCCGCTCGCCTACTACGACGCGCACCAGCCCGGCGACACCATCAGCCGCGCCACCAACGACCTCGACAAGATCTCCGAGGTCCTGCAGCGCGGCCTGCTCCAGCTGCTGATGGCCTTTGCCATGGTGGGCGGCGCCATCGTCTTGATGGCGACCTACGATCTTGCGCTCACCGGCATCTTCGTGGCGTTTGCGCTCGTCGCGGCGGTGGTCACCAAGCTCGTCACGACCTACACGCTCAAGTTGGCCGCGGCGCGCCAGGAGGCGCTCGGCACCCTCACGGGGCGCGTCGAGGAGGCCTACAGCGGCCGCGCCGTCATCAAGGCCTTCGGCCGCGAGGGGGCGAGCCTCGCCGAGGTCCGCGCCGCGGCGGAGGCGCTCGCCGAGACCTCCGGCAGCGCCGACTTCGTGACCAACGCCATTGCGCCGGCCATCCGCCTGCTCATGCGCCTGTGCCAGGTGACCATTGGTCTGCTCGCGGGCGGCATGCTTGTCATGGGCCAGATCTCCGTCGGTGTCTTCCAGGCCTTCTTCCAGTACGTGATGCAGGCCTCCGAGCCGCTCACGCAGCTCTCGCTCACGGTGAACATGCTCCAGGGCGCGCTCGCCGCCGCGGAGCGCGTCTTCGCGCTCGTCGACGAGCCCGAGGTCGTGCCCGACCCCGTCACGCCCGAGGCGCTGCCGGAGACGGTGCGCGGCCGCGTGGCCTTCGAGCACGTTCGCTTTGGCTACGCCCCGGACCGCCCGCTCATGCGCGACGTGTCGCTCGTCGCCGAGCCGGGGCAGAAGGTCGCCATCGTCGGAGCTACAGGCGCCGGAAAGACCACGCTGATCAACCTGCTCATGCGTTTCTACGAGGTCGACGGCGGGCGGATCACGCTCGACGGGGTCGACACGCGCTCGCTCACCCGCGCCGAGCTGCGCCGCCAGTTTGGCATGGTGCTCCAGGACGCGTGGCTCTTCGAGGGGACCATCGCCGAGAACATCGCCTACGGCAAGCCCGGCGCCACCCGCGAGGAGGTCGAGGCCGCGGCCCGCGCCGCGCACGTTGACTTCTTCGTGCGCACGCTGCCGCATGGCTACGACACGCTGCTCTCCAACGACGCGGAGAACATCTCCCAGGGCCAGCGGCAGCTGCTCACGATCGCGCGCGCCATGCTCACCGACCCGGCGATCCTCATCCTCGACGAGGCAACCTCCAGCGTTGACACCCGCACCGAGCAGGCCATCGTTCGCGCGATGGAGGCCATCATGGAGAACCGCACGAGCTTCGTCATCGCGCATCGCCTCTCGACGATCGTCGACGCGGACCTCATCCTCGTGATGGAGAAGGGGACGATCATCGAGCAGGGGACCCACGAGCAGCTGCTCGCCGCCGGCGGCGCGTACGCCGAGCTCTACCGCTCGCAGTTCGCGTAGCGGGCGCGCGAGCGGCAGGACCGCCGCAACACGAAGAAGGCGGCCCCGAGGGGCCGCCTTCGTCACGTCATCTGCCGTCTCGCGCCTAGTCGCAGGCGCCGCAGCTCTCGCACTTTTCGCTCTTGGGCGCGGAGCCCTTGCCCCGCTGGTCGGTGTTGTAGAAGCCCGACCCCTTGAAGACGATGCCCGAGGGGTCAAAGACGCGCTCGGCCTCGTGCCCGCAGGTCGGGCAGCTCACCTTGGGGTGGGCGCTCATGGGGTGCTCCACCTCGAACGTGATCCCGCAGTCCGGGCAGTGATAGTCGTAACGTGCCATGGTTCCCTCCGGTGGTGCTCAAGACGTCTCAATCAAACCGCAGGATACTTTACCCAACCTCGCCGCCGTCTCACGCGAGAATCCGTCTCCCGCCGCCATATTCACCCTGCCTGCGCAGTCCGGCTGTCGCGGGCCTCTCCCGCGCGCGGCCTGCGCCGTGCAGAATCGTCCTCCAGTCCATATTTGCCGGCGCGCCAGAACAAAACCTCGCTTCGATCCATGGAAAAATCGCCCTCCGAGGCCGTTTGGGGGCCGTCGGGTCCGGCGCGCTTGGACCGATCCTGCGGCTTTGTTCCGGCCCCGTCGCATCGAGTCTCAAAAACTCATGGATCGAAGCCCGGTTTTGTTCTGGCGCGCCGGCCAATATGGATCGAAGGCCCATATTGCAGTCCCGTCGCGCCTCCGCCGTGCCTCGGCGCTCCCGCGCGGCCTCCCGTCGCCATCAACTATGATGTGTTGGGCGCCGAGGGAAGGGGAGCGATGGAGATAGCGGGCGCGATCTTTGACTGCGACGGGACGCTCGTCGACTCGATGGGCATGTGGGCCCACGCGTGGGACTGGCTCGCCGAGCGGCACGGGAAGGACCCCGTCCCGCTGTCGCGCATCGAGTCGCTCTCGCTGCGCGACACCTGCTCCTACTTCCATGACGAGCTCGGCATCCCCGATTCGACCGACGAGCTCTACGAGGAGCTCTGCGCCCACGTGCGCGATGCCTACGAGCACGAGGTCGCGCTCATGCCGGGCGCCCGGGAGTTTCTGGACGAGCTCGCCTCCGCGGGCGTGCCGATGGTCCTCGCCTCCTCGACCCCGGTGCGCGAGCTGCGCTGCTGCCTCGACGTCCACGGCCTCTCGCGCTACTTCGCCGACGTGGTGAGCACCGAGGACGTGGGAGGCCGCGACAAGGAGTTTCCCGACGTCTACCTCGAGGCGGCCCGACGCCTGGGCGCCCCGCGCGAGGCGACGTGGGTCTTCGAGGACGCCCCCTTCGGCGTGCGGACCGCCCGCCGCGCGGGCTTTGCCGTGGTCGGCCTCATCAACGACCACGACGGCCGTCGCGAGGAGGACGTCCGTCCGTTCTGCGACGTCTTCGTCCACGGCTTCGCCGAGCTCTCGGTTCCGCTGCTGCGCGACTACGAGCGTCCCGTCCCGGTCCACGGTGCCCCGCTCGCCGCGCTGGTGGTCGCCGGCTCGCCCGAGCCGAGCTCCCCTGGTCTGCTCGCCGTGCTCGCCGACGAGGCGGACTACGTGATCTGCGCGGACGGCGGCGCCGACGCCTGCCGCGCCGCCGGCGTCGCCCCGGACGTCTTCTGCGGCGACTCCGACTCGGCGAGCTCCGAGGCGGCCGCATGGGCCCGGGCCGCCGCCCGGACGTGCGTGGGCTTTCCTTCGGAGAAGTACGCGACGGATCTCTCGCTTGCGCTCGACTGCGCGCGCCACGAGGCGTCGCGCCAGGCCCGACCCCTCGCCATCACGCTGACCTGCGCCTCCGGCGGTCGTCCCGACCACGCGCTCGCGGTCGTGGGGCTGCTCGCCGGCTCCGGGGCCGCCCGCGCCCGGATCGTCGAGGACGCCTACGAGATGCGCATCGTCTCGGCGGCGGGGGAGAGCCGCTGGTACCTGGGGCCGGACGCCCCGGGAGCGACGTTCTCGGCCGTCGCCGTTGCCCCGGACACGCGCATCGACGAGCGCGGCATGCGTTGGGAGCTCGACGACCACCCGATGGGCCTGCTCGACGACCTCGGAATCTCCAACGTGGTCACGACCCCGGACGCCGAGGTGGCCTGCCGCGCGGGCGCCGTCGCCGCGTTTCTGCTCCGGGCAACAAAAACGCCACAATAAGTTGGGGTTTCTCGTTGCAGCCAGCACCGCATGTGCTATAGTTGGCGAGCTGTGAAAGATGCGGGCGCGAGAAGAGCGCCGCGCCCCCGAGGAGGTACGAGTCATGTCCAAGGTTTGTGAGTTCTGCGGCAAGCACGCCGTTGCCGGTCATTCCATCAGCCACTCCCACCGCGTGGTGAACCGCACGTTCAAGCCCAACATCCAGCGCGTCACCGTCGTGGTCGACGGTCACCGCCGCAAGGCCAACGTCTGCTCTCGCTGCCTCAAGTCCGGCAAGATTGCCCGCAGCTAGCAGCTCAGCCACAAAGAGAGCGTTCGAGGGAGGCCCAAGGGCCTCCCTCTTTTGTATCGCAAGACCCTGACGAGAGGCTGCCTCCGCCCCACTGACGAGAGGCTGCCTCCGCCCCAGCTCACGCCCCGCGCCGCGCCCCGCGTCCGTCCCATTTGCCCGCCGCGCATTGTTTCAAGCCTGCTTCAGGTTCAAAGCCGCGCCGTTTCCTCTTGGCTCACTTTTGTTTCTTTTGTGACCTTCCCGCGCTCCACGGGACTAAAGTAGCCCGTGCAACGACCCCACGGGAGGGAGAACAACCATGACCATGGCAGACATTTCCAGGCGCCGCTTCGTCCAGGCGATGGGCGCGGTCTCCGCGACCAGCGTCTTTGCGCTCGCCGGCTGCAACAGCCAGCGCGCCAGCGAGGCCGACGGCGACGAGGGCGGCTCCTCCGAGTCCGGCATCGCCGACACCATCACCTTCGCCCAGGGCGCCGACCCGCGCGGCCTCGACCCCGCCTACGTCGACGACGGCGAGTCCGCGAAGATCATGTGCAACATCTACGACACGCTGCTCGCCTATGACACCGAGACCTGCGACGTCGTCCCCGGCCTCGCCGAGCTGCCCGAGGTCTCCGACGACGGTCTGACCTACACCTTCAAGCTGCACGAGGGCGTCAAGTTCCACGACGGCACCGACTGCAACGCCGAGGCCGTGAAGAAGAACATCGAACGCCAGCTCGAGCCCAACCGCACCGAGGACATGCCCTACGCCTCCTTCGTCTTTGGCTCCGAGGCCTCCGGCTCCGGCGTCGCCTCCGTCGAGGCCGTCGACGACACCACGCTCGTCATCACCCTGCGCGCCGCCTCCACGCCGTTCATCAAGAACATGGCGATGGCTCTCGCCGCCCCGGTCGTGGCCCCCTCGGCCTACGAGAACGGCGCCAACTCCATCGAGAACCCCATCGGCTCCGGCCCCTACAAGTTCGTCTCCTGGAACAAGGGCGAGAACGTCGTCCTCGAGGCCAACGAGGACTACTGGAACGCGGACCACATGCCGCAGACCAAGAACGTCATCTTCCGCTTCATCGCCGAGAACTCCAGCCGCGTGACCGCCCTCACCAACGGCGAGGTCGACATCATCGACGGCATCGACGCCTCCGTGGTGCCCACCATCACCGACGCGGGCTACGAGCTCTTCGACGAGGACGGCATGAACATCAACTACATGGCGTTCCGCAACGACTCCGGCGCCTTCACCGACGTCGAGGCCCGTCGCGCCTTCTGCCAGGCCGTCAACGTCGAGGAGATGGTCCAGAGCCTCTACGGCGAGTACGCCGGCGTCGCCACCTCCGTCATGCCGCTGTGGATGGCCCCCTACGACGAGGACATCCAGCAGACCGCCTATGACCCCGAGGCCGCCAAGCAGACCTTCGCCGACCTCGGCATCACCAGCTGCACCATGCTCGCCTACACCAACCCGCGCCCGTACAACTCCATCGGCGGCCAGGCGCTCGCCGAGGCCATCCAGGGCTACCTGCGCGAGGTCGGCGTCGAGATGGAGATCGTCTCCTACGACTGGACGACCTACCAGACCAAGGTCGAGACCGACGCCTTCGACTGCTGCCTGTACGGCTGGGTCGGCGACAACGGCGACCCCGACAACTTCATGAACCTCCTCGCCGACGAGAACGTCTCCATGAACGTCGGCCGCTACCGCAGCGAGGAGTACAACGCCCTCATCCAGCAGGGCCTTGCCACCGAGGAGGGCGACGCCCGCAACGACATCTACAAGCAGTGCGAGCAGATGGTCGCCGACGAGATGCCGTGGATGGTCATCTCCCACTCCAAGAACCTCGCGGGCTACAGCCCCAAGGTCCAGGGCTTCTTCTATCACCCCACCGGCGTCGTCCACATGGAGGGCGTCACCAAGACCGCCTAGCGAGAAGAACGCGGCTTCGATCTTCAAGCGTCACGGGAACGGGCCGACCAGCGCGGCCCGTTCCCTTCTCTGCGCGGCGCCCCGCGCCCGCGCCCCCGAGTGAGAAAGGAGGAACGCGTGCTCAAGTACGTGCTCAAGCGCATCCTGCTCGCGATACCGGTGCTGCTGGGCGTATCGATCATCGTCTTCTTGATCATGCGCGTGTTCTCTGCCGACCCAGCTCCCGTCGTGCTGGGCCAGCATGCGACCGCGGAGGCCATGGAGGCGTGGCGTGACGCCAACGGCCTCAACGACCCCATCGTCATGCAGTACATAAACTTCATCACCGGCGCGCTCCACGGCGACCTCGGCGAGAGCTACTACACGCACGCCGCCGTCACCGACGAGCTGCTCTCCCGCTTCCCGGCGACGGTCGAGCTCGCGCTCGTCGCCATCGTCATCGCGGCGGTGATCGGCGTGGCGCTCGGCGTGGTCTCCGCCACCCACAAGAACTCGCCGATCGACGGCCTCGCCACGATCCTGGCACTCGTGGGCGTCTCGATGCCGATCTTCTGGCTCGGCGTCCTGCTCATCATCCTGTTCGCCGGCGTGCTGCACGTGCTGCCGAGCTCCGGGCGCATCGACCCGCTGCTCGCGCCGGTGGGAGGCACCGGTCTCTACCTGCTCGACACGCTGCTCTCGGGCGACTTCGAGGCCTTCGCCGACGCGGCCAGCCACATCGTGCTGCCGGCGCTCGCGCTCTCGATGTACTCGATGGCCGTCATCACGCGCATGACGCGCTCGAGCATGCTCGAGACCTTGAACGAGGACTACGTCCGCACCGCCCGCGCCAAGGGCCTCAAGAAGCGCCGCGTCGACATCCACCACGCGCTGCGCAACGCCATGCTGCCCGTGACCACGGTCATCGGCCTCCAGCTGGGAAGCCTGCTCGGCGGCGCCATGCTCACCGAGACGGTCTTCGCGTGGCCGGGCATCGGCAAGTACGTGGTCGACTGCATCCTCAAGTCCGACTTCCCGGTGGTCCAGGGCGCGGTCCTGCTCATCGCGGTGATCTTCGTCGTCATCAACCTCGTGGTCGACGTGATCTACGCCTACCTCGACCCGCGCATCACCTACGGCAAGGAAGAGGGGTGATCGACATGGCAGACGCAACCGCCCAGGCCGCCGAGAGCGGCGTCGCGGCCGAGAAGACCGAGTCGCTGTGGAAGGACGTCTGGTACTCCCTGCGCAAGAACGTCCCCGCCATGGTGAGCCTCGCGATCATCGTCCTTCTCGCCCTGGTGGCCATCGTCACCTTCGTGGCGCCGCAGATCCTCCCGTACGACCCCTACCAGCAGGACCTCTCCGCGTCGTTCCAGGGCCCGAGCGCCGAGCACTGGTTCGGCACCGACCAGCAGGGCCGCGACATCTTCTGCCGCATCCTCATCGGCAGCCAGATCTCGCTCACGGTGGGCCTGCTCTCCGTGGCCATCTCGCTCGTGATCGGCGTCACGCTCGGCGCCGTCGCCGGCTACAAGGGCGGCGTGGTCGACACGATCATCATGCGCGTCATGGACATGATGCTCGCCATCCCGTCGATCCTGCTCGCCATCGCCTTCATGGCGGCGCTCGGCCGCGGCATCGACAAGGCGATCATCGCCATCGGCTTCGTCTCCATCCCGGAGTACGCGCGCATCGTGCGCAGCCAGGTGCTCGCCGTCAAGCAGTCCGACTACGTGGCCGCCGCGCGCGTCATCGGCGACTCCGACGCCACGATCATCTTCCGTCACGTGCTGCCCAACGTCATGCCCTCGATCATCGTCCGCGCCACGCTCGGCATCTCGAGTGCCATCCTGGACGCGGCGGCCCTGGGCTTTCTCGGCCTCGGCGTGCAGCCGCCGGCGGCGGAGTGGGGCGACATGCTCGGTCGCGGCCGCAACTACATCTTCGCCGCGCCGCACGCCATGATTTTCCCGGGCCTCGCGATCACCGTGACCGTGCTCGCGTTCAACCTGCTCGGCGACGGCATCCGCGACGCGTTTGACCCCAAGAGCAGGAACAGGTAGGTGATCGACATGGCACTGCTAGAGGTACACGACCTGGTCACCGAGTTCCCCACGCGCAAGGGCGTCGTCCGCGCCGTCGACGGCGTGACCTTTGACCTCGAGCGCGGCGAGATCCTCGCCGTGGTGGGCGAGTCCGGCTCGGGCAAGTCCGTCACGTCGCTCTCGATCATGGGCCTGCTCCAGGACCCCGGTCACGTGGCCGGCGGCTCGATCACCTTCGACGGCAAGGACCTCCTCGCCGCCTCGGAGGCCGAGATGGAGCAGGTCCGCGGCGGGCAGATCTCGATGATCTTCCAGGAGCCCATGACCTCGCTCAACCCCGTCTATCGCGTGGGCGACCAGATCGTCGAGGCCATCCGCACCCACTCGGACATGTCCAAGAAGGACGCCTGGGCGCGCGCCGTCGAGATGCTGCGCGTCGTGGGCATCCCCAGCCCCGAGGAGCGCGCCCGCGACTACCCGCACCAGATGTCCGGCGGCATGCGCCAGCGCGTCATGATCGCCATGGCGCTCTCCTGCGACCCCAAGCTGCTGATCGCCGACGAGCCCACCACGGCCCTCGACGTCACCATCCAGGCGCAGATCCTCGACCTCATCTACAAGCTGCGCGACGAGTTCAACATGGCCGTCCTTCTCATCACGCACGACCTGGGCGTTGTCTCCGAGGTCGCCGACCGCGTCGTGGTCATGTACTGCGGCCAGGTCGTCGAGGAGGGCGAGAAGTTCGAGATCTTCGAGCGCCCGCTGCACCCCTACACCCTGGGCCTGCTGAACTCCATCCCGCGCCTCGAGGACGAGACCTCCGAGCGGCTCTACATGATCCGCGGCTCCGTGCCCAACCCGCTCGACATGCCCGCGGGCTGCCCGTTCTCGGACCGCTGCGAGCGCTGCATGGAGCGCTGCCGCGCCGAGCGCCCCGAGCTCACGACGGTGCCCGGGACCACGCGCCGCGTGCGCTGCTTCCTCTACGAGGACGAGGCCGAGGTCGAGCGCGCGGTCGAGGCGACCGTCGACGCACACCAGGTCAAGGCCTCCCTCGAGGCGCAGGAGCGTGCCCGCATCCAGCAGGCGATGGAGGCCGCCGCGCGCCGTCGCGGCGAGGACGCGCCCGAGGAGGTGCGCTAGATGGCAGATAAGAACGACAACCTCATCGAGGTCCAGCACCTCACCAAGAGCTTCGTGGCAGACACCAACTTCTTCGGCAAGCCCACGTCCTTTGTCCAGGCGGTCGACGACGTGAGCTTCACCATCCGCCGCGGCGAGGCCTTTGGCCTGGTGGGCGAGTCGGGCTGCGGCAAGACCACCATCGGCAAGATGCTCGTGGGCCTGCTCAAGCCCACCAGCGGCAAGATCATCTTCGAGGGCCGCGACATCACCGCGCTGCCCACGGCCGAGCGCCGTCAGCTCTGCCGCGACATCCAGCTGATCTTCCAGGACCCCTACGCGAGCCTGAACCCGCGCATGACGATCGCGCAGATCGTGGCCGAGCCCATCCGCACCAACAAGCTGCTTCCCGAGGACCAGATCGACGCCCGCGTGGACGAGCTGCTCGAGCGCGTGGGCCTCGCGAGCTACATGAAGAACCGCTACCCGCACGAGTTCTCCGGCGGCCAGCGCCAGCGCGTGGGCATCGCGCGCGCCCTCGCCGTGAACCCCAAGCTCATCGTCTGCGACGAGCCGGTCTCCGCGCTCGACGTGTCCATCCAGGCGCAGGTCCTGAACCTCCTGGACGACCTCAAGGACCAGCTGGGCCTCACGTACCTCTTCATCGCGCACGGCCTCAACGTCGTGAAGCACATCTCCGACCGCGTGGGCGTCATGTACCTGGGGCGCCTCATGGAGATCGCGCCCAAGAACAGCCTCTACAGCGAGCCGCTGTGCCCCTACACCCAGGCGCTGCTCTCCGCGATCCCGAGCCCCGACCCCAAGCTCCAGCGCCGCCGCATCATCCTCGAGGGCGACGTCCCGAGCCCCATCGACCCACCGGCGGGCTGCCGCTTCGCGAGCCGCTGCTTCGCCAAGGTCGGCGCCTGCGACGTGGCCTCGCCCAAGCTCCGCGAGGTGCTGCCCGACCACGCCTGCGCCTGCCACCGCTATGACAACGTGGCCGCCGGCCGCGTGCGCGACCTCGCGCTCGCGATGCAGCACGAGGCCGCCCGCCCGAGCTACGGCCGCGGGTCGGACCTCATCAACGCCGACCCGGTCGTGGCGCCCGAGTAGGGGGCGGCAAGGGCTGCGCGCCCTTCTCGGCATACCTGGTCAAAGAGTTGTCCCCTGCTCCCGGCGGTTCGGGCGCGGGGGACAACGCGTGGGCGTTCCGAGATGAGCTTGCGCTACGGCATGCGCAGCAGGCGGCGGTAGGCGTCGGCGCCGGCGAGCAGCACGCGCTCGTCAAAGTCGAAGGCGTCCGCGTGCAGCGGCACGCCCGTGCCCGTGCCCAGCAGCACAAAGACGCCCGGCAGGTGCCGCTGGTAGAAGGCAAAGTCCTCGGCGATGAGCAGCGGCTCGTCAATGCGGCCCAGCTCAGGCAGGGTCTTCTCCACGGCAAAGAAGAGCGCGGCGTCGTTGGCCACGGGCGGGTAGCCCACCGAGAAGGTGATCTTAGCGGTGCAGCCCTCGGTCTTGGCGGCGTTTTCCGCGAGCGTGGTCACGGCCTCGCGCGCCCGGTCGAACATCGCGTCCGAGAAGACGCGCAGGCTGCCCTCCGCCCGCGCGGCGCCGGCGATGGCGTTTCTCACCGTCCCCGCCTCGAGCCGGCCGAAGCGCAGCAGGCACGGCTCGCCGAGCTCCTTCTGGAGGCGCCCGCACATGGCCTCGGCCGACGGCACGAAGCGCGCCGCCGCCGCGAGCGCGTCGCGACCCTCGCGCCAGCGCGCGATGTGGCTCGAGCGCCCGGCAAACTCCGCGGTGACCTCGCTCGAGCGGGCGAGCAGGGGGCCGGGCCGCGACGCCAGCGCCCCCGCCGGCAGGTCGGGCCAGAGGTGAAAGCCAAAGATGCGCTCGACGCGGCAGCGATCGAAGACGCCGCTTTCGCAGACCAGCGCCGCGCCGCCCGTGGTCTCCTCTGCGGGCTGGAACACCACGAGCACGTTGCGGGGGAGGTCCTCCGCGCAGACGTCGCTCGCGCGGCCGCCCACGACGTCGTCCACCCACGTGGCGGCGGCCAGCGCCATGGCCATGTGGCCGTCGTGGCCGCAGGCGTGCATGCGGCCGGGCGCGGCGCTCGCGTAGGCGGCGCCCGTGCGCTCGGTCACGGGGAGCGCGTCCATGTCGGCCCGCAGCGCGACGGAGCGCTCCCGCCCGAGGTCAAACCACGCGCAGACGCAGCTCTCGCAGGGCTCCAGGACCTCGCAGGAGAGCCCCTCGAGCACCCCGCGCACGTAGGCCATGGTCTGCGGCAGCTCAAAGTCGAGCTCGGGAATGCGGTGCAGGTCGCGCCGCCAGCGCGTGAGGCGCTCGAGCTCCAGGTTCTTCTCGTCCGACACGTTTCCCCCTGACGTCAGCTTTTTTGTTGCCAGTGTATCAACCGGAGGCTTCGGATCGCTGTCTCGTGACAAAGCCGTGCTACAGTGGCAACACTCGATAGAGGCGCGGGTGAGAAGATCCGCGGGGCAGCCGGCAGGCGTCACGACCCCGCGGGGAGGCGAGCCCGCCGAACTCCTCGCCCGGGCGCGGGCGCGGGGTGGGCCTGCGGGAAAGACCCGCAGGACTGTCTGCAAGTACCGTGCAGGAGCGCTATCAGGGGAGTCGTGCATGAAGCACCCGTTTGTGAGCAAAGAGCAGCTCGTCGCCATCGCCGAGCGCCATCCCACGCCCTTCCATCTCTACGACGAGGCCGGCATCCGCGCAAACGCGGAGGCGGTGCTCGAGGCGTTTGCGTGGAACCCGGGCTTTCGCGAGTACTTTGCCGTGAAGGCCAACCCCAACCCGTCGCTGGTCAGGATACTTGCGGAGTACGGCTGCGGCGTGGACTGCTCCAGCTACACGGAGCTTATGATCGCCCGGGCCCTCGGCGTCACGGGCGAGAGGATCATGTTCTCGTCCAACGACACGCCGGCGGATGACTTTGCCCTCGCGCGCGAGCTCGGCGCGATCGTGAACTTCGACGACATCTCCCACATCCCCTTCTTCGAGGAGGTAGCGGGGCCCGTCCCGGAGGTCGTGAGCTGCCGCTTCAACCCCGGCGGGCTCTTCCGCCTGGCCAACGGCATCATGGACAACCCCGGCGACTCCAAGTACGGCATGACCGAGCCGCAGCTCTTCGAGGCCTACCGCATGCTGCGCGACCGCGGCGCGCGCGAGTTTGGCCTGCACGCGTTTCTCGCCTCCAACACGCACGGCAACGACTACTATCCCGCCCTCGCGCGCATCCTCTTCGAGCTGGCCGTGCGCCTCTCGCGCGAGTGCGGCGTGCACGTGGGCTTTGTCAACCTCTCCGGCGGCGTGGGCATCCCGTACCGCCCGGACGAGGAGCCCTGCGACATCCGCGCCATCGGCGAGGGGGTCCGCCGCGCCTACGAGGAGGTGCTCGTTCCGGCCGGCATGGGCGACGTCGCCATCTTCGCCGAGATGGGCCGCTTCATGATGGGGCCCTACGGCTGCCTGGTCACCCGCGTCATCCACGAGAAGCGCATCTACAAGGACTACCTCGGCGTGGACGCGAGCGCCGTCGACCTCATCCGCCCGGCGATGTACGGCGCCTACCACCATGTCACCGTGATGGGGCAGGCGGGCGGCCCGGACAAGTCGGCCTGGCCGGCCACGCGCACCTACGACGTGACGGGCAACCTCTGCGAGAACAACGACAAGTTCGCCATTGACCGCGAGCTGCCCGAGGTGCAGGTGGGCGACCTGCTCGTCATCCACGACACCGGCGCCCACGGCCACTCGATGGGCTACAACTACAACGGACGGCTGCGTTCCGCGGAGGTGCTGCTGCGCACGGATGGCTCCACCGAGCTCATCCGGCGCGCCGAGAAGCCCTCCGACTACTTTGCCACCCTCGACGTCAACCCCGACTGGAAGTAATCGTGGAGAAGCGCGGGCAACGGACGGCCCCCTCCCCGCATCGAGAAAGGTAGCGCCATGGACATGACCAACCTCACCGGATCGATCGTCGCGCTCGTCACGCCGTTTGCCGCCGACGGCTCCGTCGACTTCGAGGGCCTCGAGCGCCTCGTCGACTTTCACTTGGAAAACGGCACCGACGGCATCCTCGTGCTCGGAACCACCGGCGAGTCCTCCACGATGACCGACGAGGAGGACCTCGCCGTCGCGCGCTGCGTCGTGGAGCGCGTCGCCGGGCGCGTCCCCGTGATCGGCGGCGCCGGCTCCAACGCCACCTTCGAGTCCGAGCGCAAGGCGGCCGGCCTCGTCAAGGTGGGCGTCGACGGCCTGCTGCTCATCACGCCCTACTACAACAAGTCCAACGAGGAGGGGATCTACCACCACTTCACCGCCGTCCTCGACAAGGTGGACGTGCCCTGCATCCTCTACAACATCCCCGGCCGCACCGGCTGCTCTATCAGCGAGAAAAACCTCGCTCGCCTGGCGCGGCACCCCAACGCCTGGGGCATCAAGGAGGCCTCCGGCTCGATCGAGTACGCCACCATGGCGGCGCGCTACCTCTCCGACGACTTCCGCATGTTCTCCGGCAACGACGACATCGTGGTCCCGCTCATGAGCCTCGGCGCCAAGGGCGTCATCTCGGTGTGGGCGGACGTCGCGCCCGCCACGGTGCACAAGATGTGCGCCGACTTCCTCGCCGGCGACCTCGCGTCCGCGCGTGCCGCCCAGCTCGAGAACCTCGAGCTCATCCACGCCCTGTTCTGCGAGGTCAACCCGATCCCGGTGAAGTGCGCCCTCGCCGAGATGGGCCTCATCGAGGAGAACTACCGCCTGCCGCTGTGGAAGATCTCCGACGCCGGCCGCGCGCGCCTGCTCGCCGCCATGAGGGGGGTTGGTCTTGTTGGCTAGCGCGATCGTGGTCGGCGGCAACGGCCGCATGGGGCGCCTCGTGCGCGAGGCGCTCGCCGCCGCGGGCTTTGAGCTCGTGGGCTCCTTCGACGTGGACAACATCGCCGAGCTCGACGAGGGCGCGCCCGCCGCGGACGTGACCGTCGACTTCTCGGCGCCCGCGGCGCTGCCGCACGTGCTCGCCTACGCGCGGCGAACCGGCACGGCGCTCGTGAGCGGCGCCACCGGCTACGCGCCCGAGCAGCTGGACGAGCTGCGCGCCCTGGGAAAGACCAACCGCGTGATCTGGTCGTCCAACTACTCCCTGGGCGTGGCGGCGCTGCGCCGGGCCACGGCGCTGGTCGCCGAGGCGCTGGCCGGATGGGACGTCGAGATCGTCGAGACCCACCACAACCAGAAGGCCGACGCGCCCTCCGGCACCGCCAAGGCGCTGCTCGCCGCCATCGACCCAAAGGGGGAGCGCCCGGTCGTGGGAGGCCGCGAGGGAATCGTGGGCGCGCGCGTCCCCGGAGAGATCGGCGTCCACGCCGTTCGCGGAGGCACCGTCGCCGGTACGCACGAGGTGCACTTCTTTGGCACGGACGAGGAGCTCTGCCTCACCCATCGCGCCGCGAGTCGCCAGATCTTCGTCGCCGGCGCCGTTGCCGCCGCGCAGCGCCTGCTCGATCGCCCGGTCGGCTTCTACGACTTCGACGCTCTGATGTTCGGGTAGCGCCGTCCTTCTCGCCTGTCCCGGCGGCCCCATCCGGATGTGGGCGCGCGGCGAAGCTCTGCCCGCACTCGACGGTGTCCGCCGGGATTGCGCCCGCACTTCTTGCAGGGCACATCAAGTGCGGGCCGGGGCGCACTCGATGCGCACACTTCTTTGCAAGTGTCGAGAAGAGCCGGGCACTCGATGCGCCACGGACCTAAAACTGCCCGCACTCCTTGCGTGCACTCACGAGTGCGGGCATGCAGTGCGAGCGGGCTCAACCCGGCGGGGAAGGGCGCCCCGGCCCATCGCCCGCCTAAGATAGCGACTGCTACGCGCGGGGCCTCCGCCCCCACGAAAGAAAGGAACGACCTGTGAACGCCCAGGAGATCATCGACTTTATCGCCAACGCGCCCAAGACCACGCCGGTCAAGCTGTACGTGCACGAGCGCTGCGGCATGCGCGTGGACTGGGGAGACGCCCGCGTCTACGGCGGGCGCGACGGCAAGATCGTCTTCGGCGAGTGGTCCGAGCTCTCCGCCATCCTCGAGGAGAACGCCGAGAGCATCGAGTACTTCGACGTGGAGTGCGACCGCCGCAACTCCGCGGTGCCCCTGCTCGACCTCAAGGGCGTCAACGCCCGCATCGAGCCGGGCGCCATCATCCGCGACCGCGTCGAGATCGGCGACGGGGCCGTCATCATGATGGGCGCCGTCATCAACATAGGCGCCGTGGTGGGCCCGGGGACCATGATCGACATGGGGGCCGTGCTCGGCGGGCGCGCCATCGTGGGCGCCAACTGCCATGTGGGCGCGGGGACCGTGCTCGCGGGCGTGGTCGAGCCGGCGAGCGCCGTGCCCGTGGTCGTGGAGGACGGCGTCATGATCGGCGCCAACGCCGTGGTGCTCGAGGGCGTGCGCGTGGGGGAGGGCGCCGTCGTGGCCGCCGGGGCCGTCTGCGTGGAGGACGTGCCCGCGGGAGCCGTCGTGGCGGGCGTCCCGGCGCGCGTGATCAAGATGCGCGACGGGAAGACCGACTCCAAGACCGGTCTCGTCGAGGAGCTGCGCCGCCTGTAGCGCCCGGGCGCGCGTCCCCCTCGCCCGCGCCGGAGCTGCGGTATACTACAGCAAATGTGTGTATGAAGCTTCCGCCAGCGAGAGGAGACCACATGTCTGGTGTCGTTCCAGGAACGCTGAGGGTGTCCAATGACTGCATCGCCGACCTCGCGGGCTATGCCGCGCTCGAGTGCTACGGCGTGGTCGGCATGGCCGAGCTCGACGAGCAGGCAGGCGTCGTTCGCCTGCTGCCGTCCTTCCGCCTGCGCAAGGGCATCGACGTCGCCTCCTCGGGCGGCCGCGTCTCGGTTGACCTGCACGTGATCGTGGAGCAAGGCGTCAACATGGCCTCGGTCGTGGGCAACCTCACGAGCTCGGTCAAGTTCCTGCTCAAGCAGATCGCCGAGCTCGAAGACGTCGACGTGAAGGTGCACATCGAGGGCCTCCGCAACGCCCGCTAGGCACTCCGAGAAGAACCGAGGTACTCGAAGATGATTTCCACCGTCATCCGCACCTGCTTCCCCGCCGCCGCCAAGGTCGTGGCCGACCGCGCGGAGGAGATCAACAAGCTCAACGTCTTCCCCGTGCCTGACGGCGACACGGGCACCAACATGTCCCTCACGCTCAACACCGTCGTCGGCGAGGTCCAGGCCCTGCCGGCCGACGCCTCGATCGAAGACATCGCCAAGGCGATCACGCACGGCTCGCTCATGGGCGCGCGCGGCAACTCCGGCGTCATCACGAGCCAGATCCTGCGCGGCATCGCCGAGGGCCTCGTCGACGCCAAGAACCAGGAGCACCCCACCCCCGGCGACATTGCCCACGCCTGGCGCCGCGGCGTGAAGGTCGCCTTCAAGGCCGTCCGCAAGCCGGTCGAGGGCACCATCCTCACGGTCCTGCGCGACGTCTCCGCCAAGGCCGACCAGCTCGAGAAGACCAAGATCTCCACGCGCGACATGCTCGACGCCCTCGTCGTCGAGGCCTACGAGTCCGTGGCCCGCACGCCCGAGCTGCTGCCCGTCCTCAAGGAGAACGGCGTCGTCGACTCGGGCGCCTTCGGCTTCGCCACCTTCCTCGAGGCCTTCGTCAACGCCGCCACCGGCAAGGCCGGCGAGCTCACCGAGTTCAAGACCACCGTCGACGCCAAGGCCGACGTCTCCGCCAAGGTCGCCATCGAGCTCAACGACGACTGGGAGGGCTCGGAGTTCCGCTACTGCAACGAGTTCCTCTTCAAGGCCGAGAAGCCCTTCGACGTCGATGAGAGCCTCGCCCACCTCGCCACGCTCGGCGACTGCGAGCTCATCGTGGGCGCCTACCCCGACTTCAAGGTCCACGTGCACTCCAACGAGCCCAACCGCGTGCTCGAGTACATGCTCCAGTTTGGCCAGGTCTACGAGGTCTTCATTCACAACATGGACATGGAGTCCCACGACCGCACCGCAAAGATCGCGGCGGACCAGGCGGCCGAGGGCGAGAAGAGCGACGAGCCGTGCAAGGCGCTCGGCTTCGTGGCCGTCGCCGCCGGCTCTGGCGAGGAGGAGATCCTGCGCTCGCTGGGCGTCGACGTCGTCGTCTCCGGCGGCCAGACCATGAACCCCTCCACGGCCGACATCCTCTCGGCGATCGAGCAGGTCAACGCCGACGCCGTCATCGTGCTCCCCGGCAACGGCAACATCCGCATGGCCGCCGAGGCCGCCGCGAGCGCCTGCGAGGACGCCCGCGTGGCCGTGGTTCCCACCAAGACCGTGCTCCAGGGCTTCTCGGCCATGTTCGTCGTCGACCCCGAGGGCTCGCTCGAGGACAACGTCGAGGCCATGACCGAGGCCATCGCCGACGTCCGCGGCGGCGAGGTCACCACCGCCGTGCGCGACTCCCAGGCGGCCGACGGCACCCCCATCCACGACGGCGACGTCATGGGCATCCAGGACGACTCCATCGAGGTCGTGGGCTCCGACGTGGCGCAGGTCACGCTCGACCTCATCGCCAAGATGCAGGACGAGGAGGAGGGCGACTCGCTCACCATCCTCGCCGGCCAGGACATGGACGACGAGGCCTTCGAGGCGCTCGTGGCCGCCATCGAGCAGGCCCAGCCCGATCTCGAGGTCGACCCGCACCGCGGCGAGCAGCCCCTCTACCCCGTGATCTTCTCGATCGAGTAGGCTCTTGGGGCGCGTCCCGACCATACCGTCAGCAGCAGAGAGGGTGCAGCGAACCTGCGCCCTCTCTGACTCTGTGTCGCGCCTGCGCTACGTCTCGGGTGCGCGCCAGGCTGCCCTCGAGCGCCTGGGCATCCGTCGCGTGCGCGACCTGCTCCTGCACATACCCCACCGCTACCTCGACTTCACGCGCGTCACCAAGATCGCCTACGCCGACGTGGGCCAGGACGCCACCGTGGTGGCAACCGTCGACCGCGTGAGCCGCAAGGCCACGCGCAACCGTCGCCTGCAGGTCGTCGAGGTCTCCGTGATGGACGACACCGGCGTGCTCGTGGCCACGTTCTTCCGCCAGCCCTGGATCGCCGACCAGATCAAGGCGGGAGACGTCGTCGCCCTCTCCGGCAAGGTCACCTTCGCCTACGGCTTCAAGCAGATGAAGGCCCCCTTCCACGAGGTCGTGGGCTCCGCGGGCGAGGCGGGCGGCTATGCCCGCGTGCTGCCGGTCCACCCGGTGGGGGAGGGCGTCACCGCCTCCTGGATGCGCCGCATCGTGGCCGCGGCCCTGGCCGACGTGGGCGACGTCTGCGACTGGCTGCCGGCGGGCCTGGTGGCCGAGCGCGGGCTCATGACGCTCGGGCGTGCCCTGCGCGAGGCGCACTTCCCGTCCTCGACCGCCGCCGCCGAGGCCGCGCGCCGGCGCCTTGCCTACGACGAGCTGCTCTGCCTGCAGATCGCCCTGCTCACGAGGCGCGGCCTCGAGCTCGTCGGCGTCGAGCCGACGGTTCACGTGACCGACGGCCCGCACATGGCCGCCCTGCTCGCCGCGCTGCCCTTCTCGCTCACCGACGAGCAGCGCCTCGCCGCGGACCAGATCCTCGCCGACATGGCCTCGCCCCACGTGATGAACCGCCTGCTTCTGGGCGACGTGGGCACCGGCAAGACCGCCGTGGCCGCCGTGGCCCTCGCCGCCGTGGCCGACACCGGCACGCAGGCCGCCGTCATGGCGCCGACCTCGGTGCTCGCTCGCCAGTATGCCGAGAAGCTCGGGCCCGTCCTCGACGCGGCGCACGTGAGCTGGGCGCTCATAACGGGCGCGACCCCCTCGGACGAGCGCGCCCTCTCCGAGCTCGCCTGCTCCCGCGGGGAGCTCACCGTGGTCTTTGGCACCACGGCGCTGCTCTCGGAGGGCCTCGAGTTCTCCGCGCTCTCGCTCGTGGTCATCGACGAGCAGCACCGCTTTGGCGTCGACCAGCGCGCGGCCCTGCGCCGCAAGGGCGCCGGTGCCGACCTGCTCGCCATGACCGCCACGCCCATCCCGCGCACGCTCGCGCTGTCGCTTTACGGCGACGTCTCGCTCTCGCGCATCCGGTGCCGGCCGCGCGCGGGCGCTGGCGTCACGACCAAGGTCGTCACCCCCGACAACCTCGACCTGGCCTGGGGCGCGGTGCGCGACGCCGTGGCCGCCGGGCACCAGGCCTACATCATCTGCCCTCTGGTGGACGACAAGGACGACGGCTCGTCGCTCGACGACGTCCCGGAGGCGATGCGCTCCACGAGCGACCGGCTGCGCTCCGCCGTCTCGACCCTCGAGGACCTCAGGGCCTCGGTTCTGCCCGGCATCGCCTGCGACCTGCTCACGGGACGCATGTCCGCGGCCGAGAAGGACCTCGCGATGGAGCGCTTCCGCTCGGGCAGGACCAAGGTCCTCGTGGCCACGACGGTGGTCGAGGTGGGCGTCGACGTCCCCAACGCAACGGCCATGGTGGTGCTCGACGCCGACCGCTTTGGCCTGGCCACGCTCCACCAGCTCCGCGGCCGCGTGGGCCGCGGCGACGCGGCGGGTATCGTCTACCTCTCCTGCGCCGCCAAGCGCGACAGCCGCGCCCGCCAGCGCCTCGCCGCCCTCGAGGCCACCTCGGACGGCTTCGAGCTCGCCGAGCTCGACCTGCGCCTGCGACACGAGGGCGAGGTTTTGGGGTATCGTCAGAGCGGCGGCGTCTCGCTCGAGATCTCTGACCTCGAGGCCGACGCCGACCTCGTCGAGCTGGCCCACGCCGACGCGCGCGCCATCGCCGACGAGGACCCGCGCCTGCTCTCGCCAGCGCACCGCGCGATGGCGATCGAGGCGCGCGACCGGTTTGGCGCCTACTTCGAGGAGCTCGAGCGCGCATGAGGATAGTCGGGGGGAAGTGGCGCGGGCGCGCCATCGAGGCGCCCAAGGGCCGCGACGTCACGCGGCCGACGACCGACCGCACACGCGAGCAGGTCGCGTCGATGATCCTCTCGGCGCGCGGGCTCGACCTCTCCGGCGACTCGGTCCTCGACGCCTTCGCGGGGTCCGGGGCGATGGGCCTGGAGCTCCTGTCCCGCGGCGCGGCCCACGCGACCTTCGTCGACCTCGACCGTCGCGCCGCCCAGCGCGTGAGGCGCACCGCGTCCGCGCTCGGCGTAAAGAGAGGCGAGCTCGACGTGCTCTCCGGGGACGTCTGCGCGCTCGCCGGCCGCCGCCTGCCCGGCACCCCCTTTGACATCGTGTTTCTCGACCCGCCCTACGCGCTTCCCGCCGAGCGCGTCTCGGGGCTGCTCGTTTCTCTCGCCGCCTCCGGCCAGCTCGCCGACGGGGCCGTCGTGGTCTACGAGCGCAGCTCGGCGGGGGAGGGGCTCTCCTGCCCGGGACTTGTTCCCGCGCGCAGCAAGACCCACGGCATCACGTCGCTCGACCTGCTCGTCTACCATCCGGAGGAGGACGCGTCATGACCGACGCCACCATCACCCACGTCGTCGTCCCGGGAACCTTCGACCCGGTCACCTTTGGGCACCTCGACGTCATCCGCCGTGCCCGGCGCCTGTTTCCCAAGGTGACCGTCGCCGTGGCGGCCTCGGCCAACAAGCACGGCCGCGGCACCACCTTCACGCTCGAGGAGCGCGTCGAGATGATCCGCGAGGCCATAGAGCTTGAGGGGCTCTCCAAAGACATCGAGGTCGAGCCCTTCACGGGGCTTCTCGTGAGCTTCTGCAGCCAGATCGGCGCGGGCGGCGTGGTCAAGGGCCTGCGCGCGATGACCGACTTCGAGTACGAGCTCCAGCAGGCCGACCTCAACAGCCACATGGCGCCCGACCTCGAGTCGGTGTTCGTCATGTCGAGCCCCGAGTACGGCTACGTCTCGTCCTCGATCGTGCGCGAGATCGCGGCGATGGGCTCCGACGTGGACATCCTCGTGCCCGCCAACGTCGCCGCGCGCCTCCGCGAGCGCTACGCGTGAGACGCGGGCTTGACAATCTCGTCTGACAATCTCGTCAGGTTATATTGTCAACCCGCATGCTGATTGACGGACTTGACAATCTCGTCAGGTTATATTGTCAACCCACGTGCGGGTTGACAATATAACCTGACGAGATTGTCAAGTCCGTCAGCCGACCGGTCCCGTGCGGGTTGACAATATAACCTGACGAGATTGTCAAGTCCTTCAAGTCCGTCGGCCGCCCCACTTCTCGTTGACGAGGGAACGCCGCTGCATACAAGCGCGAACAATCTGCTAACATGTCTCGAAGATGGGTAGACTCACGCAGCCATGCGTCGACGAATCACGTGAAAGGAACCATAGATGCAGCCAGGTGAGGAAATCGAGAGCTTGGTCGACGAGCTCGAGCAGATCGTGAGCGAGGCCAAGTCCCCTCTCATGGACAACGGCCAGAAGAAGATCGTCGACGCCCAGGACGTCTACGAGATTCTCGATGAGATTCGCCGCGTCTTCCCGCAGGAGTTCCAGGATGCCCGCCGCATCCTCAAGGAGGAGCAGGAGACGCTTGACCGCGCCCAGCAGCAGGCCAACTCCATCATCGCCGACGCCCAGCAGCAGGCGATGATTCTCGCCGGCGACCAGGAGATCGTGCGCCTGGCCCAGCAGCAGGCCGAGGGCATCCGCGACCAGGCGGCCCAGTACGAGCGCGACACCCGCTACAACGCGGAGGAGTACGCCGACACGGTGCTCGCCCACCTCGAGGAGAACCTCAAGTCGCTCACCAGCTCGGTCTCTCGCGTCCGCCAGACGCTCGACGAGAACTCCGGTCCCCGCAACACCACCAACAACGTGCCCTGGTAGCCATGGGCCCACTGATCTTCTCGCTTGACGAGCGGCTCGCCAACCCGGGTGACACCTGGGCGGTGGCGGGTCATCTCGACGAGTCCGGCTATGAGCTCGGCGACCACGAGTTCTCGCTGCCCGAGGGTATCGACTACGACGTCGTGCTCACCAACGCCGGCGAGGGCATCCTGGCCACCGGGCTCCTGCGCGCTCACGTGGTGGGGACCTGCGACCGCTGCCTCGAGGACGCCGAGTTCGACGTCGCGGGCGAGGTCGACGGCTACTATCTCTTCGAGGAGCCCGAGCAGCTCGGCGACGACGAGGACGAGGCCGACTACGAGCTCGTCTCCGCCGACCGCACGATCGACCTCTCCGGCGCGCTCGTCGCGGCGCTCGTCATGGAGACGCCCTTCATCGTGCTGTGCCGCGAGGACTGCGCGGGCCTGTGCCCGGTCTGCGGCGCCAACCTCAACGAGGAGGACTGCGGTCACGCGGCGCAGATCGAGGCCCAGCGCGAGCAGGACCGGCTCGAGTCGTCGCCCTTCGCGGCGCTCGCGGGCCTCGACCTCTCCGGCGCCGAGGACCCCTCCGACGCCGAGGGCGCGACGGAGTGAAGAATTGCTGATGAAGCGTTCCCCGCGCAGGGGAGACGTGCTATAGTGTCTCTTCGCATGACTGAGACACGCCTGCCGCTGCGCGAGCGGAGGGGCAGAGGTTTTGGACAGGAGAGTCTGACATGGCAGTACCCAAGCAAAAGAAGGGCCGCAGCGCCACCCACACCCGTCGTTCGGCCAACATGAAGCTTTCGGCCGCGGCGCGCTCCGTGTGCCCGCAGTGCGGCGCTCCCAAGCTCCCGCACCACGTGTGCCCCAACTGCGGTCACTACAAGGACCGCGAGGTCATCGTTACCGAGTAGCTTCTCGATACGCGGAACCTTCGAGGCCGGCCCCCTGGGCCGGCCTTTTTTCGTGCCTGGTACGGCGGGTCCCGCCGCGCGCCCCGCCGCTCCGGGCGAGAAGAACGCGCCCCCGCAGGTTGCGGCATAATAGAGCAGTTGAAGATTCGAGCCAAGGAGGAAGCATGACCACCATCTGCGTCGACGTCATGGGTGCGGACAAGGAGCCCGCCGTCCTTCTCGAGGGCGTCGCCGCGGCGCTCGCGGACGACCCCGAGCTCGAGGTGCTCGTCGCCGGCAGCGCCGACGTCGTCGAGCCGTTCGCCGCCTCGCACGACCGCGCCCGCGCGCTCGTCACCACCGAGGTCATCGCGATGTCCGAGCACCCCGCCAGCGCCGTCCGCAAGAAGAAGGACGCCTCCATCGTGCGCGCCGCCGCCGCGGTCCACGCGGGCGAGGCGGACGGCCTGTTCTCGGCCGGCTCCACGGGCGCCGTGCTCACCGCCGCCACCTTTGGCGTGGGGCGCATCAAGGGCGTCAAGCGCCCCGCGCTCTGCCTGCCGTTCCCCGGCATCTCCGGCAAGAAGACCGTCTTTCTCGATATGGGCGCCAACGCCGACGTCAAGCCCGACGTGATGGTGCAGTTCGCGCACATGGGTCGCGCCTACGCCTGCGCGATCCTGGGGGTGGAGAGCCCGCGCGTGGGCCTGCTCTGCAACGGCTCGGAGGACACCAAGGGCTCCGAGATGGCGCTCGCCTATCACGAGGCGCTCGCCCAGGGCAACTGCGGCTTTGCGGGCAACGCCGAGGGCACCGACCTGCTCGCCGGCACCTTCGACGTCATCGTGGCCGACGGCTTCACCGGAAACGTGGCCCTCAAGTCCATCGAGGGCACGGGCAAGTTCGTGATCAGGCGCCTCAAGGCCGCGATGGAGGCGTCGCTTTCCAACAAGATCGGCATGGCGCTGCTCGCCGGCTCGCTCAAGTCCCTCGCCGCCGAGATGTCCGGCGACGAGTATGGCGGCGCGATCCTTCTGGGCCTGCGCGCGCCGGTGGTGAAGGGCCACGGCGCCACGAGCGCCCAGGCCGTCCGCAAGGGCACGCTCGCCGCCGCGGCCGCCGCCCGCGCCGGCCTCACCGAGAAGATCGCCGACGCCTGCGTCCTGTGATGCGGAGATGACGCAAAGGGGCGTCCCGTTCTCATCCCCCTTTCGCGTTCGGGTAGAATGACTGGTTGACTACGTTAGGAGGAACCATGGACCGCGACGCCATTTTCGCCAAGGTCATCGAGGTCGTCGAGGACACGCTGTCGCTCGGCGACGACGTCACCCTGAGCGAGGCCACCGACCTCAAGCAGCTCGGCGCTGACTCCTTTGACCTGCTCGAGCTCGTCACCGCCCTCGAGGACGAGTTCTCCATGACCTTCGCCGACGACGCCGTGGGCACCATCTCCACCGTCGGCCAGGTCGTCGACGCCATCGCCAGCGCTCAGTAGCAGGGGGCCCGTTTCTTGGAGATGCACCAGCGGGTGGTCGCGGCCGAGAAGGTCTGCGGCCACCACTTTGATCGACAGGAGCTCATCGTATCGGCGCTCACGCACCCCTCGGCCGCCGAGGGGCTGCCCGTGTCCGCCTCCTACGAGCGCCTCGAGTTCCTCGGGGACTCCATCCTCGGCGCGATCGTGGCCACCGACCTCTTCGAGCGCTTCCCGGACATGGACGAGGGCGCGCTCACGCAGGCCAAGATCAGCCTCGTCTCGGGCAAGATGCTCGCGAGCGTCGCCGAGCGCCTCGGCGTCGCCGAGCTCATCGTGATGGGGGAGTCCGAGAAGGGCACGGGCGCGCGGGGCATGCACTCCGCGCTCGAGAACGTCTACGAGGCCATCGTCGGCGCACTCTACCTCGACGCCGGCTACACCGCGACGCACGACTTCGTGGTGCGCACGCTCGGCCCCGAGGTCTCCCCGGAGCTCGCCCGCAAGCCCATCAGCCCCAAGTCGCGCCTCCAGGAGGTCACCCAGCGCGAGATGCGCTGCGGCCCCGAGTACAAGCTCGTCGCCGAGGAGGGCCCCGCCCACGATCCCACCTTCACCTCCGTCGTGATGGTCGAGGGGCGCCGCATCGGCCGAGGGTCGGGCTCCTCGAAGAAGTCCTCGGAGAGCGCCGCCGCCGTCGACGCGCTCGTGCGCCTCGGCTATGCCGAGCCCGAGGACTTCGAGGGCGCCGGAACCACCAACTAGCCGTGAGGAGACCGGCCGCGTGTACCTCAAGTCGCTGACACTCAAGGGCTTCAAGTCCTTTGCCGACCGCACCCAGATGGCCTTCGACCCGGGCCTCACGGTGGTGGTGGGCCCCAACGGCTCCGGGAAGTCAAACGTCTCCGACGCCATCCTGTGGGTCCTCGGCGAGCAGAGCGCCAAGCAGCTCCGCGGCCAGGCCATGGAGGACGTCATCTTCTCGGGCTCCTCAGCGCGCGGCGCGGTGAGCGTGGCCGAGGTCACGCTCGTGCTCGACAACTCCGACCACACCCTGCCCATCGACTTTGCCGAGGTGGGCATCACCCGCCGGATGTATCGCTCCGGCGAGTCCGAGTACCTCATCAACGGCGCGCCGAGCCGCCTCATGGACGTCCAGGACATCCTGCACGACTCGGGCCTGGGCAAGGACACCCACTCGATCATCTCCCAGGGCAAGCTCGACTCCATCCTCTCGAGCCGCCCCGAGGAGCGCCGCGCCCTCATCGAGGAGGCGGCCGACATCTCCAAGCACCGCCGCCGCAAGGAGCGCAGCATGCGCAAGCTCGTCTCGATGGACGAGAACCTCTCGCGCGCCAAGCTGCTCTCCCGCGAGCTCGGACGCCAGCTCAAGCCCCTCGAGCGCCAGGTGGACAAGGCCCAGCGCGCCAAGGTCCTCGAGAGCGAGCTCAAGGAGCTCACCACCCAGCTCGCCGTCGATGACCTCCGCCGCCTCCAGGAGGGCTACGACCGCCTGCTCGCCCGCGGCAAGGAGGCCGACGCCGCCATCGAGCTCGCGCAGTACCGCCATGACGAGAAGAGCCGCGAGCTCGAGAAGCTCCAGTCGCTGCTCGAGCAGAAGGGGCTCTTCGTGGGCGACCTCGGCGAGCAGCGCCGCAGGATGCAGGACCTCCTCGGCCGGATGGACGCCGACATGCGCCTTCTGGAGGAGAAGGGCAAGAACATGGTGTCCCGCCTCTCCGACATGCGCATGCAGCTCTCCTCGACGCGCAAGCAGCGCGCGGACGCCGCCGAGGAGCTCGAGCGCGTCGCCGGCGAGCTCTCCGACGCCCGCGTGCGCGAGCGCGAGCTGAGGGAGTCCCTCGAGGAGCTCTCGGCCGCCTCCCACGCCGCCGCGGCCCGCCGCCGCGCGCTCGACGACGAGCTCTCCCGCATCACCGCCGACGAGCGCGCCGCCCGCGCCGAGGCGGACCGCGAGACGCTCGCCTACGCGAAGCTCGAGGATCAGGTCGGAAACGCCCAGGTCGAGGACCAGATGTTCGCCACGCGGCTCGAGCAGCTCCAGGAGAGCGCCGACACCGCCGAGGAGGCGCTCGCCGAGCGCGAGCAGCGCGCCGAGCGCCTCGAGGAGGAGCTCGAGCGGGCCCGCGGCTCGGCCGACGGCCTCGAGCGAGAGATCGCCCGCCGCTCCGAGGAGCTCGAGCGGGCCCGCGCCGCCGAGCGCGAGGCGCGCACCGCGCTCTCCTCGGCCCGCGCGACCCTCGAGGCGCTGTGCGCCGTGGACGCCGACGTCGAGAAGGCGAGCCCGCTCGTGGCGGCGCTCGCCGAGGGCGCCGGCGACGCCGTGCAGTGCCGCCTCGCCGACCTCATCGACGCCGACGCCTCCGTCGAGGGGCTCGTCGAGCAGCTGCTCGGCGACGACCTCGCGGCGCTCGTCGTGGCCGATTCCGACGCGGCCGGCTCGCTCGCCGCCCGCGCGCTCGAGCTCGCCGACAAGGGCGGCGCCGCGACGATCGTCTCGCGCGCCGCGGTCCCGTCCGGAGGGGCGGAAAGGGGCGACGCGCCCGGCACGCCGCTCGTCGAGCGCCTGCGCGTGGCCGACGACGCCCGGGCGCTGCTCGAGGCGCTTCTCGGCGACGTGAGGCTCGTCGAGGGCGTGGCCGAGGCCGTGCGCGCGCACGAGCGGGCCCCCTGGAACACCTACGTGACCCCCGAGGGGGCCGCGTTGCTTCCCGACGGCCGCCTGCGCGTGGGCTCGACCCCCTCCGGCGAGGCAGGCGCGCTCGAGCGCAAGCGCCGCATCCGCGCGCTCGACGAGGGCATGGAGGGCCTCGAGGAGTCCTTCTCGGCCGCCGAGGAGGAGGTCGACCTCGCCGAGGAGGCGCTTGCCGCCGCGCGCGAGGGCGCCGTCTCGGCCAAGGGAGAGCTCGCCCGCCTCACCGCGGAGCTCTCGTCCGCGCAGTCCGAGCGCGGGCGGCTCGAGGCCCAGCTCGCCGGCTTCATCTCCGAGCGCTCCCAGGTCCTCAAGCGCCGCGAGGCGTCCGCCGAGCGCGCCGCCGAGGCGCGCGGGCAGATCGACGAGCACCGCGCCGCCGCCCGCGCGGCCCGCGAGCGCGCCGACGCCCTCGCCGGCGAGCTCTCCGAGAAAAGCGACGCGCACCAGGACGCCATCGCCGAGCAGGGCAAGGCGAGCCGCGCGCTCTCCGACGCCCGCCTCGAGCTCGCGATGACCAGCGAGCGCCGCGCGAACCTCGAGACCCGCGAGCGCGACCTCTCCCGCCGCGTCCGCGAGCTCGGCCAGCGCATCGAGGCGACGGAGCGCGGCTCGAGGGCGCTCGAGGTCGTGCGCCTGCGCGTGGACCCGCTACACGACCGCTACGAGCTCATCCGCGAGCGCGCTCTCGAGTGGGCCGCGCGCCTCAAGGACCGCGCGTCGCTCGCCGAGGCGGACTCCGACTCCCTCAAGCGCACGATCGGCGACGCCCGGCAGGCCGTGGCCGCCGCGGCCAAGGAGCTCGAGGACGCCCGCGAGGCCTCCTCGTCGGTCAAGGTGGATCTCGGCAAGCTCGAGGTGCAGGTCGAGGGCGCCGTGAACGCCATCGTGGCGACGGGCGCCGTGCTCGACGAGGCGCTCACGATCCCCGCGCCCGAGGACCGCGACGCCGCCGAGCGCCGCGTGGCGGAGCTGCGCCGCCAGATCGAGTCGATCGGCCCGGTCAACGCCGTGGCCATGGACGAGTACACCCGCCTCAAGGAGCGTGCGGACTACATCAACGAGCAGGTCGCCGACCTCGAGGCCGCGCGCTCCTCGCTCAAGAAGATCACCGCCGCGATCGACCGCAAGATGCGCACGCGCTTCCTCTCGGTCTTCGAGCGGGTGAACGAGAACTTCTCGGAGATCTTCTCGCTGCTGTTCCCCGGCGGCCAGGCCCACATCGAGATGACCGACCCGGACAACCCCTCCGAGACCGGCGTCGAGATCGTGGCCCAGCCCCGCGGCAAGCGCATCGCCAAGATGATGCTCATGAGCGGCGGCGAGAAGTCCCTCACGGCGCTCGCGCTGCTCTTTGCGGTCTACAAGGTGCGCACCGTGCCGTTCTACGTCTTCGACGAGGTCGAGGCCGCGCTCGACGACTCCAACCTCTCGAAGCTGCTCGACGCGATCGAGCGACTCAAAGAATCCACGCAGCTCATCGTGATCTCGCACCAGCGGCGCACGATGGAGCAGGCTGACGTCCTCTACGGCGTGTCGATGCAGGCGGACGGCGTGAGCCGCGTCGTCTCGCAGCGGCTCGACCGGCAGACAGGAAAGGTGGTTGATGCGTAAGATGGGCTTTCTCGACAGCCTGAAGGCGGGCCTCCAGCGATCCCGCGAGGCCATCAACGAGATCTTCTACATGGGCGGCGAGGTCGACGAGGACTTCTGGGAGGACCTCGAGGACACGCTCGTGATGGGCGACATGGGCGCCGAGGTGGCCATGCGCGTGACCGACGACCTGCGCGAGCAGGCCGCGCGCGAGAACCTCACCCGCGCCGAGCAGCTGCGCGACGCCCTGGCGCGCCGCCTGGCCCAGGAGTTCCCCGAGTCCGGGCGCGACCCGTTCTCCGACCTCCCGAGCTGCGTGCTCTTTGTGGGTATCAACGGAGCCGGCAAGACCACGACGGTGGGCAAGCTCGCCGGGCGCGCCCGCGACGCCGGCAGGCGCTGCCTGATCGGCGGGGCCGACACCTTCCGCGCCGCCGCCATCGAGCAGCTCGAGGTCTGGGGCCAGCGCGCCGGCGTCGACGTGATCACGCGCGAGCGCGGCGCCGACCCCGCGAGCGTGTGCTACGACGTGGTGGAGGAGGCCGAGCGCCGCGGCGCCGAGCTCGTGCTCATCGACACCGCCGGGCGCCTGCACACCTCCTCCGACCTCATGCGCGAGCTCGCGAAGGTCGTGGGCGTCACCCGCAAGCGCTGCCAGTCCATGCCCGTCTCGGTGGTCCTCGTGATCGACGCCACCACCGGGCAGAACGGCCTCAACCAGGCCAAGGAGTTCAACGACGCCCTCGAGCTCGACGGGCTCATCGTGACCAAGCTCGACGGTACCGCCAAGGGCGGCATCGCCCTTGCCATCTCCAGCCAGCTGGGCCTTCCCATCTACCGCATCGGGGTGGGGGAGACCCTCGACGACCTCCAGGCCTTCGACGCGCTCGAGTTCTGCCGCGCGCTCGTGGGCGAAGGGATGTAGCCATGTTCAACTCTCTCTCCGACCGCCTCCAGGACACCTTCGAGAAGCTGCGCGGCAAGGGCCGTCTCACCGAGGACGACATCAACGTCGCGATGCGCGAGATCCGCATGGCGCTGCTCGAGGCCGACGTCAACTACCGCGTGGTCAAGAACTTCGTGGCGCGCTGCAAGGAGAAGTGCCTCACGGCCGAGGTCATGGAGTCACTCACGCCGGCGCAAAACGTCGTGCGCATCGTCCTCGACGAGCTCACCGTCCTTCTCGGCTCCACGGACTCCAAGCTCACGCTCGCGCAGAACCGCACGCCCAACGTGATCATGCTCGTGGGCCTGCAGGGCTCGGGCAAGACGACGGCGGCGGCCAAGCTCGCGTACCTCCTCAAGAGCCAGGGCCACAGCCCGCTTCTGGCCGCGTGCGACACGCACCGCCCCGCGGCAGCCGACCAGCTCGCCACCCTCGGCGGCGAGATCGGCGTGAGCGTGTTCCGCGGGGACGGACGCGACGCCGTGGCCGTGGCCTCCGGCGCGATCCAGGAGGCTGTCGACCACCTCAACGACATCGTGATCGTGGACACGGCGGGCCGCCTGCAGATCGACGAGGAGATGATGGAGGAGGCCGTCGCCATCAAGCGCGCGGTGCGCCCCGACCAGATCCTCATGGTCGTCGACGCCATGACCGGCCAGGACATCGTCAACGTGGTCACCGAGTTCGCCAACCGCGTGGACTTTGACGGCGTCATCATGTCCAAGCTCGACGGCGACGCCCGTGGCGGCGGCGCCCTCTCCGTCCGCGAGGTCACCGGCAAGCCGATCAAGTTCGTCTCGATGGGCGAGAAGCCCGACTCGCTCGAGGTCTTCCACCCCGACCGCATGGCCAAGCGCATCCTGGGCATGGGCGACGTGGTGGGCATCATCGAGCAGGCCCAGAAGATCGCCGACGAGCAGCAGGTCGCCGACGCCGAGCGCATGCTGCGCGAGGGCTTCACGATGGATGACCTGCTGAGTCAGATGCAGCAGATCCGCAAGATGGGCGGCCTGCAGAAGATCCTGGGCATGATCCCGGGCATGGAGCGCGCGATGGCGCAGATGCCGCAGGCGGCCGACGACTCCCAGATGACCCGCATCGAGGCCATCATCCACTCGATGACGCGCGAGGAGCGCCTCCGCCCCAAGATCATCAACGGCCAGCGCCGCAAGCGCATCGCCGCGGGCTCGGGCCGCACGGTGCAGGAGGTCAACCAGCTCATCAAGCAGTGGGACGAGATGAACAAGATGATGGGCAAGATGAAGGGCCTCATGAACCAGGGCGGCGGCAAGAAGGGCCGTCGCGCCATGCAGCAGATGATGCGCGAGATGGGCGGCATGGGCGGTCCCGGCGGCAAGCTGCCGTTCTAGGCGCCCGGCGCGGGCGGCGGGCCCTTTCGCGGCCTGCTCCCAATCGGCCCTCGAGGGTATGTACACCCCACCTTGAGGGTATGTACGCAAATCCGTTCGGCGCGTTCTTCTCGGCGGCTCGTCTGCCTGCGCAAACACCGACCGTCCGAAATCGGACGGTGTACATACCCTCAGGGTAAGGTGTACATACCCTCGAGGCGGGGCGCGCGGCGCACGGCGAAGAGAGCCTAAGCACCCCTTCCGCGCCGTCAAAGCGCCCTCCGGCCCACGAAGGGGCCCCGGGATCGCTCCCGGGGCCCCAAACGTGCCTTGCCCTGCGACCTACTTGTGCACGACCACCACGTCGCCGACGCGGCCAACGTTGTAGAGGGCCTGGCCGTCCGCGTAGCTCATGCGGATGCAGCCGTGGCTGCCGTAGTAGGTGTAGATATCGCCGCCAAAGACGGACTGCCACGGCGCGTTGTGGAAGCCCACGAGGTTGCCCACGAAGCCGAGCCAGAAGTCAACGTGGCTGTCCCACTCCGGCTCGCCGGTCGCGGGGTCGATGGGGCCCTTGAGGTTGATGTCGCCGTCCGTGGCGCGGGACTTGCGGTTGGTGACGGTCCAGACGCCGGTCGGGGTCTCCTGGCCGAGGTTGGGCTGGCCGGTGGTGATGTCGGCCTCCCAGATCACGGTCCCGTTGTCGTAGAAGACGGCGTGCTGCGCGGTGAGGTCGACGTCGATGTAGCGGTTGCCCCAGTCCTGGCCGCCGGGGTTGACCTGGGCCGCGGTCTGGACGCAGGGGATGTCGATGGTGGAGGGCTGGCCGGCCTGCACGTTGGCCACGATCTGCTCGGCGAGCGCCGCGCCGTCGATGCTCCAGCCGTAGGTGCTCGCGCCGTAGCCGGAGGTCGAGCCCGTGACGGTGAAGGTCTGGCCGTCGGGGCGGGTGTAGGTGCGGTCGGTGCCGATGGTGTCGAGCTGGTCGGAGAGGGCGCCGCGCGTCCACTCGGTCACGGCGTCGGCGTTGAGGGAGACCGAGAGGTCGTCGCCGATGGTGGTCCAGCCGGCGATCATCTCGGACGTGACGTCGGCCACGTGGGTGCCGCCGAGCGTGAGCGAGACCGTCGAGGAGACGAGCTTGTTTGCCGCGTCGACGGCGGTCTGGAGCTCGGTCTTGGTCTCGGCGCACTCGTCGCCGATCTCCACCTCGGCCTCGCCGGCCTGGATGGCGGCGACGACGGCGTCGGTCACGAGCTCGGCGTCGAGCGAGCTTGCGAGGAGCTGCTCGTCGATGACGTAGGCGGCGGCCTCGGCGTCGTAGGTGATGCCGTGGCCGCCGACCGCCGCGTCGGACGCGAGCGCCTCGACGGCGGGGGTCACCACGTCGGCGACCTTCTGGCGGTCGATCGTGACCGTGGCCGTGGCGGAGATCTGGCGCGTTCCGGCGATCTCGAGCGGCCAGGCCCACGGGTTGACCTGGGCGAGCGCCTCGCTCGCGTAGGACTGGCCATCGCAGGTGAGCCCCGCCTGCTCGGCGCCGATCGTGAGGTCGAGCCCCTTGCCGGTGACGTGGATCGAGTAGCCGTCGAGCGAGGAGGCCTTCTCGTCCGCGACCTCGCTCACGGGACGCATCGAGACGTCCTCGCCGTCGAGGATGGTCCCGGGCATGAAGGTGGACTCAAAGTAGAGGGCGCCGCCCACGTACGCGCCGCCGAGAAGAACGACGAGCGCGGCGGGGATGATCCAGAGAAGGTGCCGGTGGCGCTTGGGCTGCGGCGCGTCGCCGACGGGGGAGCTCTGCGCGGTGCCGCCGAGCTCCTGCTCCGGGCTCTTCTCGGCGGCCTTGGGCTTAACGGTGGTATCTGACGGGGACATGGGCCTCATGTGGCTTGCCATGCGTCCTCCTGGGAAAGTTTCACGTGGTTCAGGCATGCGCACGCTATCGTACCCTAGGATAGACGCGATGACACGACGTTTCTTGGTCCCAACCAAAGGAGAACAGATGGCCGCGGTCACCTACCTGAAAGCGCTCGACGACCCGCGCCTCGACGCCTACGCGCGCCTGACCGACCATCAGCTGCGCGCGCGGCTCGAGGGGGCGTCCGGCGTGCTCGTGGCGGAGACGCGCCTCGTGGTCGAGGTGGCGCTCGACGCCGGCGTGCGTCCGCTCTCCTTCCTCGTTGACGAGAGGCACCTTGAGGCCCACGCCGACGTGCTCGCGCGCGCCGGCGACGAGGTCCCCGCCTTCGTGCTCCCGCACGGCCAGATGGAGCGGCTCACGGGCTACAACGTGACGCGCGGCCTGCTCTGCGCGATGGAGCGGCCCGCGCCGCGGTCGGTGGCCGAGGTCGTGGCGGGCGCGCGTCGCGTGGCGATCGTGGAGGACCTCGTGGACGTGAGCAACGTGGGCGCGCTCTTTCGCTCGGCCTCCGCGCTCGGGGCTGACGCCGTGGTGGTCTCGCCGCGCTGCGCCGACCCCTACGTGCGCCGCGCGGTGCGCACCTCGATGGGCACGGTCTTCACGGTGCCCTGGGCCCGCGCCGAGGAGGGGCGGTGGCCCCGCGGCACCCTCGACGCGCTGCGGGCGGAGGGATTTGCCTGCTACGCGATGGCGCTCGTGGAGGGCGCCGTCCCGCTCGACGACCCCTCGCTGCTCGCGGCCGAGAGGCGCGCCCTCGTCTTTGGCAACGAGGGGAGCGGCCTTGCGCCCGAGACGCTCGCGGCCTGCGACCGGTCCGTCATCATCCCCATGTCCCACGGCGTCGACTCCCTGAACGTCGCCGCCAGCTCCGCCGTGGCCTTCTGGCAGCTCTTCCGCTGACAGGTCCGTCACCGCCCCAGCCACGTCACCCCCGCGACCCAACCCTAATCGCCCCGAGCGCGCGTCACCGGCCCCGCCCCCCAAGCCGCCCACGCCGACGTGTTGGGGCGTCGCCGCGAGAGAACGAGAAGGACCCTCCCTCACGCGATTTCTGCGAAGCAGTGAGCGGTGAGGGAGGGTCCTTCTCGTTCTCTCGCCCTGGGAGGTTACTCCGTCGGCGTCGGCATCTTGGGGGCGAAGCCGTCGTCGCGGGTGAGGATGTTCATGAACTCCTCGCCGGTGATGGTCTCCTTCTTCTGGAGGTAGTGGGCGATCTCGTGCAGCTTGAAGCGGTTCTCGCGCAGGGTGCGCAGGGCCGTCTGGTGGCCCTCCTCCACGAGCGCCTGGACCTCGGCGTCGATCTCCTGCGCCGTGCCCTCCGAGCACGTGAGCTGCTGCCCGCCGCCGAGGTAGCGGCTGGCCGGCTGGCCGAGCTGCACCATGCCAAACTTGTCGGACATGCCGTACTGTGTGACCATGGCGCGCGCGAGCTGCGTGGCCTTCTCGATGTCGTTGGAGGCGCCGGTGGTCATCTCGTTGAAGATGAGCTCCTCGGCCGCGCGCCCGCCGCAGAGCACCGCGATCTTGTCCTTGGCCTCCTGGCGCGTGGTGAGGAAGTGCTCGTCCTCCTCGACCTGCATCGTGAAGCCCAGGGCGCCCGAGGTGCGCGGGACGATCGTGATCTTGGAGACGGGAGCTGCGCCCTTCTGCATGGCGGCCACGATGGCGTGCCCCGTCTCGTGGTAGGAGACGACCTCCTTCTCGTGCGGGGAGAGGACCGTCGACTTCTTCTTCTCGCCGGCGATGACCACGTCCACGGACTCGAGCAGGTCCTCCTGGGTCACGCGGCGCCGTCCAAAGCGCACGGCGCGCAGCGCGGCCTCGTTGATGATGTTGGCGAGGTCGGCGCCCGAGGCGCCCGGCGTGGAGCGGGCCACCACGCCCAGGTCGATGCCCGGCTCCATCTTGACGTCGTCCGCGTGGATCTTGAGGATGGCCTCGCGGCCCGTGAGGTCGGGCAGCTCCACGGGGATGCGGCGGTCAAAGCGGCCCGGGCGCAGCAGCGCCTGGTCGAGGGTCTCGGGGCGGTTGGTGGCGGCGAGCACCACGATGCCCTTGTGGTTGTCGAAGCCGTCCATCTCGGAGAGGAGCTGGTTCAAGGTCTGCTCGCGCTCGTCGTTGGAGGAGAGGGAGCTGTCGCGCCGCTTGCCCACGGCGTCGATCTCGTCGATGAAGATGATGCAGGGGGCCTTCTCGTTGGCCTGCTTGAAGAGGTCGCGCACCTTGGCGGCGCCGCGGCCCACGAACATCTCGACGAAGGCGGAGCCGGCGATCTGGAAGAAGGTCACGCCCGCCTCGCCGGCGACGGCCTTGGCGAGCAGCGTCTTGCCCGTGCCCGGGGGGCCCACCAGAAGCGCACCGCGCGGGCAGCGCGCGCCGATCTCGTTGTACTTCTCGGGGTTCTTGAGGAAGCTCACGATCTCCTGGAGCGACTCCTTGGCCTCGTCCTGGCCGGCCACGTCCCTGAAGGTGACGCCGGTGTCCTCGCCCTTGATCTCCTTGGCGTTGGACTTGCCCAGGCCGCCGCCCATGCCAAAGCCGCCCCCGCCGAAGTTCATCGAGGGGCCGTCGTCGCCCATGGCCTTCTTCATGCGGCGGTTGAGCCACCAGCCGATGCCCAGGAAGATGAGGATCGGCAGGCCGTAGGAGACGAGCAGCATGAGCCACAGGTCGCTCGAGGTGTCCTGGATCTCGGAGACCATCGTGACGCCGTGGTCGTCCAGCAGCTGGGCGGTCGACTGCTCCGTGCCGTTCCACAGCACCGTGGTGTAGAGCTTCTGGGAGTCGCCCTCGCCGGTCGTGAAGGTGATCTCGGGGTTGCCGTAGACGGACTCCGCCTGCGTCACCTCGTTCTTCTCGACCATGTCGACGAACTGGCTGTACTCGACGTGGGTCACGCGGCTCGCCGTGAGGTTGGTGCCGAGCGCCTGGCTAATGGCGAGGTACGCGATGATCGCGATCAGCACGTAGAGCAGCATCGAGCGGCGCCGCTTGTTCTCGTTCATGTCCATCTTTCGTGGTAACCCTTCATGCGTTGCGGTACTTGGGTTCTCTGATACCCAAATAATGATGGTTCATCCCCGAGGGCGCGCGCGACCAGACAATCTCCCGCGTCCGCCCGCCGCCCGGGACCCGCACGTTGGGGACAGTCCCCAATTAGCAGCACGTTGGGGACAGTCCCCAACGTGCAGGTCAGTGGGCGGTGCGCTCGGGGAGCTCGCCCGAGCGATAGGCGTCGAGCAGGGCGCGCAGGTCGGCGAGCTGCTCGCGGATGTCGGCACCGGTGTCGGTGTCGTCGATCGTGAGGGGGCGCGGGTTCACCTCGAAGCGGTCGTCGTCGCTCATGATGTCGGCGTTGAGGTCGAGCACGTCGGCGATCGAGCCGAAGGGGCGGTGCGCCTTGATGCGCATGCCGCGCGGGTCGGAGATGAGGGTGTAGCCGGCGATGCCCGTCGTCTTGTGGTAGGCCTGGCAGAAGCCGCCGTCGATGACCACGAGCCGCCCGCCGGCGCGCACGGCCTTCTCGCCCTCGGAGGCGTGCACGGGCGTGTGGCCGTTGATGATGTGGCCGTGCTCGGGATCCGCGCCAAACTCCTCGAGGATGCGCCGGCAGACCTCGGGGTTGTCCGTGAGGGCGTAGTAGGGGTCGCGCGGCTCTGCCCAGGTGGAGCGGTCCGTGAAGTAGGTGCGCTCGAAGGTCTTGACCACGCGCCCCGAGAGCGGCGAGTAGCGGCCGCACCAGAGGTACCACATCCAGTCGAGCGAGACCTCGTCGTGCTCGTGCCAGGCGCGGCGGGCCAGGCGGTCGGCGTAGTCGTAGTAGGCCTTGCCCGCGAGGAGCTGCCCCTGGTGGTTGACCGGGTGGAAGGTCCCGTCCTCGTTCATGGGGACGCAGGCGTGGAAGAGCACGTCGTTGTTGTGGACGAGGTAGGCGCTGCCCCGCTCGTAGAGGAAGTTCACGTGGGTCTGGAGCTTGTAGGAGGTGCGCACGGCCTCGAGGAGGTTGTCCATCACGCGCAGCTCGTCGTCGGAGAGCGCGTAGGGGTCGGCCGGGTCGAGGGTGGGGAAGTCGCTCGAGACGAGCCGGTAGTCCTTCTCGCCCACGCACGCGACGCCGCAGGCCGGGTCCACGCCGCCCAGCAGCAGCCGGTCCTCCATGTGCCAGTTGGGGTGGCGCCGGATGGTCTGCCCCTCGAGCTTGAAGAGGATGACCGAGATCGCCTTCTCGAGTGGCGTCATGGCGTCGTCCGCGCGATACGTCGCCTCCGCGAACAGGGCGAGCTCGCGCAGGGAGACGCCGTAGGCGCTCTCGAGGATCTTGAGGGAGTCGTAGCGGATGTTGTTGCGGATCACGGCGGCAAGGCACGTGGCCGAGCCCGCCGCGGCGCCCATCCAGACGATGTCGTGGTTGCCCCACTGCAGGTCCACGGAGTGGTACTCCATGAGGCGGTCGAGAATCTTGTCGGCGTGCGAGCCGCGGTCGAAGACGTCGCCCACGAGGTGCAGGTGGTCCACGGCGAGCCGCTTGATCAGCGACGCCAGGCTCACGATGAAGTCATCCGCCGAGCCGGTGTCCACGATGGTGTCGATGATGCGCTGGTGGTAGCTCTGGCGCTGCTCGCCCTCGCCGGGGGAGGCGTGGAGGAGCTCGTCGATGATGTAGGCGTACTCGACGGGCATGGCCTTGCGGACCTTGGAGCGGGTGTAGGAGTCGGAGAGGTAGCGCGCCAGGCGCACGAGGCGCATGAGCGTGATGGCGTACCACTCCTCGGTCACGTTGCCCGAGGCCTTGAGGCGGCGGAGCTTGCGGTGCGGGTAATAGATGAGGGTGCACAGGTCCGCCTGCTCGTCGTGGGTGAGCTCAAAGCGGAAGGTGGATGCCACGCGCTCGCGGATAACGCCCGAGCAGTTGTTGAGGATGTGCTTGAAGGCGTCGTACTCGCCGTGGACGTCCGAGACAAAGTGCTCGGTGCCCTTGGGCAGGTTGAGGATGGCCTCGAGGTTGATGATCTCGGTGTAGACCGACTGCGCCGAGGGGAACTTCTCCGAGAGGAGCTCGAGGTACTTGCGGTCTGGCATGGGTCCCCCTTCCGTGGCTTCGCGTCCCACTGTGATGTGCGGTCGGGCCGCGCGCGAGCACTTTTCGGCGAGAGGGGCGTTTGCGGTCGGGTGGTAGTAACGAGTGGGGTGCGGCGGGGCGCTCCGCGCGGGGTTCGGAGGCCTGCGAGCCGGCCGGGGCGGCGCACGGGCGGGCTGTTGGCAAAATAGCGCCCAAGTGAGCGACGGCCTCCCGGTCCGGGCGTCAGGAGGGTCCGATGGCTTCCGGCGAGCTGGACAGACGAGGCGGCTCGGGGTGCCCCCGCGGCCTCTCCCCTCCGGAGGTCGCGCACTTCGCAGGTTTTTTGCCAACGCAGGTTCGCGCACGTGCCGCATGCCCAACCGTGCTACCATACGGACTCGAGGCGTTGACGGGGAGAGTACCCGGGGGCGCGCGACCCAGAGAGAGCGGGGATGGTGGGAGCCCGCGGTCGCGTCCCGGCGAAGATCACCCCCGAGCCGCGGCCCCAAAGCGGGGGAGTCCGGACCTGTGGTCCTGCCTCTCGCGAGTAGGCGTCGCCGGAGTGGCCGCCGAGACAGGCCAGCCGAGTACGGCGGATATCCGCTCGCTGGGTGGTTCACAAGCGAAGTCGCAGGCGCGCTTCGTCCCAGCAGGAGGGACGGGCGCGTTTTTTCGTGTCCGGGAGAGATGATCCAACGGGGCGCCCCCCTTTGGGTCGCGAAGGAGGAGAGCGTGGCGAAAAACGAGTACAAGAAGACGACCAACCTGCCGAGCACGGGCTTTCCCATGCGCGCGAGCCTCGCGCAGAACGAGCCCAAGCGCCTCGCCATGTGGGAGGCCAACCACGTCTACGAGCAGATGATCGCCAAGAACGAGGGGCACGACAAGTTCGTCCTGCACGACGGCCCCCCGTACGCCAACGGCCCGATCCACCTCGGCCACGCGCAGAACAAGATCTCCAAGGACATCATCAACCGCTACTGGTCCATGCGCGGCTTCCAGACGCCCTACGTCCCCGGCTGGGACTGCCACGGCCAGCCCATCGAGCACAAGGTCGAGACCATGCTCGGCACCGAGAAGTTCAACCAGCTTCCCACCGAGAAGATCCGCGAGCTCTGCCGCAAGATGGCCGTCGAGCAGGTCGACACCCAGCGCCAGGGCTTCAAGCGCCTGGGCGTCCTGGGCGAGTGGGACAACCCCTACCTCACCTACGTCAACGACTACGACGCCACCGACGTCGAGATCTTCAAGGCGATCTTCGACGCCGGCGCCATCGTCCAGGGCTCCAAGCCGGTGCACTGGTGCTCCCACTGCCACACCGCCCTCGCCGAGGCCGAGATCGAGTACGGTGACGAGGTCAGCCCCGCCATCTTCGTGCGCTTTGAGATGACCACTGTCCCGGAGGGCCTCGAGGAGTGGGCCGGGCGCCTGTGGGTCGACATCTGGACCACCACGCCCTGGACCCTTCCCGCCGACGACGCCGTCATCCTGCACCCCGAGGCCACCTACGTGGCCTTGGTCCACGACGGCCGCGCCGAGATCGTGGCGGAGGCGCTCGCCGCGCGCTGCTGCGAGAAGTTTGGCTACGGCGAGGTCGAGCTCGTGCGCGGCGCGGACGGGCAGCCCTGGCGCGCCACCGGCGAGGCCCTCGCGCACAACCGCTACAAGCAGCCGATCTTTGCCGACCAGGGCGAGACGGGCGAGTTCATCTACGCCGACTACGTCACGCTCGACGACGGCACGGGCATCGTCCACTGCGCGCCCGGCCACGGCGTCGACGACTACCTCGCCGGCCAGAGGTTCGGCATCCCCACGGTCATGCCCGTCGACGACGACGGCCGCTTCTTCGTGGGCGACGGCATGGGGACCGGCGGCCCGTGGTCCGGCATGGAGGTCAACGAGGCCAACCCCAAGATCATCGAGTGGCTGCGCGAGCGCGGCACGCTGATCCTCCACGAGGACATCAACCACAGCTACCCGCACTGCTGGCGCTGCAAGGAGCCCGTCATCTTCCGCGCCACGAGCCAGTGGTTCGTCTCGATGGACAAGCCCCTGCGCGGCGGCAAGAGCCTCCGCGAGCAGGCGCTCGAGGAGCTCTCCAAGGTCAGCTTCTACCCGAGTCACGCCATCAAGCGCATCGGCTCGATGGTCGAGGGGCGCCCGGACTGGTGCATCTCCCGCCAGCGCAACTGGGGCGTGCCCATCCCGGCCTTCACCTGCCAGGACTGCGGCGCCACGGTCATGAACGACGACACCCTCGACGCCGTGATCGAGCTCTTCCGCACCAAGGGCTCCGACGCCTGGTTCACCGACGACCCCGCGAGCTACCTCGGCGACGCCTGCGTCTGCCCCAAGTGCGGCGGGCACCACCTCAAGGCCAACAAGGACATCCTCGACGTCTGGTGGGACTCCGGCGTCTCCCACACCGCCGTCTGCCGCCACCGCGACAACCTCAAGTTCCCGGCCGACATGTACCTCGAGGGCTCCGACCAGCACCGCGGCTGGTTCATGAGCTCGCTGATGACCTCCGTGGGCGCCTACGGCGTGGCCCCCTACAAGTCCGTGGTCTCCCAGGGCTTCACGCTCGACGGCCAGGGCCGCAAGATGTCCAAGTCGCTCGGCAACGTCATCGACCCCAACGCCGAGTGCGACACCCGCGGCGCCGACATCTTGCGCCTGTGGGTCACCTCGGTCGACACCTCCAACGACATCCCCTGCGACGGCCAGATTCTCGACCACGTCGGCGAGGCCTACCGCCGCTTCCGCAACACCCTGCGGTTCCTCCTGGGCGAGATCGAGGGGCAGTTCGATCCGGCCGTCGACGCCGTGCCCTACGATGAGCTCCTCCCGTACGACAAGCTCACCCTGGCGCGCCTCTGCCAGGTCCACGACCAGGTGAGCGCCGCCTACGAGACCTATCGCTTCAACGTGGTCTACCGCACGCTCTACGACTACGTGATCACCGAGCTCTCCAACGGCTACCTCAACGCCACCAAGGACCGCGTCTACTGCGGCGAGAAGAACTCCTACGAGCGCCGCTCCGCCCTCACGGTGTGGGCGCAGATCCTCTCGATGCTCGTGCACGACCTGCAGCCGATCCTCGTCTACACCACCGACGAGGCCATGGCCTACCTGCCCGCGTCCCTGCGCGACGGCCAGGAGTTCGCCGCCCTTCTCGACTGGTACCAGGCGCCCTGGACTGCCGACGTCTACGAGCGCTACCTGCCCGCCTACGACGCCGTCGTGGAGGCCCGCGCCGCGTTCACCAAGGCCTACGAGGCCGCGGTGGCCGCCGACGCGCTCGCCGAGAAGACCACGCAGGCCGCGCGCGCCGCGCTCACGGTGCCTTCCGAGACCTACGAGCTGCTCGTCGGCGAGCTGGGCTGCGACCTCGCCGAGCCCTTCGTGTGCTCCGAGGTCGAGGTCGTCTCCGGCGACGAGCTGGCCTGCTCCGTCGAGCCCGCCCGTGGCGAGAAGTGCCCGCGCTGCTGGAACTTCCGCGAGGTCGGCGAGGACGGCCTGTGCCCGCGCTGCCACGACGCCGTCGCCGCGCTCGACCCCGCGGAGTAGGCGTGGCCGGCGACCTCGACGACAAGAACGCGCGGGTTCCGGGCGGTCTCGGCGACGATTCCGTCCGGAGCCGGCTCGCGCCCGCGCGCTCGGGCGCGCGCCGGCTCGTCCTGTTCGTCCTGGTCGCGGCCGCCGTCGTGGCGCTCGACCAGGCGAGCAAGGCCGCGGCGCGCGCCGCGCTCGTTCCCGGCGAGCCCGTCACGCTGATCCCGGGCGTGATGGACCTGTCGCTGGTCTACAACACCGGGGCCGCATTCTCGCTCGGCGAGGGCGCGGGCCCCCTCTTCGTGCTCGTGGCTGCGGCGATCGCGGCCTTTGGCGCGTGGGTGGCGTGGCGGCGCCGCGAGGTGCCGCTTGCGCTCACCCTCACGCTCGCGGCGGTTGCGGGCGGCGGCATCGGCAACGCCATCGACCGCGTCGCACTCGGCGCCGTGACGGACTTCTTCGCCACCACGTTCATGGACTTTGCGATCTTCAACGTGGCCGACATCTTCGTGACCTGCGGCGTGCCGGTTGCCCTCGTCCTGTTCTGGCGCTGGGACACCGCCCGCGAGCGCGCCGCGGCGGGGGAGTGACCCCCATGCCCCAGCGCGTCGTGAACCTGCTCGTGGGTCCCGAGTCCGACGGCATGCGGCTCGACGCCTTCCTCGCGGCCGGCCCGGACATGCCCAGCCGCTCCGCGTGCGCGCGCCTCGTCGAGGACGGGGCGGTCACCATCAACGAGACCCCGGCAACGAGCAAAAGCGAGAAGGTCCTTCTCGGCGACCGCGTCCGCGCGACCGTGGACGAGCCCGAGCCCGCGGGGGGCCTGCTCGCGCCCAACCCCTACATCCCGCTCGACATTCGCTTCGAGGACGAGCACCTCATCGTGCTCTCCAAGCAGGCGGGGCTCGTGTGCCACCCGAGCCCCGGCCACGTGGACGACACGCTGGCAAATGCGCTCGTCGCCCACTGCGGCTACGATCACCTGGGCATGCTGCAGGGCGAGGAGCGCCCCGGCATCGTGCACCGGCTCGACATGGACACGACGGGCCTCATCCTCGCCGCCAAGGACGACGCCACCCAGAAGGCGCTGCAGGACCTCATCCGTCTGCGCGTGCTCGATCGCCGCTACGTGACGCTCACCCACGGCTACGTGGCCCACGACGAGGGGACGATCGAGACGGGCATCGCGCGCTCCACGCGCGACCGCATCCGCATGGCGGTCTCCGACGCGCCCGGCGCGCGCGAGGCCATCACCACCTTCCGCGTGCTCGAGCGCTTCGAGGCGCTCCGGCGCGACGAGGGCTACACCCTGATGGAGTGCCACCTCTACACCGGCCGCACCCACCAGATCCGCGTGCACATGCGCCACATCGGGCACCCCCTGGTGGGGGACCCGCTCTACGGCCGCGGGGACGACCGGCTCAACCTGGGCCTGCGCCGGCAGTTCCTCCACTCGTGGCACGTGCGCTTCGACCACCCTGCGACGGGTGAGACCGTGGAGCTTGCCGACCGGCTGCCGGACGACCTGCTCGATGTACTAAAATCTCTGAAGGACCGCTCGATGGGCCGCACGGCGGCGGGCGAGAAGATCTGCCCGCAGCTCGGCGCCTGACCCGGCCCAACCCGCTCGAACGCGGCCGCCCGCCCTTCTCGCCCGGCCCGCCCGAACGCGGCCGCCCGTCCGACCCGCCGACAAGACCCAAGGGGTGCGCTCACATGCCCATGATGGAGCTCAACCGGCTCGGCCTCACGCCGATCGTCGTCTTCAACCTGATCATCTGGCTGTTCTTCACGCTGGCGTACTTCTACCAGATCGTCTACATCATCCGCGTGATGTTCAAGGGCACCGTCCGCCTGCCCGAGGCCAAGAAGCAGCACCGCTACGCGTTCTTCATCTCGGCACACAACGAGGAGCTCGTGATCGGCAACCTCGTGCGCTCGATCTTTGCCCAGGACTACCCGCGCGAGCTCATGGACGTCTTCGTGGTCTGCGACGCCTGCACGGACAACACCCACGCGGCGGCCGAGGAGGCGGGCGCCATCGTCTGGGACCGCAACGACCTCGCGCGCCGCGGCAAGAGCTGGGCGATGGACTACGGCTTCGACCGCATCCTCAACGAGTACGGCGACAAGTACGAGGCCTTCATCGTCATGGACGCCGACAACCTCGTCTCGCGCGACTACATCAAGGTCATGAATCAGGCCTTCGACGCGGGCTACCTCGTCTGCACGGGCTATCGCAACTCCAAGAACTTCGACTCCAGCTGGATCAGCGCCGCCTACGCGCTGTGGTTTCTGCGCGAGGCCAAGTTCCTCAACAACGCCCGCATGATGATGGGCACGAGCTGCGCCATCTCCGGCTCGGGCTGGATGGTCTCCGAGCGCATCGTCCGCGGCATGCACGGCTGGGGCTTCCACACCTTGACCGAGGACATCCAGTTCTCCACCTTCTGCTGCGCCAACAACGTGCAGATCGGCTACGCGCCTGCCGAGTTCTTCGACGAGCAGCCCGTGACCCTCAAGGCGTCCTGGACGCAGCGCATGCGCTGGACCAAGGGCTTCTACCAGGTGTTCTTTAGCTACGGGCGCGACCTGGTGAAGGGCATCTCCAAGGGTCGGTTCGCGAGCTACGACATGCTCATGACGGTGGCGCCGGGCATGATCTTGACGCTTCTCTCCTTCTTCGTGAACGCCACCTACCTCATCGTGGGCTCGCTCTCCCACGGCTTCATCGCCACCCAGGGCGAGCTCGACATGTGCGTGGGGTCGCTCATCATGACGTTTGCCTCGATGTACGTGGTCTTCTTCATTCTGGCGATCATCACCACGATCTCCGAGCGCAGCCACATCCACGCCAAGAAGAAGTGGCGCGTCTTCACCAACCTCTTCACCTTCCCGCTTTTCATGATGACCTACATCCCCATCACCGTGGTCGCCCTGTTCAAGAAGGTCGAGTGGGTGCCCACCAAGCATGACGTCGTGGTCAACGTCGACGACGTCGTCGGCGGCAGCGTGTAACTGCACAAAGGGGACGTGTTTTTTCGTGCAGACCGCTTGGGACAGGTTTGCCCGCGGCGACGGGGCAAACCTGTCCCTTTTCGTCTGCACGAAAAAACACGTCCCCATTGCGCAGAGTGCGCCGGATTTTCGGGTTGCGGGTGACGCGGCTTCGGGCGTGGCGCGCCCCTGAGCTGCGCCGTTCTTCTCGCTTCTACGATGACTTCAGTCTCGTGGAAGGAGAAGAACATGCAGAGCAGAACCTCGGGCGGAAAGGCCTATCCGCTCTTCAGGCCGAGCGCGCGCAACCTCGCGCTAGCGCTCGGCGTGGCGTCCGGCACCGTGCTCTCGGCGGGCGCCGCGTACCAGCTGGGGGCGATCGTGGACGGGCTGGCGTCGGGCGAGCTCGCGCCCGGCGAGATCGCGGCGCGCCTGGCGGCGTTTCTGGTCGTGTCGCTCGCGGCAGCGCTCGCGAAGTTTTCACTTAATGACTGGCTCCCGCTCAAGGCGAACCTCCGCGCGGAGGTGGACGCCTCGGACGAGGCGATCGACCAGCTGCTCGCAATGCCGCAGCGAGCCTTCGAGCGCCACGACGCCGGTCACTACCTCAACGTGGTGAACGCGGCGGCGTTTGGCTACGGCTCGATGTCGGTCTACCTGAACGTGAACGTCGTGGGGTGCGCGATTGCGGTCGTGGCGCTGCTGGGCTGTGCCGCGGCGGTCGACGTCCTGCTCGTGCCGGTCTTTCTCCTCGGGCTGGTCGTGTACTTTGCTGTCAACTGGGGTCCCATGCACTCAGCCGGGCGCCTGCTCATGGAGATGATGCCCGCGCGCGAGGCCTGGCAGGAGGAGGTCCGCCGGCTCGTCGAGGAGAAGCGCGTTGCCAACGCCGGCGGTGCCGAGGGGTTCTACGAGCACCGATTTGAGAAGAGCACGAACGCGTACCGCGCGTTTCTCCGCCGGCACCGCCTTGCCGATGCCACGCAGACGACGCTTCCCGCGGCCGTCTCTCCAGCGCTCCAGGTTGCGGCGCTCGCCGTGTGCGTTGCGCTGTGGATGTCGGGCGGCATGACGCTCGGGGCCGTCGTCGCGGCGTGGCAGCTCTTCTCGCTGCTCCAGTCGCCCATGGCGGACATCTGCTCGCTTGTGAGCTTCTACGTTGCCTACCGGCCGAACCTCGCGCTGCTGCGCGATCACGCGGGGGAGGCCGCGGAGCCCTCCGGGTTCGAGGCGCTCATGGCGGGCGAGAAGGACCTGGCGGCGCGCGTGGACGGCACGCTCTGGGCGACGCCGGCGCGCGGCGAGGACGGCAAGCGGCTCTGGGCCGGTGAGTTCGAGGTCCGTCCCGGCGAGCTCGTGGTGATCAAGGGCGCCAACGGCTCGGGCAAGTCGCGCCTGCTGGACTTACTGCGCGGGCTCTCCGACCCATCCGACCTCGACGGGGACGCCGCGCTCGAGCCGGGGATGCTCGACGCCGCCTATCTTACGTATCCGGTGCCCGTGGTACCCGGCACGCTCGAGGACAACCTCCTCGGCGCTGCGGCGGACCCCGAGGTCGCCCGCGTGCTCGACCTGGGCGACCTGCCCGAGCGCGCCATCACCGACCAGCCGCTCAACCTCTCGCTCGGCGAGCGCCAGAAGCTGGGCCTGCTGCGCGCGCTCTCGCGCCCGGAGCCCGCGGCCCTTCTCGACGAGCCGCTCGCGAACCTCGACGCGGCCACGTCCGCGCGGCTCTGCGACTACCTTGCCGGCCTGCGCGGTCGCCGCACCGTCGTGGCCATCATGCACTCCGGCGACCTCGACGCCGCGGCCGACCGCATCTACGAGATCCGCGACGCTCGCCTCGCTCGCGTCTGTTAATTGGGGACAGTCCCCAAATCACATAAAACTTTTCTGTTAATTGGGGACTGTCCCCAATTAACAGAGTCATCCCTAGGGCGCGAGCGCGCCGGATTGGTGAGACCATGATTGAGAAGAACATATATCCGCTCGTTGACATGGACATTCGCAACGTCGTTCGTTCCGTGGGCGTCGCGGCGTCCACGCTGATCGCGGCGGCAGCGAGCGTCGCCGTTGGGCATGTCGTCGACCTGCTCTCGAGCGGGGCGTCGGGCGTCGGGGCGCCGCTTGCCGTCGCCCTTGTCCTCGCAGTGGCGTCCGCCGCCGCGACGGTCCTTCTCGGCGAGTGGGTGCCCACGTGGCTGGGGGTGCGCCGTTTTCTCGACGGCGCTATGGCCTGTGCCAGGGGCATCCTCGCCTCCCCGCAGCGCGCCTTCGCGCGGCACGAGAAGGGCCACTTCGTGAACGTCCTCATGAACTCGACCGACACCTACGGCACGCTCTATGCCGGGGCAAGCGTGCGCATCCCGGGGGCAGTGCTGGCGCTCCTGGGGACCGTGGCCATCGCGGCGCTGATCGACCCGCTGATGGCGGCGCTGGTCGTCGTCTACGCTCCCGTCCTCTGGCTCGCACTGCGGCTTCCCGCACGCTCGCTCGCCGAGCTTCAGCGTGACGTCCTCCCCGTGCAGGACGCCTGGCTCGGCGAGTCCAAGCGCATCGTCGAGAACAAGCGCTCCGTCAACGCGGCCGGAGCCGAGGGGTACTTCTCTGCGCGCTACCGCGAGCGCTCCGAGGCGTTCCTGCGCACGGTGACGCGCTACCGCTTCCTCGAGCTGCTCATCTCCAACCTCCCCGCGCTGCTCTCCTGCGCGCTCGCGGCGGCGATGATGGGGGTCGCGGCGTGGCGCTGCCTGACGGTCGGGGCGGGCGTGGGCCAGGTGCTCGTGGCGTACTCGCTCGCGCAGCTCGTGCAGATGCCGCTCACTGCCATCGCGCAGCGCGTGGCGCAGGTGCGCGGCAACCTGCCGCACGTCGAGCGCCTGCGCGAGGTGGCCGCGGCAGCGGCGGAGCCCTCCGGGTTCGAGGCGCTCGTGACGGCGGGCGAGAAGGACCTGGCGGCGCGCGTGGACGGCACGCTCTGGGCCACGCCGGCGCGCGGCGCGGACGGCAAGCGGCTCTGGGCCGGTGAGTTCGAGGTCCGTCCCGGCGAGCTCGTGGTGATCAAGGGCGCCAACGGCTCGGGCAAGTCGCGCCTGCTCGACTTCCTACGCGGGCTGTCCGACCCGGCCGACCTCGACGGTGATGCCGCGCTCGCGCCGGAGGCCCTCCGCGCGGCCTATCTCACCTATCCCGTGCCCGTCTTCACAGGGGACCTCGCCTATAACCTCCTCGGCGCCGCGCCCGACCCCGAGGTCGCCCGCGTGCTCGGCCTGGGCGACCTGCCGGAGCGCGCCATAACCGACCAGCCGCTCAACCTCTCGCTCGGCGAGCGCCAGAAGCTGGGGCTGCTTCGCGCCCTCTCGCGCCCGGAGCCGGTGGTCCTTCTCGACGAGCCGCTCGCCAACCTGGACGCTGCCACGAGCGCGCGGCTCTGTGCCTACCTCGCAGGCCTGCGCGGTCGCCGCACCGTCGTGGCCATCATGCACTCGGGCGACCTCGACGCCGCGGCCGACCGCATCTACGAGGTCCGCGACGCCCGCCTAGCCCGCGTCAAGTAGGTGGCTACGGCCCCACGCCAAAAAATAACGGACATTGGTTTCCTGAAAGAAAAAGCTCAACTGGGAAAACGTCTCTCTGCGAGCCATTTTTGGGAAACCAATGTCCGTTATTTTTTGGCGCCCGCGCGATATGTTTGTTGGGGACTGTCCCCAACGTGCAGGCTCCGCCACTCGGCCGGTCCGCATCCAAACTGCGCCCGGAATGCGCGGTAGAAGTTGCTCGTCCCCGAGTAGCCCACCTGCCGTGCGACCTCGCGTACCGGCAGCTGCGTCGCGCGCAGCAGCATGGCCGCGCGCTCCATGCGCTGTTTGGCCACGAGCTCCGTGAACGTCATGCCACAGTGCTCATGGATGAGCTCGGAGAGGTACGTGGTGCTGTATGAGTAGCGCCGCGCCAGCGCAGAGAGGCTCACGGACTCCGGGTGCGCGGAGATTTCCTGCAGGATAACAGCGAGCACCTCGTCTGCACCCTTCGGCGCCTCTTCGGGGATGACGGGGGAGACCAGGGCAATAATCGCGACGCCGAGCGCCTCCACCAGCTGCTCCCAGCCGTCGTGCCGCTCAACGTAGGCCACCGCCGCAGCGGCAAAGAGGTCGAGCATGAGCTCCTTGTTGGGGTCGGGCGTGTCGACGCGGCGCACGGGGTGGCGCTTCGTGGCGACGGTCGTGAGCATGCGAAAGAGCGGCGAGCCCTCGTCCGCGATGGGCATGAGGCTCTGAGCGAACCGCTCGGTCATGAAGTACAGCGCCAGGAGCACCTTTCGATCGGCGTCCGGGCACGCGGCGTCTCCGCAAAGCCCGCCGAGCGGCACCGTTGCCGAGATGATGTCGTAGTCGCCGGGGTTGGGTGGCAGCGCGCCCATCTCGTCCTCGAACCACGCCAGCATGAGGACGTTTCGTCCGGCCCGCGGCTCGCGCCGCGCGGTCTCGTCCATGATCTGCCGCACTGCAGCGGCCACGCGTCCGCTCTCCATGGTAACCCCCTCTCGACTCGTCAAGTATACGGGTCCGCGTCCTTCTCGTCGTGTCCTTATCGTGAGCTGGTACTTCTCGGCAAACGGTCGCTGAAAAACCCGTGAGCGGATGCTACAATGGCTCAAATCTGGTTACGGGGTTGTTTCCGCCGCGGGCGGGGAGAGGAGCCACCACATGGCCACGTTCTTCGAGGGGGAGTCCCACACCTTTTCCGAGTACCTGCTCGTCCCGGGATACTCCTCGGCGGAGAACATTCCCGCCAACGTCTCGCTCAAGACCCCGCTCGTGAAGTTCCGTCGCGGCGAGGAGCCCGCGCTTTCCCTCAACATCCCCATGGTCTCGGCCATCATGCAGTCCGTCTCCGGCGTGGACATGGGCGTGGCGCTCGCCATCGAGGGCGGCCTCGCCTTCATCTACGGCAACCAGACCCCCGAGCAGGAGGCGGCCATGGTCAAGGCCGTCAAGGACCACAAGGCCGGCTTCGTCGAGTCCGACTCCACCCTCACGCCGGACATGACCATGGAGCAGGTCATGGAGCTCAAAGAGCGCACCGGCCACTCCACCATGCCCGTCACCGACGACGGCTCCTCCCGCGGCAAGCTCCTCGGCATCGTGACCAGCCGCGACTACCGCCCCACGCGCGACGACCACCAGATGAAGGTCTCCGAGTTCATGACCCCGCGCGAGAAGCTCATCGTGGGCGACAAGGACATCACGCTCAAGCGCGCCAACGACGTCATCTGGGAGAACAAACTCAACGCCCTGCCCGTGGTGGACGAGAACGACCATCTCGTGGGCATCGTCTTCCGCAAGGACTACGACCAGCACAAGTCCAACCCCAACGAGCTGCTCGACGCCAACAAGCGCTACATGGTCGGCGCGGGCATCAACACCCGCGACTACGCCGAGCGCGTGCCGCTGCTCGTCGAGGCGGGCGCCGACGTCCTGTGCATCGACTCCTCCGAGGGCTTCTCCGAGTGGCAGAAGCGCACCCTCGAGTGGGTCCGCGCCAACTACGGCGACTCCGTCAAGGTCGGCGCCGGCAACGTCGTCGACGAGGACGGCTTCCGCTTCCTCGCGGACTGCGGCGCGGACTTCGTGAAGGTGGGCATCGGCGGCGGTTCGATCTGCATCACGCGCGAGACCAAGGGCATCGGCCGCGGCCAGGCCTCCGCGGTCATCGACGTGTGCCGCGCGCGCGACAAGTACTTCGAGGAGACCGGCGTCTACGTGCCCGTCTGCTCCGACGGCGGCATCGTCTACGACTACCACATGACGCTCGCGCTGGCCATGGGCGCCGACTTCATGATGCTCGGCCGCTACTTCGCCCGCTTCGACGAGAGCCCCACCGAGCGCGTCAACGTCAACGGCCAGTACATGAAGGAGTACTGGGGCGAGGGCTCGGCGCGCGCCCGCAACTGGCAGCGCTACGACCAGGGCGGCGCCACCAAGCTGGGCTTTGTCGAGGGCGTGGACTCCTACGTGCCCTACGCGGGTTCGCTCAAGGAGGGCGTGGGCCAGACCATCTACAAGATCAAGTCCACGATGTGCAACTGCGGCGCGCTCACGATCAAGGAGCTCCAGGAGAAGGCGCGCCTCACGCTCGTGAGCTCGACCTCCATCGTCGAGGGCGGCGCGCACGACGTCGTGGTCAAGGACTCCCAGCACTCCGTGAGCTATCGCTAGCCCTTTTCTGGCGAGAAGAACCCAGCCCTGTCGGCCGCCCGGCGCCTTGCGCCCGGGCGGCCTACTTTCTTTTCACCGATTGAGTGCCCATGGGGCTGTCTCGCCGCCGGGGTGTTCCGGAGAGAAGTTTCGCGAAGCGCACTTCTCGGAGGAACACCCCGGCGGCCCTGCGAGTTGCTGTTACAATGGCACGGTTGACCATCGCACACAAAGGAGTCACGCAGATGAGCGACGCCGAGAAGAACTTCGAGGTCCCGGCCTACGACGCCGAGGCCATCGAGACCAAGTGGCAGGCGGCCTGGGAGGCCGACGAGCTCTACAAGACCGAGGAGGACCCGAGCAAGCCCAAGAAGTACGTGCTCGAGATGTTCCCGTACCCCTCCGGCGACCTGCACATGGGCCACGCCCGCAACTACACCATCGGCGACGCCATGGCCCGCCAGGCCCGCATGCGCGGCTTCGACGTGCTGCACCCCATGGGCTACGACGCCTTCGGCCTGCCCGCGGAGAACGCCGCCATCAAGCACAACACGCAGGCGAGCGTCTGGACGCACCAGAACATCGAGCAGGCCACCAAGACCATGCGCCGCATGGGCTTCTCCTATGACTACGACCGCATGTTCAACACCTGCGACCCCGAGTACTACAAGTGGGGCCAGTGGATCTTCCTCAAGATGTGGGAGAAGGGCCTGGTCTACCGCGACACCTCGCCGGTGAACTGGTGCCCGGGCTGCCAGACGGTCCTTGCCAACGAGCAGGTCGTCGACGGCAAGTGCTGGCGCTGCGGCTCGATCCCCGAGAAGCGCCCGCTCTCCCAGTGGTACTTCAAGATCACCGACTACGCCCAGGAGCTCCTGGACGACCTCAAGCTCCTCGAGGGCAAGTGGCCCGAGCGCGTCCGTGCGATGCAGGCCAACTGGATCGGCCGCTCCGAGGGCGCCGAGATCGACTTCGCCCTGGCCGCGGAGGACGGCGTCACGCCCACCGACACCAAGATCACCGTCTTCACCACGCGCCCGGACACGCTCTTCGGCGTGAGCTTCTTCCTGCTGCCGCCCGAGAGCCCGCTCGCCGCGGAGCTCGTGGCCGGCACCGAGCACGAGGCCGCCTTCCTCGAGCTCAAGGCAGCCGCGGAGAAGGTCTCCTCGGTCGATCGCCAGGGCTCGGAGCGCGAGAAGCACGGCGTCTTCACCGGCCGCTACGTCATCAACCCGGTCAACGGCCGCCCGGCCCCCATCTGGGTCGCCGACTACGTCCTGATGGACTACGGTACCGGCGCCGTCATGGGCGTGCCCTGCGGCGACCAGCGCGACTTCGACTTCGCCAAGAAGTACGGCCTCGAGATCGCCCCGATTATCTGCGAGAAGGACGACCCGCTCTACGAGGAGCTCAAGGACGAGCGCGAGCTCCGCGTGACCTCCGTCGACTGGACCTGCGCGATGGAGGCCGAGGGCTACCTCGTGCAGTCCGGCCAGTTCACCGGCATGAAGGGCGGCAAGCACTCCGAGGCCGTCGACGCCATCATCGAGTGGCTCGGTGAGCAGGGCCTCGGCCGCAAGACCGTGCAGTTCCGCCTGCGCGACTGGCTCATCTCCCGCCAGCGCTACTGGGGCAACCCTATCCCGATGATCCACTGCGACTGCTGCGGCGACGTGCCCGTGCCCTACGACCAGCTGCCCGTCACGCTGCCGGACAACCTCGACCTGGGCGCCGGCGAGACCCTCGCGGAGTACGCGCCCTTCTACGAGACCACCTGCCCCAAGTGCGGCAAGCCGGCCCGCCGCATCACGGACACCATGGACACCTTCACGTGCTCGAGCTGGTACTACCTGCGCTACTGCGACCCCCACAACGAGGAGCTGCCCTTCTCCAAGGAGGCCGTTGACCGCTGGATGCCGGTCGACAACTACATCGGCGGCATCGAGCACGCCATCCTGCACCTGCTCTACAGCCGCTTCTTCACCAAGGTCCTGCGCGACCTCGGCATGATCGACTGCGACGAGCCCTTCGAGAACCTGCTCTGCCAGGGCATGGTCAAGGACGCCAACGGCGACACCATGTCCAAGTCCAAGGGCAACGTCGTGCCGCCGTCCTCGGTGATCGAGCCCTTCGGCGCGGACACCATGCGCCTGGCCATCCTCTTCATCGCCCCGCCCGAGAAGGACTTCAACTGGGACGAGGAGGCCGTCGCCGGCGCCAACCGCTTCATCAAGCGCGCCTGGCGCGTCGTGTGGCTGCTCTCCCAGGGCGGGGCCGCCGGCGCCGTGAGCGCGGGCACCCTCGACGCCGCGGGCAAGGAGCTCTGGCGCACCGTCAACGCCATGGGCCTCAAGTGCACGGCCGACTTCGACCGCTGCCAGTTCAACACCGCCATCTCCGCCGTCATGGAGATCACCAACGCCGCGTCCAAGTACGTGAACGACGTGGCGCCCGAGAAGCGCGACGCGGCGCTGTGTTTCGCGGCCGCCAACGCGATCGTGACCATGCTCGCGCCCATCTGCCCGCACTGGGCCGAGGAGCTCTGGCACGAGGCCCTGCACCAGGAGGGCTCGGTCTACGACGCAGCCTGGCCCGAGTTCGACGAGGCCGCGGCCAAGGCCGACGAGGTCGAGATCGCCGTCCAGATCAAGGGCAAGGTCCGCGGCCGCGTGACCGTCCCGGCCGACGCCTCCGACGAGCAGATCGAGGAGGCCGCCAAGGCAGCCGTCGCCGCCCAGCTCGAGGGCAAGCAGATCAAGAAGGTCATCGTGATCAAGGGCCGCCTGGTGAACATCGTCGCCGTGTAGGGCTCCCGAGGGCGGGGCCCTCGCCCCGTTGCTGCCGTCGTTTGCGACGCCCCGTGATTGTTAAGCGGCCATCTACCTGCGCAGACGCAAGAAAGCGCAGGTAGATGGCCGTTTTTTGTTGCTTAGAATCCGCGGCCGATCGCAGGCGTCGGAGGGCACTTGACGACAAGCGTCGGATGGAAGGGTGCTTGATCTTGTCGAGGAAGCAGGCTGTCTACCCCATGTGATACTAGTTGGCTCATGGGCTGAGTTTGCCTATCGAGAGGGCAAACTTCTCGGGGGATTTGACCCAAACATCAGGACCATGGACGTCGACTTCCTCGTCTGCAATCTCCGTCGCCCGACGCCCGCTGCGAGTCTTGTCCCTCTAGCCCGTGAGCGCGGGTTTATTGTGGAGTCCGATGTGATGCACGGGACGACAAAGCTGTTCGATCCATCGGGCCTCGAGGTGGAGTTCCTGATAGGTAAGGGGGGGTCAGGAACTGAGTATGCACTTAAGACCAACGTCGGAGTGACGGCACAGTCTCTCTGGCACACGGACATCCTATCGAGAGAGTCCATCAAGGTTCCTTGTCTGGGTCATTTAGTCCGGGTTCCAACTCCGGAGGCCTCTGCAGTCCATAAGATGGTCATCAACTCCCAACGTGCTGACAAAGCCGAGAAAGACGCTGCGGCCGTTCTCGGTATCTGGCAATACCTCGATCGGCAAAAGCTCGATGAAGTTTTAAAGGCGCTTGAGAAGAAGGAGTTTGCGGACGCAACCGAGTTCATAAGGACTCACGGGCTTGAGGAGCCATAAGGGACTGTCATATTCGATTTGAATTGGTGCCCGACCATTCGGACAAGGTCGCGACCGTTCGGCCGAGGGGGCGTTGCGCTTCCGCGCCACTCTCCCCGATAATTGTCTCAAATGCCGAGAAGGACGGGCCGCCCGCGGCCCTGGACGAGGAGGTCAGCGCATGGGTGCGGTAGTGAAGATGCTCAGGGGGGGGGTCGCTCTAGCGCTGGGCGCCCTGCTCGCCGTTAGCGCCACGCCCGCCGCCGCGCGGGCGGCGGATGTGTCCCACAACATCTCCACGGGCTCGCTCACCATCTCTCAGAATGGCAGCTACACCGTCACCGGGACGAGCGCGAGCAACCAGATCGTTGTCGAGGAAAACGTGACGGCGACCGTCACTCTGGATGGCGCAAACATTACCGGCGCAAATTACGATGATGCTAGTGGCGCACGGGCTACAAGCCCCATTGACCTTGCCGACGGCGCAACGCTGACCCTGGTCCTGAGCGACAACTCAACCAACACCCTTATGGGTGGCGCAGGAGGGAATAGCGACGGTGCGCCCGGGATTCATGTGCCGGGTAATGCCGCTCTCATCATTCAAGGCGCTGGTTCCCTGTCTGTTGCTGGAGGATCATCAGTAACCGGCTTTAATGGTACAGGGATAGGTGGCAAATCAGCTTCTAAGGGCAATAATGCAATTGGTGAAGATTGTGGAACGGTCATCATTCTCGTCCAGGGTGTTGTTGTATCCGGCGGCGCTGGTTCTTATTACGGGGCCGACATTGGTGGCGGGCAAGGAACAGTGACTGACGGCGGCGACGGCCAGGGCATCCGGCCCAGCGGCAACAATACCTATACGGTTTGGGGCGACCTGAGCCTGCCCTGTGGCATCACCATCCCGGAAGGGGCCACGGTGAACGTCCCTTGGGGGACGAGCATCACGGTGCCGCCGTCCTTCTCCCTAACCAATAACGGCACGGTCACCGGGGACGGCTCCCTCAAGGGAGAAGGTTTCGTAACCAACAACGGCACCATGTCCGTCGCGCATAACGAGTTCATGGCGAGCGTCTATGCGCACACATCCGACAGCAGCGCCGCCTACGGAGACGGCGTTTACCTGTACGCTGATGTCACCAAACCCGCGGGCGGCCCGATGTCTGGCCGCACCGTGACGTTCTATCGGGGGACGGTGGCAGAGGAAAACCAGCTGGGAGAGCCAGAGGCGGTAAACGGCTATGGCTACGCACGCGCGTCCATCCAGCTGACGGAGGAGGGCTGGAAGCCCAGCGAGACGGCCTACACCATCATCGCCGTCTACACGCCCCCAGAGACCAGCACCATGATCGAGAGCAGCGGCAGCTGCACCATCACCGTCACCAAGGCGGGCCAGAGCCTCTCCTCGCCCACCGCCAGCCAGGTGACCGCCACCAGCGTGACGCTGAACGCGGTCACGGGCACAGGCTATGGCGAGGTGACCTACGCCTGCGTGAAGGGGAAGGGCGCGCCGACCCCGGCGTCCGACTCGGATGAGTGGCAGGCGTCGCCTAAGTTCACCGACCTGGAGCCCGGCACGACCTACACCTTCTTCGCGCGCTGCGCGGCGGACGAGTACTACGACGAGGCAACCTCCAGCGCGGAGATCACCACCGAGCGCGCCGACAGCGCCCTGACGGTCGAGCCTTCCAGCGCCAAGCTGACCTACGGCGACACCCTGACCGTCAAGGTCACGCCGGGCATCGCCACGTCCAACGGGGTCGGCGCCCTGGACACAGCCCAGGGCACGGTGGAGCTGAAGATGGGCGACGCCGTGCTTGCCAGCGCCGGCACGGCCGACGCCGACGGCTCCTTCAAACTGACCTATGACACCAAGGAGAAGAGGCTCCCCATCGGGGAGGACCTGACCCTCACCGTCACCTACGGCGGCAGCGGCGCGCTGAACCCTGCGGAGGAGACCGTGACCCTCACCCTCGACAAGGCGATACTTAAGAACGTCCCCTCGGTCAGCGGCAACTTCGTGTATGGCGAGACCCTGACGGCGAACTATAGGAAGCAGGACGACGAGACGGTGACCTACCAGTGGTACCGGAGCGGTGAGATAATCTCCAGCGCTACAGAGGCCTCCTATACACCGACGGCGGAGGACATTGGCAAGAACATCCTTGTAGAGGTTATTGCGACCGACGAATGGCACGGAGGAAGGATACGGAGTACCGAGCGGATGGTCTCCAAGGCCCCGGGCGGCATCGAGATCTCCTGCGACAGCGTGGCCTACGGCGAGGCGGTCCGACCCATCGTGAGCAGCACCACCAACACCGGCGCAGACGTGACCTTCTCGTACGCTGGCACGGGCGGCACCAGCTACGGCCCGAGCGCCGCCGCGCCCACCGCGCCCGGCACCTACGCCGTCACCGCCACCGTGGCGGAGACGGCCACCCACACGGGCGCCACCAGCGAGCCGGTCTCCTTCTCCATCGCGAGGCCCTACGTCCCGCCCGTCTCGCCCTCGGGCCCCGACTGGGGCGACGTGGACGACGAGCTCGCGGGCGCCGAGAGGGGCGGCCGCGTGGTCGTGGACATGGACGGCGAGACGGTGCTGCCCGGCGAGGTGCTGGGGGAGCTCGCCGGCCGCGACGTGACGCTCGTGCTCGAGATGGAGGGCGGCGTCTCGTGGGAGATCTGGGGCGGCGACGTCCCTGCGGGCGTCCCCTTCGACGACCTCGACATGGGCGTCGAGACGGGCACCGACGGCATCCCCGTCGAGGTCACCAACCTGGTGACGGGGGAGGCGGGCGTCGTGCAGGTGACGCTCGCGCACGACGGCGAGTTCGGCTTCGCCATGACCCTCGTCGCGCCCCTGGGCGAGAAGAACGAGGGGCTCCACGCCAACCTCTATTGCTACGACGAGGCAGCCGGCCTGCTGCGGTGGGAGACCTCCGGCGTCGTCTCCGACGACGGCACGGCCAGGCTCAGGCTCGACCACGCCTCCCAGTGGGCCGTGGCGCTCGACTCTCGCTCGCACGCCCTCCCGTTCCCCGACGCCGCGGAGGGCGAGTGGTACTCCGAGCCCCTTCGCTGGGCGTGGCTCTCGGGCGTCGTGGCCGGCTACGGGGACGGCACGATGGGCCCCGGGCGCGCCGTGACCCGCGCCGAGGCCGCCGCGGTCCTCTGGAACGCGGCCGGCCAGCCGGAGTCCGACGCAGCCGCGCCGCCGGCCGACGTGCCCTCCGGCGAGTGGTACTCGGCGCCCGTCGCCTGGGCGCTCGCCTCCGGCACGTTCGCCGGCAACGGCGACGGGTCCTTCTCGCCCTCCGGCGAGCTCACCCGAGAGCAGGCCGCCTGCGTGCTCCACAACCGCGCCCGCGCGGCGGGGGAGGACGTCTCCGCCCGCGCGGACCTCTCCGAGTTCGCCGACGCCGCCTCCGTCTCCGCCTGGGCCTCCGACGCGATGTCCTGGGCCGTGGCCGAGGGCGTCATCTCCGGCACCGGCGACGGCCTGCTCGAGCCCGGCCGGGCGATCGCCCGCTCCGAGCTCTGCGCGACCCTCATGAGCCTCGAGCTCCGCGGGTAGGGGAGGCCCGGGCCCCGGGCCCCGCGCCCTTCTCGCCCGCGGAGCGCACTTGGCGCGAGCCGGCGAGGGTATGTACACCGCGCCACATCTGCGGAGTTGCGTTTGCGCAGGTAGATGGGCTGCCAATAAGGACGGGCGCCGCGGGTCGGTGTACATACCCTCACGGGTCAGCCCGCCGCCCCGTGTCCGCCCGCGGCTTGTGGGAATCTCGTGGAGCCCCATTTGACGCAAAACGAGAAACACCGTAAACTACCTGTGTATTCGAAGCTGTAATCGTAGGAAGTGGGGTGGATCTTTTCGCCCCGCTTCCTTTCTGTATGCAGGTGAGGAGGGTTCATGCCAAAGCAAGGCCTCGAGCAGAAGATCATCGACGCCCTGGAGCCGCTCGCCGCCGAGCGCGGCATCGACGTCGTCGACGTCGAGGTCGTCGGCGCGAGCAAGGCGCCGTGCGTCCGCGTGCGCATCGACCACGCCGACGAGGGCGCGCCCACGATCTCGCTCGACGAGGTCACCGCGGAGACCGCCTGGATCTCCGACGCCCTCGACGAGCTCGACCCCATCCCCTCGAGCTTCACGCTCGAGGTCTCGTCCCCGGGGATGGCCCGCCCCCTGCGCAAGCCGCGCGACTTCGCGCGCTTTGCCGGGCAGACGGTCCAGGTCTCGCTGGCCCCGGGGGAGGGCAGGCGCCGCTACACCGGGACCCTGCTCGGCATCGAGGACGCCACGGTGGCCCTCGAGTGCGACGGGGAGCGCGTCGAGCTCCCCTTCGATGACATCAGGAAGTGCACGATCAAGCCCGACTTCACCGCGTCGGACGCGAAGAAGCAAGCGTGAAAGGATAACCATGGCCTCTGAGATGATGGAAGCCCTCGAGCTCCTGTGCCAGGAGAAGCACATCGACCAGCTCTACCTGATCGACCGCCTCGAGCAGTCGCTCGCCAAGAGCTACACCGACGTGCTGCACCTGCCCTTCGGCGCCCGCGTCACCATCGACCGCCAGACCGGTCGCGTCTACGTCTACGAGCTCGTCCCCAAGGGCGAGGAGGACCCGGAGACCGGCGAGTACGCCGAGTTCGACGAGGTCGACGTCACCCCGCCCGACACGAGCCGCATCGCCGCCCAGCACGCCAAGGCCGAGATCAAGGCCATCGTGCGCAACGCCGCGCGCGTCCAGATCTACGAGGAGTTCTCGCAGCGCGTGGGCGACATCATCACCGGCACGGTGCTGCAGACCACGCCCGACTTCACGATCATCAAGATCCGCGAGGGCGTCGAGGCCGAGCTGCCCCACTTCGACCAGCGCCGCTACCCCGAGGAGCGAAACGAGCGCCCCGCGGGCGAGCGCTACATGCACAACCAGCGCCTCCGCGCGATCATCATCGACGTCCGCGACCCCAACGCGACCCAGCCCGCCGTCCGCGGCGAGCGCCAGCGTCCGCCCATCGTGGTCTCCCGCACCCACCCGGACCTGCTCCGTCGCCTCTTCGAGCTCGAGGTCCCCGAGGTCTACGACGGCATCGTCGAGGTCCGCAGCATCGCCCGCGAGCCCGGCGTCCGCTCCAAGGTCGCCGTCTCCTCCAACGACCCGCACCTCGACCCGGTGGGCGCCTGCGTCGGCCCCAAGGGCAGCCGCGTGCGCACCGTCGTCTCCGAGCTGCGCGGCGAGCGCGTCGACGTGGTCCTGTGGAGCGACGACCCGGCCCGCCGCGTCGCCGCGGCGCTCTCGCCGGCGCGCGTGAGCCGCGTGCTCATCGACGAGGAGAACAGCTACGCCACCGTCATCGTGCCGGACGACCAGCTCTCCCTGGCCATCGGCAAGGAGGGCCAGAACGCCCGCCTCGCCGCGCGCCTCACGGGGCTTCACATCGACATCAAGAACGAGTCGCTCGCCGCGGGGGTCCTGCGCGACCTCTCCCACGTGGTCGCCGAGGACGACCTCGTCGACGACGGCGAGTCCCACCGCTGCGAGTACGTGGGCGAGAACGGCATCCAGTGCCGCAACATGGCCCGTCCCGGCTCGCGCTTCTGCGGCGTCCACGAGCAGATGGCCGGCGTCGAGGTCTCCGACGACCCCGACTCGCTCATCTAGCCCCTCCGTCGCAGCGCACATCGAGAAGAACCCGGGCGCGCCGCCCGGCGTGGGAAGGTAGGTCACATGGCAAAGACCCGCGTACATGACCTCGCAAAGGAATACGGGATGTCGAGCAAGGAGATGCTCGACCACCTCAAGGACATGAAGATCCCGGCCAAGTCGGCCTCGTCGACCCTCGAGGACGCCTACGTGTCCATGGTCCGCAAGAAGCTCAAGCCCATCCTCGAGGCCCGCGCCGCCGAGATCGAGGCGGCCAAGGCCGCCGAGGAGGCCGCCAAGGCCGAGGAGGCGCGCATCGCCGCCGAGAAGGCCGAGGCCGAGCGCATCGAGGCCGAGCAGCGCCGCGAGCGCGAGCGCGCCGAGGAGGAGCGCCGCCGCGCCGCCGCCGAGGCCGCGCGCAAGAAGGCGGAGGCCGAGAAGGCCGAGGCGGAGCGCCTCGCCCGCGAGGAGGCCGAGCGCAACCGCGTGCGCGACAACGCGCCCAAGTCCGTCCCGTCCTTCTCGTCGCTGCTCGACCAGATCGCGCAGCAGGAGGAGGTCCTCAAGCGCCAGGCCGAGGAGGCCGCGCAGAAGAAGGCCGAGGGCCAGGGCGGCCGCCGTCGCTCCGAGGCCCCCGCGCGCCGCGGCTCCGCCGCCGCCTCCGGCCCCGCCTCCGGCCCCGCGTCCGGCCCGGGCTCCGCGCCCGCCGGCGACTCCGGCGACGGCCGTCGCCGCGGCAAGAAGGGCCGCCGCGGCTCCGAGGGCGGCGAGGACCGCTACAGCCGCATGGCCCGCGAGGCCGAGGCCTACAACAGGAGCCGCGTCCTCGAGGAGGCGCGCGTCGCCGTCGAGGAGGCCTCCCGCGAGTCCACCGGCCGCCGCAAGAGGCGCAAGGAGCGCCGCCAGAAGCAGGCGGCCGAGGCGGCGATGGAGCAGCGCATCGAGGAGGCCATCGCCAACGACCAGGACCTCTCGCAGCTCGACACCGTGAAGGTCCCGCAGGGCTCCACCGTCCAGGACCTCGCCGAGCTTCTCGGCGTGCCCGCCAACGACATCATCAAGCGCCTGTTCCTCCTGGGCACCCCGCTCACGCTCACCGAGTCCATGTCCGACGAGCTCATCGAGCTCGTGGCCGACGACCTCGGGCGCGACGTCAAGGTCATGACCAAGGAGGAGGAGAACTCCTTCACGTTCTACGACGACCCGGCCGACCTCAAGCCGCGCCCGCCGGTGGTCACGGTCATGGGCCACGTCGACCACGGCAAGACCTCGCTTCTGGACGCCATCCGCCACACGGGCGTGGCCGAGGGCGAGGCCGGCGGCATCACGCAGGCCATCGGCGCCTCGCAGGTCACCGTGGGCGACCGCAAGATCACCTTCATCGACACCCCGGGCCACGAGACCTTCACGGCCATGCGCGCCCGCGGCGCCAAGGTGACCGACATCGTCATCCTGATCGTCGCGGCCGACGACGGCGTCATGCCGCAGACCGTCGAGTCGATCAACCACGCCAAGGCCGCCGGCGTGCCCATCATCGTGGCCGTCAACAAGATCGACAAGCCCGGCGCCAACCCCGACAAGGTCCGCCAGGAGCTCACCGAGTACGGCATCATCCCCGAGGAGTGGGGCGGGCAGAACATGTTCGTCAACATCTCCGCGCGCCAGAAGATCGGCATCGAGGAGCTTCTCGACACCGTCCTTCTCCAGGCCGACGTCCTCGAGCTCAAGGCCAACCCGGACACCTTCGCCTCCGGCAACGTCCTCGAGGCCAAGCTCGACCGCGGCCGCGGCTCGGTGGCCACGGTGCTCGTGACCCGCGGCACGCTGCGCATCGGCGACGCGCTGGTGGCGGGCCTCTCCTACGGCCGCGTCCGCGCGATGCTCGACCCCAAGGGCAACTCCGTCACCGAGGCGGGCCCCTCCGACGCCGTCGAGATCCTGGGCCTGCAGAGCGTGCCGATGGCCGGCGACGAGTTCCGCGTCTTCCAGGACGACCGCGACGCCCGCGACCTCGCCGACCAGCGCGCCCTCAAGGCCCGCATCGAGGAGCAGAACCGCGTCAAGCACGTCACCCTCGAGAACCTCTTCGACACCATGGCCGACGCCGAGGTCAAGGAGCTCAACCTCATCATCAAGGCGGACGTCCAGGGCTCGATCGAGGCGCTCCAGGACTCGCTCGACAAGATGGACCAGTCCGAGGTGCGCATCAACACGATCCACTCCGCCGTGGGCGCGATCACCGAGACCGACGTCGTCCTCGCGGACGCCTCCAACGCCATCATCATCGGCTTTGGCGTGCGCCCGGAGGCCAAGGCCCGCGCCGCGGCCGAGCGCGACGGCGTCGAGATCCGCACCTACAGCGTCATCTACAAGGCGATCGAGGAGATCGACGCCGCCCGCATCGGCATGCTCAAGCCCACCGAGATCGAGGTCCAGACGGGCACGGCCGAGGTTCGCGACACCTTCAAGGTGCCCAAGGTCGGCATCGCCGCGGGCTGCATGATCGTCGAGGGCGAGATCTCCCGCGACGACCAGGTCCGCCTCGTGCGCGACGGCATCGTCGTCTACGAGGGCAAGATCGCCTCGCTGCGCCGCTACAAGGACGACGTCAAGAGCGTCAAGGCCGGCTTCGAGTGCGGCATCGGCCTGGAGAACTTCCAGGACGTCAAGCCCGGCGACCAGATCGAGGGCTTCCGCATCGACCAGGTCGCGCGCACGGAGTAGTCCCAAGTAGGGACAGGATACTTTTGGGACATCGCGGGGCGGGCGTCAGGCCCGCCCCGACCCGCCAGGGGGCATAGCATGAAGCAGAACCAGCACTCGAGAAGGACCAACGAGCTCGCCCGCGAGAAGCTCGCGAGCATCCTGCTCTTTGAGGTCTCCGACCCCGACCTCGCGCTCGTGACCGTCACGGGCGTGGAGGTCTCGATCGACAAGTCCTACCTGCGCGCCTACGTGAGCTGCGACGCCGACCGCTACGACGAGGTCACGGCCGCCCTGGCGCGCGCCAAGGGCCGCATCCGCTCGCTTCTGGGCCGCTCGCTCAGCTGGCGCGTGACGCCGGAGCTGGACTTCCGCATCGACACCACCACCGACGAGGCCGAGCGCATCTCGCGCGCCCTCGAGGAGGTCCCTCCCACGCTCTTTGTGGAGAAGGACGAGTTTGGCTACCCGGTCGGGCAGGCCGAGAGGGCCGACGAGGCCGGGCCGGCCGAGAAGGACGAGGAGTAGGGGGCCGCATGGGAGGCAGCTGCGAGCGCGCCGGCCAGGACGCGCAGTTCGACGCCATCTGCCGGCTCATCGAGGGGGCGCGCACGATCGCTATCTGCGCGCACACCTCGCCGGACGGCGACGCGCTCGGCTCGGGCCTCGCCCTGGCCGAGGTCATCGAGCGCACCTGGCCGGGCCGCGAGGTCACGGGCCTTCTGGCCGACAACGACGTGGTGCCGAGGATCTACGAGTTTCTCCCGGGCGTCGAGCGCCTCGTGCGCGCCTGCGACTACGAGGGAGCGCCGGACCTCTTCATCTGCGTCGACCTCTCCCAGCCGAGCCGGCTCGCCGACGCCCGCGCCGTCCTGGAGCGCTCCGCGCACGTGGCGGTCCTCGACCACCATCCCTGCGACGAGCCCTGCTGGGACGCCGGCGTGGTGCGCCCGGACGCTGCCGCCGCGGGCGTCATCGTGACCGAGTTCGCGCGCCACGCGGGCTGCGAGCTCACGCCCACGATGGCGCAGAACCTGCTCTGCGCCCTCATGACCGACACGGGCTGCTTCCAGTACCAAAACGCCGACGGCGAGGCCTTCCGCGTCGCGAGCGCGCTCGTGGAGGCGGGCGGCTCTCCTTCCGAGGTCTCGCTGCACGTCTACCAGAGCGACCGCCTGAGCTACCTGCACCTCTCCGCCACGGTGATGGGCCGCATCGTCACCTTCGAGCGAGGCAAGATCGCCTACAGCTACGCCACCTCGGCCGACTTCGCGGCCACGGGCGTGCCCGTGGCCGAGTGCGACGGCCTCGTCGACCTCGTGCGGCGCGTGGACGGCTGCGAGGTGGCGCTCTTCCTCAAGGAGGTGCCCGGCGGCAAGGTGCGCGGCAACCTGCGCGCCAAGTCCGCCCGCGACATCTCCGCCATCGCGCGCGAGATGGGCGGCGGCGGGCACCCGGCGGCGGCCGGGTTCACCGTCGAGGGTGACATCGACCAGGCCCTCTCCACGGTCCTGCCCAAGCTGCGCGCCCTCTACGCCGAGGTGCCCGCGTCCGCGGGGCTCTGACCTTGGCCCGCCGTCCGAGCGCGTTCTCCGCGCTCATCGCCATAGACAAGCCGGCCGGATGTACGAGCCACGACGTCGTCTCCCGCGTCCGCCGCGCGGTGGGCGAGAAGCGCGTGGGCCACGCCGGCACGCTCGACCCGGCGGCAACCGGCGTGCTCGTCGTGGGCATCGGCCAGGCGACCAAGCTCCTGGGCCTGCTCACGCTCGACCGCAAGGGCTACCGCGCCACCTTCCAGCTGGGCGCCGAGACCACGACCGACGACGCCGAGGGCGAGATCACCCGCGCCGCCGAGGTGGCCGCGGAGCTGCTCGACCCGGCGCGGGCGGCTGCAGCGGTGGCGGCCCTCGTGGGCGAGCACGACCAGGTCCCGCCGTCCTTCTCGGCCGTCTCCGTGAACGGGCGGCGCGCCTACGACGCCGCGCGCGCCGGCGAGGCGCTCGAGCTCAAGGCCCGGCGCGTTTGCATCTATGGCGCCGAGCTCAAGCGCGTTGACCCCGAGGCTTGCACCTGGGAGCTCGAACTCGACGTCTCCAAGGGCACCTACGTGCGCAGCATCGCGCGCGACCTGGGCCGCGACCTGGGCTGCCTCGCGCACGTCTGCGCGCTCGAGCGCACCTTCGCCGGGCCCGTCACGCTCGCCGACTGCATGAGCCTCGACGAGCTCGAGGCCGGCGGCGCCGAGCTCGCGCGCGAGCGCTGCCTCGAGCCGGTGGCCGTGCTCGGCCTGCCCGCGCGCGAGCTTTCGCTCGACGAGATCGCCGACGTCTCCAACGGCCGGCGCATCGACGCGGCCGGCGTCGCCCACGGCACGCGCGTGGCCCTCACCCTGGGCGGCGGGCTCGCCGGCATCTGGCGCTGCGACGGGCGCCACCTCGTGTGCGAGACCAACTTCCCCCAGGCCATCGAGGGGGTGCGCTGATGCCTGCACAAAGGGGACGTGTTATTTCGTGCAGACGCTTTGGGACAGGTTTTCCGTCGTCGCTCGACGGCGGCGAGAAGGACCTCGCGTCGGCGCTCCGCGCGCTCTCGCCGGAGCGCCCGCTCGACGACGCCGCCTCCCGCGACCTCGTGCGCGACGCCCTCGTGGCCGCCCGGCCCCTCGCGAGGGTATGTACACCCACCCAGGAGGGTATGTACACCCGGCTTCAAGGTTATTCTCGCAAAACCGCAGGTCAAAGCCTTGGACGAGAAGAACCGACGAGCCGCGGGGTGTACACACCCTCTGGGCGGGGTGTACATACCCTCGACCAGGCGACGCGCCCCCGTGCCGTGTGCGCGATCGGGGCCTTTGACGGCGTGCACCTGGGCCACCGCGCCCTGATCGCCCAGGCGCGCGAGGAGGCGGACGCGCGCGGCGACGAGCTCGTGGTCGTGACGTTCTCGCCCGACCCGTCCGTCGTCCTCGCCCCGAGCCATCCCCAGCGCATGCTGCTGGACGACGAGGCGCGCCTGCGCGCCCTGGGGTCGGCCGCAGGCGTCGACCGCCTCGTCGTCCTGGACTTCACGCCGGGGCTCGCCTCCCTCCCGTACGACCGCTTCGTGCGGGAGACGCTGGGCGAGCTCGTCGACCTCGACTGCATCGTCGTGGGCGCTGACTTTCGCCTGGGCGCCGCCGGCGCGGGAGACGTCGCCGCCCTCTCCGAGCTGGGACGCATTGACGGCTTTGACGTCGTTGGCATGGAGCTCGCCGACGAGGGCGGCGCCCCGATCACCGCCACGCGCATCCGCGCCCTGCTCGCGGAGGGCGCCGTCGAGGAGGCCGCCGGGCTGCTCGGCCGCTGCCACTACGTGAGCGGCACGGTCGAGCACGGCCGCGGCGAGGGCACGGGCTTTGGATTCCCCACGGCCAACGTGCGCGTGGGGGAGGGCGTCGCGCTCCCGGCCGAGGGCGTCTACGCGGGCTACGTCGCCTGCGGGGGCGTCGCCTGGCCGGCCGCGATCAACGTGGGCAAGCCCAGGTCCTTCTCGCCCGGCGAGCAGGGCGAACCCTTCCTGGAGGCCACGCTTCTTGGCTTTAAGGGGAATCTCTACGGCTCGCGCGTGAGCGTGGTCTTTGCGCGCTGGCTGCGCGCCCCGCGCACCTTTGGCTCCGTGGAGGAGCTGGAGCGCGTGGTCCTGGGCAACGTCGACTGGGTGCGAAGCACGCTGGGCGAGAAGAACGTCGAGCTCGCAGGGGAGGTGGCGTCGTGATCACCGACGAGGACAAGGAGCGGGTCCGCCAGGCCACGGACTTCGTGCAGCTGGTCTCCGAGACCGTGGAGCTGCGCCAGCGGGGCCAGGAGTTCTGGGGCTGCTGCCCCTTCCACGGCGAGAAGACCCCGTCGTTCAAGGTGAACCCCGCCACGGGGCTCTGGCACTGCTTTGGCTGCGGGGAGGGCGGCGACGTCTTCTCCTACGTCCAGCGCCGCGAGAACCTCGAGTTCCCGGACGCGATCCGCTATCTCGCGGACCGCGCGGGCATCGAGATCTCCGAGGAGCGCGGCGCTCGGCGCGGGCCCCGCAAGACCCGCCTCATGGAGGCCCTCGGCGATGCCGAGGCCTACTACCACCTCATGCTCATGCGCGGGCGCGGCGAGGGGCCCGACGCCGCCCGCCGCTACCTCGCGGGCCGCGGCTTTGGCTCGGACGTGTGCCGGCGCTGGGGCCTGGGCTTTGCGCCCGGGCACGGCCAGCTCGTGGCGCAGCTGCGCTCCAAGGGCTTCTCGACCGCCGAGCTCGTCTCGGCCGACCTCGCCTACGAGCGCTCGGGCCGGATCGCCGACCGCTTCTTCGACCGCGTGATGTTTCCCATCCACGACGAGCTGGGCCGCACGATCGCCTTTGGCGGGCGCATCCTGGGCGCCAAGCGCGACGGCGTGGCCAAGTACGTGAACACGCGCGACACGCCCGCCTTCAACAAGGGCAAGCACCTCTTTGCCTACGACCGCGCCAAGGAGGGCATGGCCGCCACGGGAGAGGCCATCGTCTGCGAGGGCTACACCGACGTCATCGCCATGCACGAGGCGGGCTTCACCAACGCGGTGGCCGCGCTCGGCACGGCCTTTCGCCTCGACCACGTGCGCCTCATGGAGCGCCAGCGCGTGAGCCGGATCATCTGCATGTTCGACGGCGACGCCGCCGGCCAGCGCGCGGCGGAGCGGGCGGTGCGCTACCTCGACAAGACCTCGGCGGCTCTTCTGTGCGTGGTGCTGCCGGGCGGGCAGGACCCGATGGAGTACCTGGCCGACCACGGCGCCGAGGCGCTGCGCCGCGAGCTCGCCGGCGCCCGCCCGCTCATGGACTTCGTCTTCGAGAAGCGCCTGGCGGGCCACGACCTCACCTCTCCCGGCCGGCGCGTGCGCGCCCTCGAGGACATGGCGTCGCTGCTCGCGCCGCTCAAGCGCTCGGTCCTTCTCGACGAGTACGCCACGCGCCTGGCGGACACCCTGGGCATGGACGTCGCCGAGACCAAGCGGGCCATCCGCGAGGCCAAGGTCGTGGAGCTCGACGAGGAGCGCCCCGCGCGCGCCTCGCAGGCGCCCGAGCGCCCGAGGAGAGGGGAGCCCCGCCGCGCGGGCCGCGACGCCACGACCTTCTCACCCGACGCCGACGAGGACGCCGCGCCCGACGACTACGTGCCCGCCGAGGCCTACGAGTCCGCCGCCCCGGCCCCGCCCGCGACCTCGATGCGGGCGCTCTCGGCCGACGAGCGCATGCAGGTGACGGCCGAGCGCGAGCTGCTCTGCGCGATGGCGCAGCGTCCGGACGCCCTGCGCGCCTACGAGGAGCGCATCGCGTCGCTTTGCTGGTCGGACGCCCGGCACGAGGCGATGGCGTGGGCGATGCTGTCCACGCCGCGCGGGACGAGCCCCGCCGAGGTGGTCGCCGCCGCGACGACGGTCACGCCCGACGCACCGCAGATCCTCTCGGGCGGGCGCGTGATGGACGAGAGCGAGCTCACGGACACCGAGAAGCTCGATCTCATCGTCGACAACGCCGAGCTGTGCTCGTGCCGCCGCAAGATCCGCCAGATCCGCGTGGAGCTCTCGGGCTCCGCCGTGCCCGACGACCGCTCCGAGGCCCTCTTCCAGGAGGCGACCGAGCTGCAGCGCCGGGTGGGGGAGCTCTCGAGGAAGATATCGTCGGTTTCCGCCGACTGATTTTGGGTATACTTCTGACCGTTATTGCGTCGAAGGGACATACGTGGCTGCTACCAAGAAGACCAAGCAGGAAGTGAAGCTCTCCGAGGAGCTGGCCAAGGCCGCCGACGAGATCTCGAACGCCGCCAAGTCCGGCAGCGTCAGCGAGGAGGACGTCCAGGCGGCGCTCCATGACATCGACGTCGACGCCGACGAGCTCTCCGACCTCATGGACGCCCTGCGCGCGCGGGGGGTCGAGGTGGGCGCCGCGAGCGCCGCGCCGGAGTTTGCCGTCGACGATGACGACGCCTCGGTCGACGACGACTTCGACGACGACGTCGAGGGAGACTTCGCCGACGACGAGGAGGGCGAGTCCGAGAGCGCCGCGGAGGCCAAGGCGGTGAAGGAGGCCCTGCGCTCCGTCCCCAAGGCCAAGGCCGCCAAGCCCAAGCGCTCCAGCCGCGCCCGCGCGCGCCGACAGGACACCTCCACCGTCATGCTTACCGGCGACCCGGTGCGCATGTACCTCAAGGAGATCGGCAAGGTCGACCTGCTCACGGCCTCCGAGGAGGTCCACCTCGCCATGAAGATCGAGGCGGGCACCGACGCCACGGCCAAGCTCGAGGCCGCCGAGGCCGGCGAGCTCGAGCTCACCCGCGCCGAGCAGCGCCGCCTCATGCGCATCGAGCAGGTGGGCCTCGACGCCAAGCAGCAGCTCATCTCCGCCAACCTGCGCCTCGTGGTCTCCATCGCCAAGCGCTACGTGGGCCGCGGCATGCTGTTCCTCGACCTCATCCAGGAGGGCAACCTCGGCCTCATCCGCGCGGTCGAGAAGTTCGACTACACCAAGGGCTTCAAGTTCTCCACCTACGCCACGTGGTGGATCCGTCAGGCCATCACCCGCGCGATCGCCGACCAGGCGCGCACCATCCGCATCCCGGTGCACATGGTCGAGACCATCAACAAGCTCATCCGCGTCCAGCGCCAGCTGCTGCAGGACCTCGGGCGCGACCCCACCCCCGAGGAGATCGGCGCCGAGATGGGCATGAGCCCGGACCGCGTTCGCGAGATCCAGAAGATCTCGCAGGAGCCCGTCTCCCTCGAGACGCCCATCGGCGAGGAGGAGGACTCCCAGCTCGGCGACTTCATCGAGGACTCGAGCGCCGTCGCGCCGCCCGAGGCCGCGTCCGACTCCATGCTGCGCGAGCAGCTCGACCAGGTGCTCGACGGCCTGGCGGACCGCGAGCGCAAGGTCATCAAGTTCCGCTTTGGCCTCGAGGACGGGCACCCGCGCACCCTCGAGGAGGTGGGCCGCGAGTTTGGCGTCACGCGCGAGCGCATCCGCCAGATCGAGTCCAAGACGCTGGCCAAGCTGCGCCACCCGAGCCGCAGCGGCCGCCTGAAGGACTACATGGAAGACTGAGCGGCTTACGGCCCCGGCTTCGACCGGGGCCGCTTTTTGCCGCGGGTAGGCGAGAAGGGCGCGAACCCGCCCGCCCGGATGGTGCGCGCCCAACGGCGGGGGATGTGCGCAGCGCCGACGGTGGGGGGCGACCTTATCTCCTGCGGCGGCGCATAACAAATCAGGCCACCGGGAAATGCCCGATGGCCTGCGAGTTTACTGGCTCCCCGGGTAGGATTCGAACCTACGACACGCTGATTAACAGTCAGCTGCGCTACCACTGCGCCACCGGGGAATTGGTGGGGTGCGTTTGCACAAGAGAAGAGTATACAGATGCCGCGACGAGTTGCAAGCGAGATTTTGGATTTCTTCTCGTCGGGTGGCGCGGTGCGTGGGTATGGGGTCAATGGGACTAGGAGAGCGTTGCGGGAATGGGGGCCAGGGCGCGCCGGGGAGCTCTGATCGTTTCCAAATTGAGGGCTGTGGCAAATGGGCTCACGTCTATGTTGGCGATATGGAGCCGGAAGGGGCCCAAAGTCCTGACATAGGCCCCAATCAGGCAACATTTGAACCCCGTTCGACCTCGGCCTTCCCGCGGGGGAAGGCCACAGACGCCGCGCCTCTGCCACGACCCAAATAATCGCCATGCTCTTCTCGCCATCTGTGCCCTGACCGCAAAAGGTGCAACGCGCATCATCGAGGCGCTCGAGGCCGGTCCCCGCCCTTCCGCAGCCTCTGCCGTTTCTATGACCGCCTACGTGCTGTGATAGGATTTCTGGACAGGCAAATGCACCGAGGCTACCTGGGAGGTACGTCCAGCCATATGTCCTCAACAGCAGAGAAGGTCACGCACGTCTCCGACAACGTGGCAAAGGATCGCTTCATCCTCCAGCAGCTCGTCACCAAGGACTTCAAGCTGAGATACCGCCGCTCCGTGCTGGGCGTCGTCTGGAGCGTGCTCAACCCGCTGCTCATGATGATCATCATGAGCTTCGTCTTCTCGTACTTCCTGCGCGGCTCCTCGGTCGAGAACTACCCGCTGTACCTCATCGTGGGCAACATCACCTTTGGCCTCATGAACGAGGCCACCACCGGCGGCCTGGGCTCGATCATCGGCGCGGCGCCGCTGCTCAAGAAGGTCAAGGTGGACCGCTGGGTCTTCCCGGTGCAGAAGGTGCTCTCCGCGATGATGAACTTTGGGTTCTCGCTCATCGCCGTCGTGGTGGTCATGCTCTTCTTCCAGGTGGTCCCCACCTGGCACATCGTCTGGATGATCCCCGCGCTGCTCTTGCTCATGGTGTTTTGCATCGGCATCAGCCTGCTCATCGGCGCGGCGGCGGTCTTCTTCCGCGACATGATCCACCTCTGGAGCGTCGCCATCACCGCCTGGACCTACCTCACGCCCATCTTCTGGGACCTCTCGCTGCTCACCAATGCCGGCGCGCCGCAGTTTGTCATCTGGGTCGTGAAGCTCAACCCCATGTACAACTACCTCGACATGATGCGCTGCGCGATCGTGTACCAGGCAAGCCCCGGCGCCACGGTGCTGCTGCTCGCCGTCTTCTGGGCGCTGCTCGCCCTGGCGCTCGGCCTTCTCGTCTTCCGCAAGACCGAGCACAAGTTCATCCTCTTCATCTAGGACGCTAGGACGGGACCCATGTCTGACACCATCGCAGAGCCCATCGCAGCCGAGGACGCCCCCGTCACCGAGGACGTCACGGACGCCGTCGCCGCAGACGCCGCCGCCGCGGACGCCGCCACCGAGGCCGCCGCCACCGAGGCCGCCGACTACGCCATCGAGGTCAACGACGTCTCGATGATCTTCAACATCGCCAGCGAGCAGCTCAACAACCTCAAGGAGTACTTCATCAAGATCATGAGGCACGAGCTGTTCTTCAAGGAGTTCCGTGCCCTTGACCACGTGAGCTTCAAGGTGGGCCGCGGCGAGGTCGTGGGCCTCGTCGGCACCAACGGCTCCGGCAAGTCCACGATGCTCAAGTGCATCGCCGGCGTGCTCGAGCCCTCCGAGGGCTCGATCGTGGTCCGCGGCAACATCGCGCCGCTCATCGAGCTCGGCGCCGGCTTCGACCTCGAGCTCACCGCGCGCGAGAACATCTACCTCAACGGCGCCCTTCTCGGCTACACCCGCGAGTTCATCGACGAGCACCTCCAGGAGATCATCGACTTCGCCGAACTCGAGGACTTCATGGACATGCCCCTCAAGAACTACTCCTCGGGCATGGTGGCCCGCATCGCCTTTGCCATCGCCACGGTGACCGAGCCCGACGTCCTCATCGTCGACGAGACCCTCTCGGTGGGCGACGTCTTCTTCCAGCAGAAGTGCGAGGACCGCATCAGGAGCTTCATCGACTCCGGCAACGTGACCGTGCTCTTTGTCTCCCACTCCATGTCGCAGGTGGCGCGCATCTGCGACCGCGTCATCTGGATCGAGAAGGGCGTCATGCGCCGCGACGGCCCGGCCAAGGAGGTCCTCGGCGAGTACAGCGCCCAGTTCGACCCGGCGGCGGGGCAGGGGGGCGAGAAGGTCGTGGTCGAGCGGCTCGTCGCCGACGCGCCCGACGCCCTTCTCGACGCCGACCGTACGACCGGCCTCATCCCGGAGCGCGACGAGGCCGGCAACGCCAACCGCTTCTTCGTGGCCCACACCGGCGCGCCCATCGCCGTCCCGGCCGTGCGCTACCAGGTCAAGCGCGGCAACGCCTACCTCTACCCGGTGCTCGACCCGTCCCTGTACTCCGTCGTCTACATCAGAAACGAGGAGGGCAAGATCGTGCGCGAGGCCGTCGACGAGGGCACCTACACCGTCGAGATCGACCTCGCCGACGCCGCCCGGACGCGCTACCAGCTCGTCTCGACGTCCTTCTCCTTCACGGTGCGCGACTTTGGCCACTACGACGACGTGGACTCGGCGGCGTGGTACTCGATCGCCGTGGAGCGCGCCTACGACCTCTACTTCCTCGACGACACCCCGGACAACCGCCTGCGCCCCGACGAGCCGGTCAGCCGCGCGGACGTGGTGGAGCTCATGTGGCGCATGTCCTTCGGCGCGCCCGAGCCCGTGGGAGGTCCGGCCTGCTCCGTCTCCCCGGAGCGCGCCTTCACGGACGTCTCCGGCGGCGAGCCCTTCGCCGAGGCGCTCGCCTGGGCCCTGCGCGCGGGCGTCGTCCTCGCCCCGGAGAAGCCCGGCCCCTTCCGGCCGGACGACCCCGTCACCCGCGAGGCCTTCGCCTGCATGCTCGCGCGCCTCGCCCGCTCGCGCGGCGCCTACGTGGCCCCCTCGCTCGACGCGCTCGCGAGCATCTCCGACGCCGACGCCATCTCCGGCTGGGCCCTGGAGTCGGTGGCCTGGGCGGTCGCCGGCAAGGTCATGGGCAACGGCGGCACCGTCAGCAGCGGCGCGCTCGTCAGCCGCGCCGAGGCGGCGTCGATGGCGGTGAACTACCAGCCGCAGGCCCTCGACGGCCACAACCGCCTCACCAACCCCCGCTAGCGGCTCTGCGCCCACGCCGGCCCCCACATGGTGTACACTGGGGAGGATTTTTAAGCCGGTGCGAGACGCCAGCAAGGTCGGTCCCTCGGGACGCTTCTCATAGCCTTATCTCGACGTCCTCGCCGGCATCCCGGCAGGACGTCTTTTTGTGAGAAGGGAGTCCCATGGAACAGCCACAGCTCAAGGCCCAGATCATGGACGAGCAGGCCATGAGCCGCGCGCTCACCCGCATCGCCCACGAGATCATCGAGAGAAATGAGGGCGCGGGAAGCATCGCGCTGGTGGGCGTCGTGCGCCGCGGCGCCGCGCTCGCCCCGCTGCTCGCCGACGAGATCGCCAAGATCGAGGGCACCCGACCGCCCGTGGGCACGCTCGACGTGAGCTTCTACCGCGACGACGTGAGCCGCAAGATCGCGCCGGTCGAGTTTGGCACCGACATCCCCTTCGCCGTCGACGACCGCGACATCGTGCTCGTGGACGACGTCCTCTACACCGGCCGCACGATCCGCGCCGCGCTCGACGCCCTCATCGACCTCGGGCGCCCCAGGACCGTCCAGCTCGCCGTCATGATCGACCGCGGGCACCGCGAGCTGCCCATCAGAGCCGACTACGTGGGCAAGAACGTCCCCTCCTCGCACGAGGAGGACGTCCGCGTGACCATCGTCCCCTACGACGAGGCCAACGCGGTCGAGATCTGGACCAAGCCCGCCGAGAAGAACGGAGGCGACCGCTAACATGCTGTCAGTCAAGCACCTCATCGACACGACGAGCCTGACCGCCGACGACATCACGCAGATCCTCGACACGGCGCGCTCGTTCTCCGAGGTCAACAAGCGCGCGATCAAGAAGGTCCCCGCGCTTCGCGGCCGCACGATCGTCAACCTCTTCCTCGAGCCGTCCACCCGCACCAAGAGCTCCTTCGAGCTCGCCGAGAAGCGCCTCTCCGCGGACAGCCTCTCGATGGGCGGCGCCACGTCCTCGGTGGTGAAGGGCGAGAGCCTCGCCGACACCATCGAGACCATCGACGCCATGAACGTCGACATGTTCATCTGCCGCGCCAAGCTCGCCGGCACGCCGCAGAAGATCACCGAGCACACCGACGCCATCGTCATCAACGCCGGCGACGGCAAGCACCAGCACCCCACCCAGGCGATGCTGGACCTCTACACCATCCGCGAGAACTTCGGCCACCTCGACGGCCTCAAGGTCGCCATCGTGGGCGACCTCTCCCACAGCCGCGTGTGCGGCTCGCTCGTGCCCGCGCTCAAGACCATGGGCGCCGACGTCACGCTCGTGGGCCCGCCCACCTTCCAGGTGGACGACCCCGACTACTACGGCGTCCCGCAGACGGCCGACCTCGACGCGGTCATCCCCGAGATGGACGTCGTCTACATGCTGCGCGTCCAGCTCGAGCGCATGGAGGGCGCGGCCATCCCGTCCCGCCGCGAGTACAACCGCCTCTGGGGCCTGGACATGGCCCGCGTGAACAGGATGAAGCCCGAGGCCATCATCTGCCATCCCGGCCCCATGAACCGCGGCATGGAGATCAACGCCGACGTCGCGGACTGCGCGCGCTCGCGCATCCTCGACCAGGTGAACGCCGGCGTGCTCACCCGCATGGCCGAGATGTACCTGCTTCTGGGAGGAGAGAACAATGGCGTATCTGCTTAGGGGCGCCCACGTCGTCGACCCGCAGGTGGGCCTCGACGACGTCCGCGACGTTCTTATCGACGGCGACAAGATCGCCGAGGTGGGGGAGTCCCTCGAGGCCCCCGAGGGCGCGGAGGTCATCGACGCCTCCGGCAAGTACCTCGTGCCCGGCCTCGTCGACATGCACGTTCACTTCCGCGACCCGGGCTTCGAGTACAAGGAGACCATCGAGACCGGCGCGCGCGCCGCGACCCACGGCGGGTTCACCGACGTGGCCACGATGCCCAACACCGACCCGGTGACCGACAACGGCGCCGAGGTCCGCTACCAGATCGACCGCTCGCGCCACGCCGGCCTGTGCCACGTGCGCCCCATCGGCGCGCTCACGGTGGGCGAGAAGGGCGAGACGCTCGCGGAGATCGGCGACATGGTCATGGAGGGCGCCGTGGCGTTCTCCGACGACGGCCACGGCGTCCAGAGCGCGGGCATGATGCGCACCTGCATGGAGTACGTGAGCCAGTTCGACAAGGTCGTCTCCGCGCACTGCGAGGTCGAGTCGCTCACCACGCACGGCGTGATCAACGAGGGCCGCGCCTCCACGCGCATGGGCATGTTCGGCTGGCCGGCGCTGGGCGAGGAGCTCGAGATCTACCGCGACATCGAGCTCTGCCGCATGACGGGCTGCTCGCTGCACATCGCCCACATCTCCACCGAGAAGGGCCTCGAGCTCGTGCGCGCCGCCAAGGCCGAGGGCCTGCCCGTGACCTGCGAGGTCACCCCGCACCACCTGTTCCTCAGCGAGGAGGACATCACCGACGCCTACGACACCAACCTCAAGATGAACCCGCCCCTGCGCACGGCCGCCGACGCCGCGGCGCTGCGCGAGGGCATCCTCGACGGCTCGATCGACTGCGTCGTGACCGACCACGCCCCGCACGCGCCGCACGAGAAGGACTGCGAGTGGGAGATCGCCTTCTTTGGCATCGTGGGCCTCGAGACGTCGCTGCCGCTCATGCTCACCAACCTCGTGCTGCCGGGCAAGATGAGCTGGTCTCGCCTCGTCGAGGTCATGGCCGTGAACCCGCGTCGCTGCCTGCGCCTGCCCGAGGTCAAGCTCGAGGCCGGCTCCACCGCCGACCTCACGCTCATCGACCCGGCCGCCGAGGTCACGGTCACCCCGGACTGGCTCCAGAGCCGCTCCAAGAACTCCGCGTGGCTCGGCGCCACGCTCACGGGCGCCGCGTGCGACGTCTTCGTCGCCGGCCGCCACACGCTCACGGACGGCGTGGTGACGCCGGTCAAGCGGGTGCTTCGATGAGCGCCGGGCTTGACGTCCACGACTTCGCCGTCGTCTCCAACGAGCCGGCAGCAGACGGGCTCATGCGCATCGTGTTCTCCGCGCCCGAGCTCGCCGCCGCGCTCGCGCCGGGGCAGTTCGTGAACGTCCGCGTGCCCGGGGACGCGAGCCAGATCCTGCGCGTCCCGCTGTCCTTCAGCCACGCGGACGCCGCGGCCGGCACCGTCGAGATCGTCTATGCCGTCGTGGGCGACGGCACGCGCCGGCTCGCCGCGATGGCGCCGGGGCAGGCCTCCACGGCCGTGGGCCCCTGCGGCAACCCCTGGCCGGCCGTCGAGGGCGCCCGCCGCGCCTGCGTGGTGGCCGGCGGCGTGGGCATCACCCCCGTGGTGGCCTGCGCGCGCATGCTCGCCGAGCGCGGCGTCTCCTTCGACGCCGTCGTGGGCGCGCAGACCGCCGGCAGGCTCTGGGGCGTCGACGTCCTCGAGGGCCTCGGCGCTCGCACCGTCGCCGTCACCACCGACGACGGCACCGCCGGGCGGCGCGGCTTCACCACCGACGCCCTGTCTGAGCTGCTCGCCTCCGGAGGCTACGACGTGGTCTACGCCTGCGGCCCAGAGGTCATGATGGCCGGCGTCGCGCGCCTGTGCCGCGAGGCCGGCGTGGCCTGCCGCGTCTCCATGGAGCGGATGATGAGCTGCGGCTTTGGCGCGTGCGCCACGTGCAACGTGGCCATGGCCGACGGCACCTACAAGTCCTGCTGCAAGGACGGCCCGGTTTTCGACGCCGAGGAGGTGGCGTGGTAATGGGACAGAAGAACGTGAGCATGGCCGTCGACCTCGGCGGCATCCGCATGCAAAACCCCGTGAACACCGCCTCGGGCACCTTCGGCTTTGGCTCGGTCTTCGAGGACTTCTTCGACGTGGCGCGCCTCGGCGCGATCACGCTCAAGGGCTGCTCCGCCGAGCCCTGGGCCGGAAACCCCGCGCCGCGCATGTGCGAGGTGCCGAGCGGCATGATGAACACCGTGGGCCTGGCCAACCCCGGCGTGCGCGGCATGGCAGAGCAGTACGGGGAGTACCTCGCTGGCCTCGAGGAGCGCGGCTGCCGCGTCATCGTGCAGGCCGCGGGCCACTCCGTCGAGGAGTACGTGGCCGCCGTCGAGCTCATCGAGCAGCATTGCCCTTGGGCGAGCGGCGTCGAGATGAACATCTCCTGCCCCAACATCGCCCGCGGCGGGGCCCTGGTGGGCGGCACGCCCGAGAGCGCCGCCGAGGTCGTGCGCGCGGTGCGCCCGCGTGTGCGCCGGCCGCTGCTCGTGAAGATGGCCCCCGTGCGCGTGCCCGAGATCGCGCGTGCCTGCGAGGCCGAGGGCGCCGACGCCCTCTCGCTCATCAACACCATCAACGGCATGTCCATCGACGTGCGCACCCGCAGGAGCCGCCTCTCCAAGCCCACGGGCGGCGTCTCGGGCCCGGCCATCCACGCGATCGCCGTGCGCATGGTCTGGGAGGCCGCACAGGCCGTCAAGATCCCGGTCAACGGCATGGGCGGCGTCGCGAGCTGGCAAGACGCCGCCGAGATGATCCTCGCGGGCGCCACCTCGGTCACGGTGGGCACCGCGAGCTTCTACGACCCCCGCTGCGCCGCCGACGTGGTCGACGGCCTTGCCGCCTGGGCGGCCGAGCAGGGCGTCTCCGACATCAACGAGCTGATTGGAGCCTTCGAATGCTGACGTACGAACAGGCGAGCGACAAGGTCATCATCGCGCTGGACTGCTCGAAGGAGCGCGCCTTCGAGCTCGCCGACCTTCTCGGCGGCAAGGCCACGTGGGTCAAGGTGGGCATGACGCTCTTCTACGCCGAGGGCCCCTCGATCGTGGACGCCATGCGCGAGCGCGGCCTGCGCGTCTTCCTCGACCTCAAGGTCCACGACATCCCGTTCCAGGTCCAGGGTGCCGTGCGCGCCGCCTCGCTCACCGGAGCGGACATCCTCTCCATCCACGGCCTGGGCTCCTCCGCCATGATCGCCGCCGCCCGCAAGGGCGCCGAGGAGGCGGCCGAGCAGCGCGGCGGGGACCGCACCCGCCTCGTGGCCATCTCCGTCCTCACGAGCATGGACCAGGCGGCGCTCTCCGAGATCGGCGTGGAGTCACCCGTCGCCGAGGAGGTCGCGCGGCTGGCGAGCCTCTCCTACGGCGCCGGCGCCGACGGCATCGTGTGCTCCCCGCAGGAGGCCGCCGAGATGCGCGCCCTTCTCGGTCCGGACGCCCTGATCGTCACGCCCGGCGTCCGCCCCGCGGGCGCCGAGGTGGGCGACCAGAAGCGCATCGCCACGCCCGCGGCCGCCGTCGCCGCCGGCGCGTCCAAGCTGGTCATCGGCCGTCCGATCACGGGCGCCGAGGACCCGGTGGCCGCCTTCGACGCCATCTGCGCCGAGCTCATGGCCTAGGGCGGGTCGTCTTCCCGGGGAAGGTGCGGCGTCCGGACGGTTTGGGCCCGAAAAGCGTCCGGTTGCCGCACCCACCCCAACAAGGTGCGGCGTCCGGACGGTTCTTCTCGTCAAATCGACCGTTTGCCGCACCCACTCCAACAAGGTGCGGCGTCCGGACGGTTTGGGCCCGAAAAGCGTCCGGTTGCCGCACCCACCCCAACAAGGTGCGGCGTCCGGACGGTTCTTCTCGTCAAATCGACCGTTTGCCGCACCCACCCCAACAAGGTGCGGCGTCCGGACGGTTCTTCTCGTCAAAGCGTCCGGTTGCCGCACCTCTCACGGGCCGTTTTGTGGAGGATTGCCCCTGAGCTGCACCTTTGGTGAAGAGGGGTTGCAAAACTCAAGGTGAATGGGCAAACTTAATTCTTGCGATGCCGCCGGTCCGGCTCGACGGCAGAAAGTAACGCGAATTGGAGGATCACATGGCTCTACCTCAGCTTACCGACGAGCAGCGCAAGGCCGCTCTCGAGAAGGCCGCCCAGGCCCGTCACGAGCGCGCCGAGCTGCGCGAGAAGATCAAGAGCGGCAAGGTCGCCCTCGAGGACGTCCTCGACTCCGACGACCCCATCGCCAGCCGCATGAAGGTCTCCACCCTCATCGAGTCCCTCCCGGGCTACGGCAAGGCCAAGGCCGCCAAGATCATGGACGAGCTCGGCATCTCCGCCACCCGTCGCGTCAAGGGCCTCGGCGCTCGTCAGCGCGAGCAGCTGGTCGAGGCTCTGACCAAGTAAGTGACGCGCAGAGCCCGGCTCTTCGTCGTCTCTGGACCGTCAGGCGTGGGCAAGGGGACGCTCGTCGCGCTGCTGCGACAGCGTCTTCCGCGCCTGGGCCTGACGGTTTCTGCGACTACGAGGGAGCCCCGTCCCGGTGAGCGGGACGGCGTCGCCTACTACTTCCTCTCCAACGAGGAGTTCGACCGCCGCGTCGAGGCCGGCGAGTTCCTCGAGTGGGCCTGGGTCCACGGCAACCGCTACGGCACCCTCCGCCAGGAGGTCGAGCGCGTCACGGGCGAGGGTCGCTCCGTCGTGCTCGAGATCGACGTCCAGGGCGGCCTGAACGTCCGGGAGGCGCTTCCGGACGCCGTGCTCGTCTTCATCGAGCCGCCCAGCGCCGATGAGCTCGAGCGTCGCCTGCGCGGACGCGGCACCGAGGACGAGGCGTCGATCGAGCGCCGCCTCTCCAACGCCCGCGAGGAGCTGGCGTGCGCGCCCCGCTACGACGTTCGCATAGTCAACGACGACCTCGAGCGCGCCTGTGACGAGCTGGCGCGCGTCATCGAGAGCTACGAGAACAACGGAGGTCTCTCATAAGATGTCTGTGATCAAGCCTGAGATCGACACCCTGCTCGACAAGACCGAGCACAACCCCTTCCTGCTCTGCTCCATCGCCTCCAAGCGCGCCTGCGACATCAACAACATGGTTCGCGGCCAGCACCTGCGCGTGGCGGCGATCCAGGACTTCGACGACATCACCACCGTCGTCTCCGGGAAGGACCCCGTGTCCATCGCCATGCAGGAGATCGAGGACGACACGCTCGGCTTCGTCAAGGAGGACTTCGACGAGGACATCCGCGGCGCCAACACGATCGTCCTGTAGGCGCGCATGACCGAGAGACTCTGCCTCGTCCACTACCACGAGATCGGCCTCAAGGGCAAGAACCGCTCGACCTTTGAGAACCAGCTCGTGACCAACCTGCATCGCGCGCTCCAGGCCTTCCCGGTCTCGAGCATCGCCCGCATCTCGGGCCACATCGCCGTGGAGACGAGCGACCGCCGCGCGAGCGAGGAGCTCGCCGCCGCGATCCGGTGCGTGCCGGGCGTGGCGCGCGTCAGCCTCGCCTACAAGTGCGGGCTCGACGAGGGCGAGTACTGCGCCGCGGCCATCCGCGCGCTCGGCGAGGCGGGCGACTTCGCCACCTTCAAGGTCCACGCCCGCCGCTCCTCGACCACCTACGAGCTCCACAGCCTCGAGATGAACCGCCTCGTGGGGGCGGCGCTGTGCGAGGCCTTCCCCGACAAGAAGGTCGACGTCCACACCCCCGACGTCACCGTCATCGTCCACGTGGTCCAGGGCAGCGTCTTTGTCTACGCCGCCTCCGCACCGGGCGTGGGCGGGCTTCCCGTGGGCACCGCCGGCAAGGTCGTGACGCTGCTCTCGAGCGGCTTCGACTCGCCGGTCTCCACCTGGATGGTGGGGCGCCGCGGCGCGACCTGCGTCCCCGTGCACTTCTCGGGCCGCCCCATGACGGCGGATACGAGCGAGTGGCTCTGCCAGGACATCGTCGAGGCCCTCGCGCCCTCTGGCGTGGTCGGCCGCCTCTACGTGGTGCCCTTCGGCGAGCGCCAGCGCGAGATCTCGCTCGCCGTCCCCCAGGGCCTGCGCATCATCATGTACCGTCGCGTCATGCTGCAGGTCGCCGAGCGCATCGCGCAGATCGAGGGCGCCAAGGCCCTCGTCACGGGCGAGTCGCTCGGCCAGGTGGCCTCCCAGACCCTCGACAACATCGCCGCGGTCAACGAGGCCGTCACCATGCCCGTCCTGCGCCCGCTCATCGGGTCGGACAAGCAGGAGATCATCGCGCGGGCGCACCAGATCGGCACCTACGACATCTGCTGCGAGACCGCGCCCGACTGCTGCACCCTCTTCATGCCCCGTCGGCCCGAGACCCACGCCCGCCTGCGCGACGTGCTCGAGGCCTGGGAGAGCTTCGACCACGAGGGGATGGTCCGCGACCTGGTGGAGAGCGTGGAGTGGCGCGACTTTTCCCAGTGCCCGTCGTATCACGCGCCCAAGGGGTCCTTCCGTGAGCACCATCGCGAGCTCCGTGGGGCAAATCCGGCCGAGCGGTAGCGCAACGAGCCGCGAGCGGCGAGCACCCAATTAAAGATCTTATGAACGGCACCCTCGGTCACCGGGGGTGCCGTTTGCTGTGTCAGCTGGTGGAAAGCTCCCCGGGAGCTGCGTGTCGAGGTTTCTCAGGTTCTCGCCGCCCTGCGACCCATCCGCCCCCATGCTAGAGGGTGCTCCAAAACCGCGGGGGGCGAAGGGGGCCGGCCCCTTCGCCGGGCAGGGGGTGGTCTCATGGCACAGGAGCGAAGGGGAGGGGCCCGACGTCTGGCGGGCCGATACGGCGTCGCGTGGGGCGTCGCGGCGGCGGTCGCGCTCTGCGCCGTGCTCGCGGGCGTGACGCTGCTCGGCGTCGCCGGCAGGGATGCCGTTGTGATCGAGCGGGCGGATCCGGCGGAGGCCCCCGCGGAGCCGGACGAGGCGGGCGAGAAGGACGCGGGCGAGGCTGGCGAGAAGGACGCGGGCGAGAAGGACGCGGGCGAGAAGGACGCGGGCGAGAAGGACGCGGGCGAGAAGGACGTCGCTGCCGACGAGCCCCCGGAGACGGTGCTCGTGCACGTCGACGGGGCGGTGGCGGCGCCGGGCGTCTACGAGCTGCCCGCGGGGTCGCGCGTGAACGACGCGGTGCTCGCCGCGGGCGGGCTCGCCGCCGGGGCCGACACCTCTGGGGTGAACCTCGCCGCACCCGTGTCGGACGGCGAGAAGGTCAGGGTGCCCCTCGAGGGCGAGGACGTCGCGCCGGCGGTCGGGGAGGTGACGGCGGGGGAGGGCGACGAGGGCGATCCCGCACCGGTGAACCTCAACACCGCCGGCGTCGAGGAGCTCGACGAGCTGCCCGGCGTGGGCGAGGCGACGGCCCGCGCGATCATCGAGGACCGCGAGGAGAACGGCCCTTTCACGTCACCGGAGGACCTCATGCGGGTCTCGGGGATCGGCGAGAAGAAGTTCGCCCGGCTCGAGGGGCTCATCTGTGTCTGAGGCGCCCGAGCGGCCGGACCGCCCGCTGCTGCCGCCGGCGCTATGGGCGCTCGTCGCGACGCTCGCGCTCTCGCGGGCCGTGCTTCTCGCCGGGCCCGGGGCGGGAGAGGTCGCGCTGGTCACGGCCGTCGTCGCGGTGCCTGCCGTCGCGGTTCTTCTCGCCCTGCTGCGGACCCGCGCGCGGCCCGTCGCGGCGTCCCTGCTCGTGGTGGCGGTCTCGGCTTCCTGCGCGGGGCTCGCATGCGCGGGGGAGCTCCGCGCCCAGGAGGCGCTCGCCGACGCCCTCGCGTCGAGCCCGGTCTCAAGCTGGGAGCTCGTGGTCGAGGGCGACCTCAGGGAGGGCGCCTCCGGCTGGCGGGGGCGCGCGACCGCCGTGCGCGACGGCGTGCGCGCGAGCGGCGTCTGGCTGCTCGCGGACGAGCCCCTTGGGATGGGGATCGCGCTGCGCTGCGTGGGCCGCTTCGAGCCCAACGGCCAGGACGATTGGGGCGCGAGCTCCCGGGCACAGGGCCTCGCCGGGACGGTGCGGGCGGTCCGCGTGCTCGAGAGCCGCCCGCCCGAGGGCCTGCGCGGCGCGGTCGTGCGGCTGCGCGACGCCGTGCTCGAGAGCATCGACGCCTCCTCCTCCGACGCCCGGGCGCTGCTCGCCGGGACCATCTGCGGATGGACCGGCGCGATGTCCGCTCGCGGGCTCGACGAGGTCTTCGCTGCCTGCGGCGTCTCGCACCTGGTGGCCGTCTCGGGAGGGCACCTCGTGCTCGTGGCCGGCATGCTCTCGCGGCTGCTCGGGCGCTCGCGGCTTCCCGCGGGCCTGCGCGCGGCGCTGCTCCTCGCGGTCACCGGGGGCTTCGTCGCCTTCTGCGCGGCGCCTCCCTCGGCGGTGCGCGCGTGGGCGATGTCCGCCGTGGCGGAGCTCTCCCGGCTCGCGGGGCGACGCTCGCACCCGCTCACCTCGGCGTGCGCGGTGGCGATTGCCATGGCCCTGCTCGACCCGGGCGTGACGGGCCAGCTCGGCTACCTCCTCTCGGTGCTGTGCGTGTGCGGCATCTGCGCGCTGGGCTCCTACGCGCGCCACGCGGTGCGCGCCCTGCTGCCCCGGCGGGCGGCACCTCGGCCGCGCTCGCGGCTTGGCTCCGCGCTCGGGCGCGCCCAGGCCGACGCCGAGGAGGCCCTCTCGCTCACGCTCGTCTCGCAGGCCGTCACGGCGCCCGTCACCTGCGCCACGTTCTCTCAGCTCTCGCTCGTGGCGCCGCTTGCCAACGTGGTGCTCGGCCCGCTCTTCTCGGTGCTTCTCGCCCTGGGGCTCCCGTCCGCGGCGCTCGTGTGGGCGCCGCCGCTGCAGGCGGTCGCGCTCGCGGGGTGCGACGCCGTGGGAGGTGCGCTCATGGCGCTGTTGCGCCTGCTCGCGGCGCTCCCTCTCGCGTGCGTGCCCGTGAGCGTCGAGGAGGGGCCGGCGCTGGCCGTGCTCGCCGTCCTTCTCTCCCTGCTCCTCGCCTGGTGGCCGCGGGTCTCGCGGGTCGCGGCGACAGGCGCGCTTGCCGCCCTGCTCTGCCTGGGGCTCGCCTGGGCGGCGCGCTGGGGGCTTTTTGCCCCGGCGCGCGTCGTCGTGCTGGACGTGGGCCAGGGCGACGCGATCCTGGTCACGGACGGCGCCGCCGCGGCCCTGGTGGACACGGGACCGGGGGACGCGGTGGTCGGCGCACTGGCGCGCGCGAACGCCCTGCGCCTGGACGCCGTTATCCTCACGCACTTGCACGCCGACCACGCCGGCGGGCTCGAGGACGTCCTCGGCGCGGTTTCGGTGGGTCGCGTCGTCGTGCCGGAGGACACGGACGCCGCGGCGCTCCCGGGAGGGTGCGCGGTCGAGGAGATTGGCTACGGGGACCGCCTGAGGGTCGGGCGCTTCTCGCTCGAGGTGGTCTCGCCGGTCGAGCCGGCGGGAGGGGAGGGCAACGAGGGCTCGCTCGAGCTCCTGCTTGCCTTCGACGACGGCGAGCGATCGCTCACGGGGCTTCTCGCCGCGGACGCCGAGGTCGAGGAGACGTCTGCCGCCGTGGGGCGCGGGGACGTGGGTGACGTCGACTTCCTCAAGGTGGGCCATCACGGCTCTGCCGCCTCGCTCGACGCGGAGACGGCGGCGGCGCTGGACCCGGAAGTGAGCGTCGCGTGCGCGGGGGAGGGAAACTCCTACGGGCACCCCGACCCCGCCTGCGTGGAGGTCCTCGAGGGCGCCGGGTCAGTCTTTCTCTGCACGATCGACACCGGCGACGTCACCGTGGAGCCCGGCGTCGAGGGGCCTGTGGTCAGCTGTCAGAAAGGAGGGGAGCCATGAGCGTCCCGTATGCTACCCTAGAGGCCATGATTGTGGCCCAAAGGGGGTGTGAAATGCCAAGATGCGTCCCCATCAAGGACATCAAGAACACGACCGAGTTCGCGCGCATCGTCGAGGAGTCGCCCGAGCCCGTCATCGTGACGCGCAACGGCCGCGAGGCCTTCGCCGCGATGTCGATCGAGCTGCTCGACTCGCTGCGCATGGAGCGCGCCCGCGCCGAGCTCTACCGGCTCATCGATGAGGCGGAGGAAGACTCTCGGGCGGGGCGCGTGGTCGACGCCCGCGAGTCGAACAGAAGGACGCGTGAGCGCTATGGCCTGTGACGTCACCTACACCAAGGCGGCGGAGCGAGACAAGGAGCGTATAGTCGCCTACCTGCTCTACGAACGGGAGAGCCCCCGCGACGCGCAGCGCTTCCTCGCGGAGCTCGACCGCCTGGTCGAGAACCTCTCGCGCATGCCGGAGATGTACCCGCGCGCGGCGGACGGGCGCGCGGCGGAGGCCGGCTATCGCAAGGCCGGCTTCCGGAGCTACGTCGCGCTCTATCGCATCGTGGGTGACGTGGTGGAGGTCGACCGCGTCTTCCACGCCAAGCAGGACTACGCGCGGCTGCTCTAGCCGCGGGAGGGGAGTTTCATGGCAGACAAGCCCGCGCTGCTGCCGGCCTACCTCATCGTGGGGCCGGACGAGCTCAAGCGCAAGCAGGCCCTCGCGCGCCTGCGCGCCCGCGTGGACGGGCCCTTCTCGGCCTTCAACCTCGAGGAGATCGTGGCGGGCGGGGACACCGACGTGGTGCCGGTGCTCGCCTCGCTCAACACGCTGCCCATGGGCGGCGACCGCCGCGTCGTGGTGATCGAGAACGCCGAGAAGCTGCCTAAGGCCGTCTCCGAAGCCATCGTCGAGTATCTCGGGAACCCTAACGAGAGCTGCACGCTCGCGCTCGCCGCGGCGACGCTCGCCAAGACCACGCGCCTCTACAAGGCCGTCGCCAAGGTCGGGCCGCGCTCGGTCATCGAGTGCGCCGCCAAGAAGGGCCGCGACCTGCCGCCCTACGTGCAGAAGCTCGCCGCCGCGCACGGGGTCTCCATCGCGGCCGATGCCGCCCGCGAGCTCGTGGCGCGCGTCGGCGAGTCCACGACGATGCTCGACACCCAGATCGCCACGCTGGCCGCCCTGATGGGCGGGCAGGGCACCATCACCGTGCCCTTCGTCGAGGCCAACGTCGCGCGCGTGGCCGAGGTCAAGCCCTGGGAGTTCCTCGACCGGCTCTCGGAGCGCGACGCCCATCGCGCGCTCGCGCTCTACCGGCTGCTCGACGGGTCGGCGCTGGGACTGCTGTTGCTGGTGACGGGGCGGCTGCGCGAGCTCGTGTGCGCCCGGTCGCTCGCGGCCCGCGGCCAGGGCCACGCCGTAGCCGCGGAGCTCAAGAAGCAGGACTGGCAGGTCAGAAACTACGTGCGCTGGTCGCGCGCCTTCGATGACGACGAGCTCGAGCGGCTGCTCGGGGAGTGCGCCGCCGTCGAGCGCGCCCTCAAGAGCGGCGCCGACGAGGACGCCGAGATGGTGCGCCTCGTCGCCCACGTCTGCGGCGTGGCGTAAGGGCCGCGGGTTCTTCTTGCGCCCGCACCCGCCGCGCGCAAAAAAACGGACCCGGGCAGCACCCCGGGTCCGTTCCAACGCGCTCTGAGGGAGAAGCTACTTGATGGTGTTCACGAGCTTCTGGACGCCGCTCTTGCGCTGAGCGGCCTGGTTCTTGTGGATGATGCCCTTGGAAGCGGCCTTGTCGAGCAGGCGGTTGGCCTTGTTGGCAGCGTCCTGGGCGGCGTCGACGTCCTTGGCCTCGACGGCAAGGCGGACCTTCTTGACGGCGGTCTTGAGCTCGGAGCGGACCGCGCGGTTGCGCTGACGCGCCTTCTCAGCGGTGATGATGCGCTTCTTCTGAGACTTGATGTTAGCCACGTGCAGTTCCTTTCGGTTCCCAATACATGTGAGGCCTCTGTGCTGAGACACGGCGAGGTCAACCCGACGAATATAGCATATCGGTCGCGACTTCGCTATTATTCACCACATGGCTACCAATGATACCTCACATATCCGCAACTTCTCGATCGTTGCGCACATCGACCACGGCAAGTCGACCATCTCGGACCGCATCCTCGAGCTCACCCACACGGTGGAGGAGCGCGACATGGAGGCCCAGCTGCTCGACACGATGGACATCGAGCGAGAGCGCGGCATCACCATCAAGTCCAACGCCGTCCGCGTGACCTACGACGCCGACGACGGGCAGACCTACCAGTTCAACCTCATCGACACCCCGGGCCACGTGGACTTCACCTACGAGGTCTCCCGCAGCCTCGCGGCGTGCGAGGGCGCGGTGCTCGTGGTCGACGCCACCCAGGGCGTGGAGGCCCAGACCGTCTCCAACGCCAACCTGGCCATGAACGCCAACCTCGACATCGTGCCGGCGATCAACAAGATCGACCTGCCGAGCGCCCACCCCGACGAGGTCAAGGAGGAGATCGAGGAGGACCTCGCCATCCCGGCGGAGGACGCCGTGTGCGTCTCCGGCAAGACGGGCGAGGGCATCCACGATCTGCTCGAGGCCATCGTGTTTCTCGTCTCGCCGCCCGCCGGCGACGCCGCCGCGCCGCTCAAGGCCCTCATCCTGGACTCCTACTTCGACGAGTACCGCGGCGTCATCGCCACGGTGCGCGTCTTCGACGGCCACGTGCGCAAGGGCGACCAGCTCACGATGATGCGCTCGGGCGTGGACTTCCTCGCCGACGGCGTGGGCGTCAAGCGCCCGGCCGAGCAGCTCGTGGACGAGCTGGGCGTGGGCGAGGTGGGCTTTGTGGTCACGGGTCTCAAGGACCCCGACGCCGTGCGCGTGGGCGACACCCTCACCGGGCGCGACCGCCGCTGCACCGAGGCGCTTCCCGGCTACCGCGAGGCCAAGCCCATGGTCTACACCGGCATCTTCCCCGTGGACAACAAGGACTACGAGAACCTGCGCGACGCCCTCGAGAAGCTGCGCGTGAACGACCCCTCGCTCACGTGGACGCCCGAGACCTCCGTGGCGCTGGGCTTTGGCTTTCGCGTGGGCTTTCTGGGGCTCCTGCACATGGAGGTCGTCAAGGAGCGCCTGGAGCGCGAGTTCTCGCTCTCGCTCATCGCGACGTCTCCCTCGGTGGACTACCACGTCTACAAGACCGACGGCGAGATGATCGAGGTCCGCAGCCCCCAGGACCTGCCCGACGTCACGCGCATCGACCACATCGAGGAGCCTTATCTCAAGGCCAAGGTCATCGTGCCGCCGGAGTACACGGGCGCCGTCATGCAGCTCGCCATCGAGCACCGCGGCATCACCCAGGACATGATCTACCTCACCGAGAAGTCCGTGGAGATGCACTTTGACATCCCGCTGGCCGAGCTCATCCTCGACTTCTTCGACCAGCTCAAGAGCCGCACCAAGGGCTACGCGAGCCTGGACTACGAGTTCTCCGACTACCGCGCGAGCGACCTCGTGAAGCTCGACATCCTGCTCTCCGGCGACGAGGTCGACGCCCTCAGCTTCATCGTCCACAAGGACAAGGCCTACGCGCTCGCCCGAGGGCTCTGCGACAAGCTCAAGGAGATCATCCCGCGCCAGCAGTTCGAGGTCCCCATCCAGGGCGCCATCGGCAACAAGATCATCGCGCGCTCCACCGTCAAGGCGGTGCGCAAGGACGTGCTGGCCAAGTGCTACGGCGGCGACATCTCGCGCAAGCGCAAGCTCCTGGAGAAGCAGAAGGAGGGCAAGAAGCGCATGAAGCAGATCGGCTCCGTGGAGGTGCCGCAGGAGGCGTTTCTCGCCGTCCTCAAGGTGGACGACCAGTGAGCCCGCGCATGACGGCCGGCGAGGTCCTGGCCTCGTTTGGGCCGGTCGCGGGCCTCGCGCCGCGCGTGGAGCCGTTCGCGGCGGGCGAGAAGGACCGTCCGCTCGCGGAGCGCCTCGCCGGAGCGCTGCTCATGGCGCCGATGGCCGGGGTCTCCGACGCCGCGTACCGCGTCATGGCGCGCGCGGGCGGCGCGGCGCTGGCCTACTCCGAGATGGTCTCCTGCGCCGGGCTCCACTACGGCGAGAAGAGCTGGGAGCTCGTGGACCCCAATCCGGCCGAGCCGGAGATCGCCGTGCAGCTCTTTGGCTCCAAGCCCGAGCTCTTCCGCGAGTCCGCCGAGCGCGTGGCGGCGCGGCTGGGGGAGCGCCTGGCGCTTCTCGACATCAACATGGCCTGCCCCGTGCCCAAGGTCACCCGCAAGGGCGAGGGCTCGGCGCTGCTGGAGGACCCGGCGCTCGCGGCGCAGATCGTGCGCGCCTGCCGCGAGGGCGCGCCGGGCGTGCCCGTGACGGTGAAGATTCGCCGCGGCCGCTACGCCGGGCAGGAGGTGGCGCCGGAGTTCGCGCGCGCGATGGAGGCCGCCGGGGCGGCCGCGGTGGCCGTGCACGGGCGCTTTGCCACGCAGATGTACCACGGCGAGGCCGACTGGGGCGTCATCGACCGCGTGGCGGACGCCGTGGGCGTGCCCGTGATCGCCTCCGGGGACGTGCTCTCGCACGAGGCCGCGGAGCGCGCGCTGGCCCAGACCGGCGCGACGGCCGTGATGGTGGCGCGCGGGACCTACGGCAACCCGTGGGTCTTCTCGGGCCACGAGCCGAGCGCGGGCGAGAAGATCGCGGCCTTCGAGTGCCACGTGCGGCTGCTCGAGGCCACCGGCGCCCACCTCAAGCGGGCGCGCAGCCTCGCGGGCTGGTACTTCAAGGGGATGCCCGACGCGGCGCGCTGGAGAAACGCGGCGATGAGCTGTGTGACGGCCGAGGAGTTCCTGGCGGTGGCGGCTGAGGTGCGCGCCGCGCTGGGCGCGTGAGGGGCCGGCCGCCGGCTCGGCCCGGCGGCTCCTTGAGGGTATGTACACCGCCCCCTGAGGGTATGTACACGTTCCCGAGCCGTCCGTTCTTCTCGGCAGCCCTTCTACCAGCGGAAACACAAATCGCCCAAGTTCGTGCGGTGTACATACCCTGAGGGGCGGTGTACATACCCTCAAGGGTTGCGTGTCTGAAAGGCCCCTCGCCTTAACCCGCTTGATAGAAGTTTTCCACGCCGGGTACAATAGAGGTGCCGAGAGCCACGGCATAGAACTGGCTCACGTGTACGTATAGCCTCCGCGGGCGACGGGGCGCGCAAGCGTAGAATATCGCCCACTTGTTGGCGGGACTCGCTGAGGCGGGTTCCGCCGTTTCGTAGGGAGGCTTGATGAGGCTCGTTTCAATTGACCCAGACTACCTCGACTTGCTGTCCTCCCATGACCGTGAGTTCATGCGCAAGCACGGTCGTCCCTGTGTTCTCGTGCTGAGACTTCGCTTCCGAGGGAGAAAGGTCAACTTTGCCGTTCCCCTGAGGTCGAACATCGCGCCGAACGTGCCGCGTGATCAGTATTTCCCACTGCCGCCGCGCCCCTCGACGAAGCCGCGCCACCGGCATGGCATCCACTACATAATGATGTATATGCATACTCGCGATATCGTGAGTGCGTGCCAGGCATATCTGGAGAAATACGAGGCTGAGGGGCGCCCGCGTTTTGCGGTGGACATCGATCGGGCGATTGAGCTGATGGGCACGCACCGATGATCTCTGCACTCTACCTGCACATACCGTTTTGTCACGCCAAGTGCGCGTACTGCGACTTCGACTCGCGGGCGCTCTGCGGCGAGGCACTCGACGTGGCAGCCGCGCGCTACGTGGACGCGCTCGTCGTACGGCTGGACGCCTTTGGCGAGGCCGGGGCGCTCGCGGGCGTGCGCACGGTCTACGTGGGCGGCGGCACGCCCACGGCGCTGGGGCCGCGGCTGGCTGAGCTGGTGGCCAGCGTTCGCGCCGCCTGCGATCCCATCGAGCTCACGTGCGAGGCCAACCCGGAGTCCTTCGACGACGTCATGGCGGACGCGCTGGCCCACGCCGGCGTCACGCGCGTCTCGCTTGGGGTGCAGACGCTCGAGCCCGCCGAGCTCGCCGCCATCGGGCGCATCCACACGGCGGGGCAGGCGCTCGCCGCGGTGGCGCGTGCCCGTGCCGCGGGGCTCGACACGTCCTGCGACCTCATGTGCGGCCTGCCGGGCCAGACCGAGGATAGCTGGCGGCGCACGCTCGCCGGCATCGCCGCCGCCGCGTCGGACCACGTCTCGGTCTACCCGCTCACGCTCGAGGAGGGGACGCCGCTCGCGCGCCGGGCCGAGGAGGACCCCGCGCTCGAGCCGGACCCCGACCTCCAGGCCTGGTGCATGGAGGAGGCGCGCCGCACGCTCGCGGCGGCGGGCTACGGGCCCTACGAGGTCGCGAGCTACGCGCGGCCCGGCCACGAGTGCCGTCACAACATCGCGTACTGGACGGGCGAGAGCTACCTCGGGATCGGCCGGTCCGCCGCGGGCATGCTCGCGGCGGGGGAGTGGGACGCCCTCGCGGAGCTCCTGGGCGGCGAGCCGGCGGGCGCGGGCACGGCGCGCGTGCGCTACGTGCAGGCAGACGACGCCGCCACCCGCTTTGACGTGGAGCGCCTCACCGCGCGCGAGGCCGTGGCAGAGGACCTCATGCTCGGCATGCGCATGACGCGCGGCGTCCCCCCGGCGCTTCTCGGCCGGGCGCGGTCCCTGGCGGGCGAGAAGAACGTGGACGCCGCGGTGGGGCGGGCGCTCTCGCGAGGGCTTGCCGCCTGGACACCCGAGGGGCGCCTCGCGCCCACGGAGCGCGGATGGCTGCTCGGCAACGAGCTCTACGGCCTCATGTGGGACCTCGCCGCGGATTAATAGCGGCCGTCCGCCAGCTCCCTGGCGCCTGCGCGTCGGCCCGCGGCTATGATGGGGCCAGCACAAGGAGAGAGGAGCTTTGCATGAAGAGAATCTCTGCACGTAGGGGAGGGCTGCTCGCCTTTGTCGCGACGGTCCTTCTCGCCGGGGCGCTCTTCCCCGTCACGGCGCTCGCTGCCGGCACGCGGGACATGTACCGCATGTACAACCCCAACTCGGGCGAGCACTTCTACACCGCCGAGGCCGCCGAGCGCAACTCGCTGGCCGCCGCCGGGTGGAAGTACGAGGGCGTTGGCTGGGTCGCGCCCGAGTCGTCCGACGTCCCGGTCTACCGCCTCTACTCCGGGACCGATCACCACTACACCGCCTCCGCCGAGGAGCGCGACCAGCTCGTGGCCGCCGGCTGGAAGTACGAGGGCGTGGGCTGGTACTCGGGCGGCGACGTCCCGGTCTACCGCCAGTTCAACCCCAACGTGAACCCCGCGGCGCCCACCAACAACTCCGGCAGCCACAACTACACCACCTCCGCGGCCGAGAACGACCAGCTCGTGGCCGCCGGCTGGAGGGCCGAGGGCGTGGGCTGGTACGCCGAGGGCGCCGGCCGCGGACCGACGGCCGACGAGCTCGCGTCGCTGCCCAAGCCGCCCGCGCAGCAGCCGTCCAACCCCGGCGGATCCGGCTCCGGCGGCTCCGGGTCCGGCTCCGGCGGCGGGGCGACCAACCCCACCCCCGCCGTGGTCTACTGGGTGTCCGGCGGCAGCGTGTACCACACCACGCCCGACTGCCCGTCGCTCAAGCGCTCGCACAACATCCAGTCCGGCTCCATCCAGCAGGCCATCGCCGCCGGCAAGGGCCGCGTCTGCAGGAACTGCTCGTAGCGCGCCGCGCGCGGGCGGGCGTTGGGTTTTTCCTGCTTGCAAAACCCCGCCCGTCGCGCCTGGTGACCGCCACTTGCTTACAAAACCCCGCTCGTCGCGCGACGGGCGGGGTTTCTGCTTACGATTCTCGGGCCGTCGCGCCCGTCGGTGCCGCGACGCTCATTCCGCGCGCACGTATCCGGTCTGCCTGCCGGCGCCGACCTTCCTGATGACGCCGTCTGCCAGCAGCGCAGAGAGCGATCGCTTGACGGTCACCTCGCTGAGGTCGGGACACTCATCGAGGACCATCGCCTTGGTGACTTTTCCAACGTGTCGATTAAAAACGTCTCGGACTCGGTCAACCGCTCGCTCCCTTCCGGGGCGGGCGGCGCCCATGCGCCCCTCAAGCTCCCGGTAAGCTGCGAGGATGATGCCGAGCAGATAGCGCACGAAGGGAGCCTCGTCGTTTGTCCCCTCCGCCCAGCCCGTCGAGCTCTGCGCGAGCGCCTCATAGTACTGGTCGCGACTCCGCTCTATGAGGTGCTCGATACTGATGAACTGCGGCACCAGGTAGCCTGCCCGCTCAAGAAGAAGAACCGTGATCAGACGGCTCATACGCCCGTTGCCGTCATTGAACGGGTGGATGCTCACGAAGTCAAACGTGAACCGTGCGGCGAGAAGGGCCGGGTCACACGATTCGGAGCGAAAGGCATCGTCGTATGTCTCGCAGAGCCTCGCCACGGCGTCGGGCGTGAGGTGGGCCGGAGTGGGTCGAAAGCGCAACGACGTGCTGCCGTCTGCGTTGCGCGTGACGATTTGGCTGTCCGCGTCTTTCCAGGACCCTCCAAACGACAACGGCGTATGGGCGAGAAGATCACGATGGAGCTGCAGTATGACTCCTGGAGTGACGGGGATGTAGTCGTGTTGTTCGTGAATGAGCGCGAGCACGTCGCGATAGCCGGCAATCTCTTCCTCGGCGCGCGTCCTTGGGGAATCCGAACGGGTGACAAGGTCTTCGAGTCGCCGCTCGGTGGTAACGATGCCCTCGATGCGGTTGGAAGCGCCGACGCTCTGAGCCTGAGCCGTCTCGAGAAGGTCCTCGAGCAGGTCTGATCGCGTCTCGGTCCAAAGCGCCTGACGTCCTTTGTACTCGCGGATCGCAAGGAGCAGGTTGGTCACCGGAGTTGCCTGGAGCGAGGGGGGTACGGTGAGGTAGTCAAACGTCCGCATAGGGCACCTTTGGTATCACGAGATTTGCTTTCGGTATCATAGTAGCACCCACTGATACCGAACATGTGTATCAAAGAGGGTTATTTCGGACATGGTGGGCTACCGTTCGGACAAGGTGTGTTGTGAGCGGCGGGGCGCTCGGATAAAGTTTTTCTCAGTATGGGAATGCCCCGCCAGAGGGGCGGTCGATCGAGAGGGAGGCCCTCATGCCGCAGTCGAGAAGAACCATCGGGGGGGTCGCCGAAGGTTAGGGGGTAGGGGCCTTCGCTGCGCCCTCGCGTGCGCGATCGCTCTGGTGGCGTGCTGCGCACTGCTGCTCGTTCCTCGCGTTGCGCGAGCTGCTGGTTCGGGCTGGAACGCGGAAACGAAGACCTATACGGTCAACGGGACCGAGGGTTACCGCGAGAGCGTCTATGCCTCGGAGGTCAAGCTCCCTGACGGGGCGATTCTTAATCTGTCCAATGCCGGAAATTATACGGGCGGGGATAATGAGCCCCCGGCACTCTTCCTAGTCCAGGGCGACCTGACGATCATTGGCCCCAAGGATAAAGAGCTCTCATTCTCCACGGACTTGCTCGACTTCTCCCTCAACGACTGGGGCACAAAGACGCAACTCACCCTCACGGTGAAGGACATGCGTTTTCAGCAGACGGACGATGGCAACGACCAGACAATCGTCCTCAACCAAATCGGCAGGAAAGCGTCAGATGACGTCAGCATTGACGTCAAGTATTCGGGCGACTGCGCGCTACCGCGCATCGTCATAAGCGACAAGACGGAGCTCACGTTCTCTCGAGCCGAGGACGCCTCTGAGGCGTCGACCCTTGAGCTCTATGATGTCTCGAACGAAGGCAATGGCAACGTGGAGCCGGGTGACGGCGGCTCGCTGGTGTTCAAGGACGGAAGCTACGTCGTCTCCCGCCTGCTCTCCGCCAAGTCCATCGCCCTCGAGGACTGCGAGCTCACGAGTGGCGAGGGTTTCGAGGCCATCATCACCGACAAGCTGACGGGCTCCATTGCCATCAAGGACTCGGTCGTTGACCTTGAGAGCAGCAGCTCTTGGCAAGAGGCCGTGCTGGGTGGGGATGCGGATCCGCAATTTGATGCGTCGTTTACCAAGGATAACCACGATCGCCTCTTCTATAACCTGTTGAGCAATGCTAATGCTGAGGCGGTCACGTCTCGGGTTAGCATCGAGGGTTCAAAGGTGACCATTTCTGGCAGCGATTCTGACCGTGCTGGCATCGGCGGGGTTAGGGACATCATCATCGACAACTCAACCATTGAGGTCGAGATGAGTGCCGATAGCGAGGACACAAATTCAAAGTCATATTCTGCCGGAATCGGCGGGGTGTTCCAGAACATCAAGATCACCGACTCGACCGTCAAGAGCGCTGGCGCCAAGGGTGCCGGAATCGGCATCGGTCATGAGGGCGTGGGCAAGGGAGCGAGCGACGAGCAGCTCAAGGCTATCTCTGGCTCCATCCACATAGAGGACAGCATCGTTACGGCGACGAGCCTCGAAGGCGCCGGTATCGGGTCCGCGGAGCTTTTTTCAAGCACGGACAGGGTCCCCCAGCCCCTCACCATCACCATCACGGGCTCGAGTAAGGTCACGGCGCGCAGCTATTCCGCCGCGGGCATCGGCGGCGGGCCGGACGAGATCACCATCGTGCGGCCCGGCGGGCTCGAGGTCAGCACGGGGGAGATCGGCGGGTGGAAACCGGCTACGGAAGAATCCGGCGAGGCGACGCAGGCGTTTGTCGCCGTGCCTCGGGCGAGGGGGAGCCATCGTTTCCGACAGCGGAGGGCGCGATGCACGTGGGAGAGGGTACGGCTTGGCCTTGCGGGGGCGTGACATCAGAGGTCCGCACCTCGTCGACAGGCGCGGAGCCGTCTCGAACCACGAGCTCGAGCCCAAGCGCGGAGAGGCTCGCAAGCAGCTTGTCGAGTCTCATCCCCGTGGCGTCACCGAGCTCGAGGGATGCGAGGGTGCGCTCGGAGACTCCCGAGGCACGTGCGAGCTGCGCTCGCGTGAGACCCTGCCGCTCTCTCGCGCGCCGGACGCTGATTCCCGCTTGGCGTGGAATGGTGATGACGGCTTCTGTCATGGTCCCCCAATCATGCAACCTCCTGCCTATGAGTATACATGCAATATTCTACAGATTCCAGATAATGCAAAATATTGCATATCCTTCGAGTCTGTAGCAGTTGCTACCTGTAAACTTGAGGGTCGCTTGAGCGTCTCTCGGCGCCAAGCCTCATCCTCAGCCTCAGGGTTCTTCTCGCGTCTGCAAGTTGGGGACAGTCCCCAACGTGCTGCACATTGGGGACTGTCCCCAACGAACAGAACAGGCGGACGTCCGGTGGCCCGCGCTTCCGGCCCCTTGCGCGGGCGCGGCAAATGCGCCATGCTAGCAGCGTAAACGGTCGAGAGGGGAGCGCCATGCCGGGCAAGCGCACCGACGTCATCAGCTGGGACGAGTTCTTCATGAGGGCTGCCGTCGCGGCGAGCCTGCGCAGCAAGGACCCCAACACGCAGGTGGGCGCCTGCATCGCCGACACCAACAACCGCATCCTCTCGGTGGGGTACAACGGCACGCCCCACGGCCTCAACGACGACGAGTTCCCCTGGGGCACCGCGGACGACCCGCTCTACGACAAGCACAACTACGTCATCCACGCCGAGGCCAACGCCATCCTCAACTACCGCGGCACCCTCAAGGACATGACGGGCGCCACCGTCTACGTGACCCTCTTCCCCTGCCACGAGTGCGCTAAGACGCTCGTCCAGGCGGGCATCGGCGAGGTCGTCTACCTCGACGACAAGTACGACGGCACGGAGGACAACCGCATCTCCAAGAACATCCTCGAGCGCTGCGGCGTGAGCTACCGCCAGATGTCGCTCGAGGAGTAGCCGGCCCTCCGTCCGGGACGCTGCCGCCGCCCCGGAGGCCACTCGCCCGGGCACGCCAACTGCGCGGATACCGTGGCGTTTCTCTCAACCCCCTGAATGGCGGGTATACTTCTCCCCATCTGTGACGTATCGCCAGCAGGGAGACATGCCACATGGCATCGATGAACGACAAGGACTACTACGCCATCCTCGGCGTCGAGAAGGACGCCTCCGCCGATGAGATCCGCAAGGCCTTCCAGACCAAGGCCCGCAAGCTCCACCCCGACGTCAACAAGGAACCCGACGCCGAGGAGCGCTTCAAGGAGGTCTCCGAGGCCTATGCCGTCCTCTCCGACCCCGACAAGCGCAAGCGCTACGACGCCATGCGCTCCGGCAGCCCCTTCGCGGGCGGCGGCTACGGCGCCCCCGCCGGCACCGGCGGCTACGGCGACCCCTTCGGCGGCGGCCCCTTTGGCTGGGGCCCCTTCGGCGCCGGCTTCGGCGGGACGTCCCGTCAGCGCCGCTCGCGCGCGTACCGGCCCCGCGCCGGCGCCGACGTCATCTACGAGCTCACCGTCGACGCCGAGAAGGCCAAGGAGGGCGTGCGCCGCGGCGTGACCTACCAGCGCTACGCCACCTGCGACGTCTGCCACGGCTCCGGCTCCGTCCAGGCGGAGCGCCCCGAGACCTGCCCCACTTGCGGCGGCGCCGGCCACATCACTGTGGACACCGGCCTCTTTGGCGTCATGATGATGACCTGCCCCGAGTGCGAGGGCGCCGGCAAGGTCGTGGCCGACCCGTGCTCGGCCTGCGGCGGCTCGGGCCGCACGCTCACGGCGAGCGAGGTCGTCGTCGACGTGCCCGCGGGCAGCCACGACGGCGACGAGGTGCGCGTGGCCGGCATGGGCAACGCGGGCACCAACGGCTCGTCCACCGGCGACTTCGTCTGCCGGGTCTGCGTCCCCGAGGAGCGCCTCACCCGCTCCCAGGCGAGCGGCTTCAACTTCATCGGGTTCGCGATCCCGTTTTTGGTGCTGGGGCTCGCCACCTCCACGCTGGCGTCGCTCTCGCTCATGGTGATCATCCCGGTGGTCGTGGGCGTGGTGCTCGTCGTGCGCGACGGCGTGCGGCTCGCGCCGCGCTGGTGGAGAAACGCGGGCGTCGCCGTGGCCAACGGAATCTCCAACGGCCTCATGATCGCGCTCGTCTTCGCAATGATGTTCTCCTGCACCTCGGGCCTCGGCCGCGGCGGCTACATGGGGTACTACTACTGGTAGGCCCCGCGAGGGCGAGCGTGCCGCTGAGCCGGGCGCAGCCCCAAAGGGTCGCGTTTTTCGCGGCTGGGGCGCGTGTGCCGAGAAGTGCGTTGCGCCTTTGAGGGTCAGGGCACGACAGGCCGAGAAGGACGTTGCGCTTCTTGCGGTCAGGGCAGGCGCGGGCCGCGGTGCGCGCCTCGGTGCGCGGACGCCAGCTGGGCTTTTGCCGGGGCCTGTCTCCGACGTCGCCGTTCTTCTCGCCACCGACGCCCCGGTGAGTGCCCTCGCCCCCAAAGTCGCAACGCGCCGAAGGCCCCGTCGCGCCCTGGCCCCCAAAGTCAAAACGCCCGCGGCCCCGGCCCCCGCGAGGGCGAGCGTGCCGCCCCCGTCCCAGGCCCCGCGCGGCCCGTCGCCGCTCTTTTCAGAAAAGTGATAGCTTTGTGCCCTGCCGGGCTGCGCCCGCGCCCGTTTCGGGGTATAACACCCACGGACGAAAACGAACGAGTTTCTGGAGTATGCACGTGGAACCGAAGAGGGACTACTACGAGGTGCTCGAGGTACCTCGTGACGCCGATGCCAAGACGATCAAGCGGGCCTTCCTCAAGAAGGCCCGCACCCTGCACCCGGACGTCAACAAGGAGCCGGACGCCGAGGAGCGCTTCAAGGAGGTCAACGAGGCCTACGCCGTCCTCTCGGACGACCAGAAGCGCGCCAACTACGACCGCTACGGCGACCCTAACGGCCCCGCGGGCTTTGGCTCGGACTACGTCGACGTCTCCGACATCTTTGGCGGGGGCGGCTTTGGCTTTGGCGACATCTTCGACTCCTTCTTTGGCGGCGGGGCCGGGCGCGCCGGCGCGCAGGCCCGCACCCGCGGCCGCGACATGGGCATCCGCCTCACGGTGACGCTCGAGGAGGCCGCGGCCGGCTGCAAGAAGACCGTCGCCTACACGCGCCTCGCCCCCTGCGAGGACTGCGGCGGCACCGGCGCCGCCGAGGGCGGCCGCGCGCACGCCTGCGAGCGCTGCCACGGCACCGGGCGCGTGGTGGAGGTCCAGCGCACGATCTTCGGCCAGATGCAGACCCAGGCCACCTGCCCCGTCTGCCACGGCCAGGGCCAGGTCATCGACCACCCCTGCGAGACCTGCGAGGGTCAGGGCCGCGCCCCCTCGCGCGAGAAGGTCGAGGTGCAGGTGCCCGCCGGCGTCCACAGCGGCCAGACCATCACCGTCTCCGGCAAGGGCGAGGCGGGCGTGCGCGGCGACGCCTCGGGAGACCTCGTGGTGAGCATCGAGGTGGCCGAGAGCGACCGCTTCGAGCGCCGCGGGGACGACCTCTACTGCACCGTGCGCGTCGACGCGCTCCAGGCGATCGTGGGCACCACCGTCGCGCTCGACGGCATCATGGAGGGCGAGCGCGTCACCGTCGAGGTGCCGGCCGGCTGCCAGTTTGGCCAGCAGGTCGTGGTGGAGCGCAAGGGCATGCCGCGCATGGGCATGATCGCCCGCGGCAACCTCGTGGCCGTCGTGCAGGTGGAGACCCCGCGCGACCTCACCAAGAAGCAGCTCCTCGACGTCGCGGCGATCGTCGCCGAGCGCGCGCTCGACGAGGGCGCGGCGGCTGAGAGGGACGCGCGGCCCGAGCCCACCAGCGAGGAGGAGGCCGAGGGCTTCTCGGCCGCCGCCGAGAACGCCGCCGAGCACTTTGCCAAGGAGCGCTGGCACGCGCCCAAGAACCCCTTCAGGAGCCGCAAGTGACGACGCCGGCCGCGCCCGCGGTGGCCCTCGTCAACCTGGGGTGTCGCGTCAACCGCGTCGAGCTCGACCTCATGGCCTCCGAGCTCGAGCGCGCCGGCGCCCGCCTCACCGGCGAGCGCGAGGCGGACGTCGTGGTCGTGAACACCTGCGCCGTCACCGGCGAGGCGGAGGCCAAGGCGAGAAAGGCCGTCCGCCGCGCGGCGTCGCTGCCGGGGGCGCCGCTCGTGGTGGCCACCGGCTGCGTGGCGAGCCTGTTTGCCGACGAGCTTGCTGCGCTCGCGCCCAACGTGGTGGTCGAGCGCGACAAGTCGCGCGTGGCCGGGCTCGCGCTCGAGCGCCTGGGGCTCGCGGGCGTCGCCGGGGCTGCGGGCGACGCCGGGGCTGCGGGCGACGCCGGGCCCGAGGCCGCCTGCGCCGCCACGCCCACGCCCACCGGCCGCACCCGCCCCGGCATCAAGGTCCAGGACGGCTGCGACAACCGCTGCACCTACTGCATCGTGTGGAAGGCCCGCGGCGCCGCCCGCTCGGTCGCGCTCGACGAGGTCCTTCTCGCCGTGCGGCAGGCCCAGGACCGCGGCGCGCGCGAGGTCGTGCTCACGGGCATCAACCTGGGCTGCTACCGGGCCGCCGGCCCGGACGGCCGCGAGCTCGGCCTGCCGGGGCTTCTGGACGAGCTGCTCGAGCGCACAAGCGTGGAGCGCATCCGCCTCTCGTCGATCGAGCCGCCCGACGTCACGCCCGAGCTCTGCGACGTGATGGCCGCGGCGGGGGAGCGCGTGGCGCCCTTCCTGCACGTGTGCCTGCAGTCGGGCTGCGACGAGACGCTGAGGCGCATGGCGCGCGTCTACCGCACCGACCTCTTCCGCCGCGTGGTCGAGACCGCGCGCTCGCGCGTGCCCGGGATCGCGCTGGGCACGGACCTCATCGTGGGCTTTCCCGGCGAGACGGACGAGGAGTTCGAGGAGAGCCTCGCCTTCTGCCGCGAGATGCGCTTCGCCAAGATGCACGTCTTCCGCTACTCCCGCCGCCCCGGCACCCCGGCCGCCACGATGCCCGGCCAGCTTGACCCGCACGTGATGGCCGAGCGCGGCGCCCGGGCCCGCGAGCTCGCCGACGAGCTGCGCCTCGCCGAGGCGCGCCGCCTGGTGGGCGAGAAGGACCTCGTGGTGGTGCAGTACCCCGGCCGAGGCGTCTCGGGCGGCCTCTTCGACGTGACGCTCGACCCGTCGGTGCCGGTGGACTCGCTCGTGCCGGTGCGCCTCGCCTCCGTCTCGCCCGACGCCACCCTCGCCGCCGAGCTCCTGTAGCCCGGCGCGTTGCGCGCCCGGCCCCGGCGTGCCTGGGGTATCATCAGGGTAGCAATCGCCGTCACAGGAGGAGCATGGAGCCCACCCAGGTTCGTCTCACCATTCCCGACTCGGTCGACCCGACCACCCTCATGGGGCCGGCCGACTCCCTCTTGCGCCGCATCGAGTCCAGCTTCGACGCCATGATCTCGGTCCGCGGCAACCAGGTCGCCCTCTCGGGGCCCGTCGACGTGGTCGACCAGCTCACCTCGGTCTTCTCGCGCCTGATCCGCCTGGTGGAGGCGGGGGAGGCGCCCACGCCCGACGACGTGGACCTCGTGGTCGACCAGGTCCGCCACGGGGCGCAGCGCCTGGACCTCGTCGGCGACGACATCCTGCTCACCTATCACGGCCGGGCGATTCGCCCCAAGACGGCGGGCCAGAAGCGCTACGTCGAGTCCATCCGCACCAACACGGTCACCTTTGGCATCGGGCCGGCGGGCACGGGCAAGACCTACCTCGCCATGGCCATGGCGGTGGCCGCCCTCAAGCGCCGCGAGGTGGGCCGGATCGTGCTCACGCGCCCGGTCGTGGAGGCGGGGGAGTCGCTCGGCTACCTGCCCGGAACCCTCGAGGAGAAGCTCGACCCCTACGTGCGCCCGCTTTACGACGCGCTCTTCGACATGACGGACATGGGCAAGGGCAACGCCCTCATCGAGCAGGGCGTCATCGAGATCGCCCCGCTCGCGTTCATGCGCGGCCGCACCTTCAACAACGCCTTCGTCATCCTCGACGAGGCGCAGAACACCACGCCCGAGCAGATGAAGATGTTCCTCACGCGTCTGGGCTTCTCGTCCAAGTTCGTGGTCACGGGCGACGCCTCGCAGCGCGACGTCTCCGGCGTGGGCGGGCTCGAGAGCGCGCGCCGAGTGCTCGACGGCATCGACGACATCGCCTTCGTGGACCTCGACCGCAACGACATCGTCCGCCACACCCTCGTGGCGCGCATCGTGGACGCCTACGCGGCCCAGGCGGCGGCAAAGGAGGCAGGCCATGGAAAATGAGTACGACCTCTCGTGCGAGGAGGGCGTTCGCGCCCCCATCAGCGACGAGGAGATTTGCGCGGACTGCGACGTCGTCCTTTCCCAGGAGGGCGTGGGGCGGCCCTGCATGGTCTCGATCTCGGTGGTGAGCGAGGAGCGCATCCGCGCGCTCAACGACGCCTGGCGCGACGTCGACCGCGCCACCGACGTGATCAGCCTCGAGTGCGAGCGCCCCGACGACCCCGACCTCGCGCCGGGCGAGCCCTGCGAGCTCGGCGACATCGTGCTCGCGCCGGCCTACATCGCGCGCCAGGCGGCCGCGTTCGGCACCACCGAGGCTGACGAGTTCCGGCTGCTGCTCACCCACGGCCTGCTGCACCTGCTCGGCTACGACCACCTCGACGACGAGGAGGCGTCCGCCATGGAGGCGCGCGAGGAGGCGCTCCTGGCCCTCATGCCGTGCGACCGGCCGATCGACCACGTCATGCTCACCCGCCACCGCGAGGATGGCGACGCATGATACCCGGCTCCAAGAGCGACCACCCGGGCTTCCGCAAGAGCTTCCTTTTTGCGATCCAGGGCTTCAGGACCGCCGTCGTCACCGAGCGCAACATCAAGGTCATGCTCGCCGTGGGCGCGCTCGCGGTCGTGGCCGGCATCGTGCTGCAGATCGACCTCTTGAGCTGGGCGATCATCTTGCTGTGCTGTGCCGTGGTCATCATGGCTGAGCTCTTCAACACGGCGATCGAGACCGTGGTCGACCTCGTCTCGCCGGAGTTCCACCCGCTCGCGGGCCGCGCCAAGGACATCGCGGCCGCGGCGGTGTGGTTCCTGTCGTTTGTCGTCGCGATCGTGGGCGTGCTCGTCTACGCCAACGCCCTTTTCAACTAGGGGCGCGGCCCCGGGGAGGTTTCATGGCCAACAAGAACGCGGGCGAGAAGGACGCGCCGTTCACCAGCGGCTTCGTCGCCCTGGTGGGCCGGCCCAACGCCGGCAAGTCCACGCTGCTCAACGCCTGCATGGGCGAGAAGGTCGCCATCACGAGCCCCGTGGCCCAGACCACGCGCCGCCGCATGCGCGCGGTCATCAACACGCCGGGGTCCCAGCTCGTGATCATCGACACGCCGGGCCTGCACAAGCCCAAGGACGCCCTGGGCTCCGAGCTCAACAAGGCGGCGCTCGCCGAGCTCGCCGACGCCGACGTCGTGGCCTTCCTCGTGGACGCCACCAAGCCCGTGGGCCGCGGCGACGAGTGGGTGGCGCGCCACGTCGACTCGGCCGAGGCCGACTACAAGCTGCTCGTGCTCACCAAGGCCGACATCGCCGGCCCCGAGCAGGTCTCCGCGCAGCTCGAGGCCGCCCGGGCCCTGTGCCGCTTCGACGACGAGCTCGTGGTCTCCGCGACCGAGGGCTTCAACGTCGACGCGTTTCTCGCCCTGGTATCGGCGCACCTGCCCGAGGGGCCGCGGTGGTTCCCGGAGGGGATGGACGTGGACGCCACCCCCGAGGACCTCGTGGCCGAGTTCGTGCGCGAGAAGCTCTTCTTGCACCTGCGCCAGGAGCTGCCGCACTCGGTGGGGGTGCTGTGCGAGAGCCTCGAGTACGCCGACGACGGCCACGCCTCGATCGCGGCCACGATCCTCGTGGAGCGCGACGGCCAGAAGGGCATCGTGCTCGGCCGCGGCGGGCAGATGATCAAGCGCGTGGGCGTGGAGGCCCGCCGCGACATCGAGCGCCTGCTCGGCTGCAGGGTCTTTCTCGACCTCACGGTGCGCGTGGCGCCGCAGTGGAGGCGCGACGAGCGCGAGATCCGCCGCCTGGGCTACGGGCTCGACGAGGGCTAGGCCATGGCGGGGAGGCGCACCTACCGAACGCGCGCGATCGTGCTCGACCGCACCAAGCTCGGCGAGACGGACCTCATCCTGACGCTGCTTGCCGCCGACGGCTCGCAGCGGCGCGCCGTCGCGAAGGGCGCGCGCAAGCCCGGGGGGCGCCTCGCCGCGCGCGTTGAGCTCTTCTCCGAGTGCGACCTGCTGCTGGCGGAGGGACGCAGCCTCGACGTGGTGAGCGAGGCTGCGCTCGTGGACCCGCACCCGGGGCTGCGCGGGGAGTACGACCGGGTCTCGGCGGCGAGCGCGGTGGCCGAGCTCGCGCGGCTCACCTGCTACGAGGACGCGCCGGACGGCTTCCTGCATCCCATCTGCTTGCGTGCGCTCACCGCCTGCGAGCAGGCTGCGGACCGCGCGCACCTCGACGTCGTGGTGGCCGCGTACGCGTGGAAGGTGCTCGCGCACGGCGGCTGGAGGCCCGAGCTCGCGACGTGCTGCGCCTGCGGCGACGAGGCCGTGACGTACTTCTCGCCCGCCGCGGGAGGGGCGCTGTGCGAGAGCTGCGCCCGCGAGGTCGCCGGGGCGCAGCCGGTCGCGCCCGGGACGCTCGCGTGGCTGCGCGCGCTTCTGGGCCTCACCTTCGACGAGCTGCTGGCGGCGGAGATTGACGCCGAGGGCGCCCTCGCGCTCCTGGGCCTCGCGCACGCCTGGGCCGCCACCCACCTCGACGCCCGCCTGCGCGCCTGGGAGTTCTACCTCGGCGCCCTGTGAGTGCGGCGGGGCCGCGCGCCGCGGGCCGCGGGCCGCGGGCCCAGTGTCTCGCGCGCCCCGCACCCCAAGGGGAGAAATGTACGACCGTTTCCCTTGACAGTAAACCATTGAGCTATGGAGTTAAATTAACGGAATGGCCTCACTGAGAATGGTCGTACATTTCTCGGGGATTAATGCCGGGGCCTGCGCCGCCCGGGCGATCCTCCGCGCGGAGTTGCGGCATAATGGGCGGCCGTGCCCTGCCGCCCGCGAGAAGGGAGTGCGCCCCATGTCCCACAAGCCGCTGATCGGCTGCGTGCCGCTCGTCGACTACGGTCGCGAGAGCCTGTGGATGCTCCCGGGCTACTTCGACGCCGTCGCCGAGGCCGGCGGCGTGCCCGTGATGCTGCCGCTCACCTCCGACGCCGACGCCGTGGCCTGCCTGCTCGACGCCCTCGACGGGCTCGTCGTGACCGGCGGGCAGGACGTCGACCCCGCCCGCTACGGCGCGGGCGCCCCCGACCAGGCCGCCCTCTGCGGCGAGCTCTGCCGCGAGCGCGACGCCATGGAGGCGCTGCTCGTCCCGGCGGCGCTGGAGCGGGACCTGCCGCTGCTTGGCATCTGCCGCGGCCTCCAGGCCCTCAACGTCGTCCTGGGCGGCACGCTCTGGCAGGACCTGCCTGCGCAGCTGCCCTCCGAGGTCGAGCACCACGGGAAGGCCCCCTACGAGAACCCGGTCCACGAGGTGGACGTGCTCCCCGGAACGCCGCTTTCGGCCTGCGTGGGCGCCGGCGCGCTGCCCGTCAACAGCTTCCACCACCAGGCGCTGCGAGACGTGGCACCGGGCCTGGAGGTCATGGCCACGGCGCCGGACGGCGTGGTCGAGGCCGTGTGGCGCCCCTCCTCGCGCTTCTGCTGGGCGGTCCAGTGGCACCCCGAGTTCTCGCACGCCGTCGACGAGCCCAGCCGCAAGATCTTCTCGGCGCTGGTGGACGCGGCCTCCCTCTCGTGAGGGTGTGTACACCGCCCCTGTAGGGTATGTTCAGTCATCCGACCCGCCCGTTCTTCTCGGCAGCGCTCTGAACTGCGCCTTTGCGAGAAGTGCCACAGGGCCTGGCGTACATACCCCATAGGGGCGGTGTACACACCCTCATAAGGGGGCCGCTTCGTCCCCGCAAACGCCGCCGTGCCGCGCGCGTCTCGTGGATTTTCTGCCGAGAAGGACCGGAGCGCGCGCTTGTGCTACACTGCCACAGGTCAGTACCCCGTACCTGGCGGCCCGCCCACACCTGACGGCCATCCCGGTTCGGGGCGAATCTATGTGAAAGGTGGTTTGAACATGGCAGTCACCAAGGAGCGCAAGGCCGAGCTCGTCGCCCAGTACGGCAAGGACGAGAAGGACTCCGGTTCCGCGGCCGTGCAGGTCGCCCTGCTCACCGAGCGCATCAAGGGCCTGACCGAGCACATGAAGACCCACAAGAAGGACTTCCACACCCGTCGCGGCCTTCTGATGCTCGTCGGCAAGCGTCGTCGCCTGCTCTCCTACATCAAGGGCAACGACATCGAGGCCTACCGTACCCTCATCAAGAGCCTCGGCATCCGCGACAACATCCAGTAAAGCGGTTCTTCGAGGGGGCGCCCGCGGGTGCCCCCTCTTTTGGTTTAGCCCGCACGGAGCGGGCGGCGGTCGCAGGCGCGGCCGCCAAGACGGCCCGCCTGCAATGGGGCAGGCGGAGATAAGGGAAAAGAAATGGCAAAGGTTACGCACGAGTTCGACCTCTACGGCAAGCACTACGTCCTCGAGACCGGCGAGCTTGCCAAGCAGGCCACCGGCGCCTGCCTTGTGAAGGCGGGCGACTCCACGGTCCTTCTCACCGCGGTGGTCTCCAAGGAGCGCAAGGACTACGACTTCTTCCCGCTCACGGTCGACTTCATCGAGAAGATGTACGCCGTGGGCCGCATCCCCGGCGGCTACCTCAAGCGCGAGGCGCGCCCGTCCGAGAAGGCCACCCTCACGGCCCGCATGATCGACCGCCCGCTGCGCCCGAGCTTCCCGGCCGGGTTCCGCAACGAGGTCCAGGTCGTGGCCACCACCCTCGTGGCCGACCAGATCAACCCCGTCGACACCATCTGCGTGATGGCCGCCTCCGCCGCCCTCACCGTCGGCGGCGTGCCCTTCGAGGGCCCGCTCGCCTGCGTGCGCATCGGCCGCGACCGCGACACCCACGAGTTCATCGTGAACCCCACCTACGAGGAGCGCGACAACTCCGACCTCGACCTTGAGCTCGGCGGCTCCTGCGACTTCATCTCCATGCTCGAGGCCGGCGCCGAGGAGATCTCCGAGGAGGACATGCTCGCCGCCATGGCCTTTGGCCAGGAGGCCATCGCCGCCTTCTGCGAGGAGCAGAAGAAGTTCTTCGCCAAGGTCGAGGAGACCAACGGCCCCATCGTCCCGCGCGAGTACATCCTCGACGAGCCCATCCCCGAGGTCCACGACCGCGTCTTCGCCCACTACGACGAGATGGAGGCCGCCCTCAAGGACGCCGACAAGCTCTCCCGCATCGGCAAGGTCGAGGCCCTCAAGGAGTCCATCAAGGCCGAGTTCACCGACGAGGAGCGCGCCGAGTGGAGCCGCGCCATCCCCGTGGAGCTCAAGGCCCTCGAGAAGCACGCGATGCGCCTGATGGTCGTCGAGACCGGCGAGCGCGTCGACGGCCGCACGCCCACCGAGGTGCGCCCGCTCATGGTCAAGGGCGACTACCTGCCCCGCGTCCACGGCTCCGGCCTCTTCCAGCGCGGCCAGACGCAGGTGCTCTCCATCTGCACCCTCGGCATGCTCAACGAGTGGCAGCGCCTCGACACCATCGAGCCCGTCGATGGCAAGCGCTACATGCACCACTACAACTTCCCGCCGTTCTGCACCGGCGAGACCGGCCGCATGGGCAGCCCCAAGCGCCGCGAGATCGGCCACGGCAACCTCGCCGAGCGCGCCCTGCTCCCGGTGATCCCCTCCGAGGAGGAGTTCCCCTACACCATCCGCGTGGTCTCCGAGGTCATGGAGTCCAACGGCTCGTCCTCGATGGGCTCCACCTGCGGCTCTACGCTCGCGCTCATGGACGCCGGCGTGCCCATCAAGCGCCCGGTCTCCGGCGTGGCCATGGGACTGATCCAGGAGGAGGGCAAGACCGTCGTCCTCACCGACATCCAGGGCCTCGAGGACTTCCTCGGCGACATGGACTTCAAGGTGACCGGCACCACCAAGGGCATCACCGCCATGCAGATGGACAACAAGGCCACCGGCCTCACGCCCGAGATCCTGCGCTCCGCGCTCATGCAGGCGCACGAGGGCCGCATGTTCATCCTCGACGCCATGCTCGACGCGGTGCCCGGCGTGCGCTCCGAGACCAAGGAGTCCGCGCCGCAGATCATCAGCCTCACCATCCCCACGGACAAGATCCGCGACGTCATCGGCTCCGGCGGCAAGGTCATCCGCGGCATCCAGGAGGACACCGGCGCCACGATCGACATCCAGGAGGACGGCACCGTCTTCATCGCGGGCGTCGGCGGCGCGGGCGACGCGGCGGCCGAGCGCATCAAGGCCATCGTCAAGGTCCCCGAGGTCGGCGAGGAGTACACCGGCCGCGTCGTGGGCATCCAGCCCTTCGGCGCCTTCGTCGAGCTGCTGCCCGGCAAGGACGGCCTGCTCCACATCTCCCGCGTGGCGCAGGGCCGCGTGGACAAGGTCGAGGACGTCCTCAACATCGGCGACGAGGTCAAGGTCCGCGTCCTCGAGGTCGACGAGAAGGGCAAGATCAGCCTCGACCGCATCGACAAGCCCGAGGCCCCGGCCGGCTCCGGCCGCGGCCATGGCGGCGAGCGTGCCGAGAAGGACGGGGATGCCGGGCGTCCGCGCCGCGAGCACCGCGGCCCGCGCCGTCGTCCCGGCGACAAGGGCGAGGGCGGCGACGACCGTCCGCGTCCGCGCCGTCACCACGGGGCGTAGGGCTTCAGGCTCCATACTCTGACGCAGCTCGGGCCGCCCCCGGCGCTCCCCCAGGAAGTGCACTTCGTGGAACTTCCTTTCGGAGCGCCGGGGGCGGCCCCGTCGGTCGGCGGGCCTCTCTCAGTCTTCTCTCAAAGTGTCTCTCAGATTTGAGAGATAATCCTCTATAGTTGAGTGAGCGGAGAGACGGGGGGGTTGCCATGCACGATGATGAGCTTGGGCTGATTGTTGATAGGCTGTCGCCGTCGGAGCTGTTTGAGATGCAGGGGGCGCTTCTGCCGAGCGACGCGGAGGCCGCCCTTGTCTGCGGGGCCACGGCTGCCGACCTCGATCAGAGCCTCGTCGACGCCATAATCGAAGCGCGCAGGAGGCAGAGCTCGCGCGTCTTCAGGGGCGCGGAAACCAGAGAGTCCCAGCTTCAGAGGCTGGGAATCGCGGCGGAGGACGGGACGCTCTATCTGGGCGGCCTGCTTGCCGCGGGCCTGTACCCGCAGCAGTTCTATCCACGCCTGCTCATCGACGTCGCGGTGCATCCGGACGTTGAGAAGGCGCCGCCGGGGCAGCCGAGGTTCATCGACCGCCAGATGTGCGACGGGCCCCTCTCGGTATGCATCGAGGACGCGCTTGCCGTGCTGGCGCGCAACCTGCGCAAGACTTCCCACGTGGTCGGGGCCGAGCGCCATGACGAGTGGGAGATCCCGGAGGAGGTCCTGCGCGAGGCGCTCTCCAACGCTCTCGTCCATCGAGAGTACGCGCCGCTGTACGTGGGCGAGGCCGTGAGCGTCGACGTCTACCCGGACCGCATAGAGATCCGCAACCCCGGCGGACTCTGGGGCGGCAAGACGGTCGAGTCCCTCGGGGACGGGAGCTCGCGGTGCCGCAACCCGCGCCTCATGAGCCTCATGGGCGCCGTGCCGCTCGAGCACGGCGGGTTCATCGCGGAGAGCCAGGGCACCGGCATCCGATACATGATTCGAGAGATGGAGGCGCGCTCGCTGCCTGTCCCGGAGTTCAGGGTCACGGCGGACTCGTTCACGGTCATCCTTCGCCGGGAGCTGGCGGGTGTCGTGGCAGTACCCGCCCCCGCGCCCGTGTCGCCTTCGATGGACACCTACTTCCTTGAGGAGAAGATCCTTTTGGAGCTGGATGCCCAGCGCCCCACCAGCGCGCGGGAGCTTGCCGAGAGGATAGGCGTCGGCGTGGCGCGCATTCGCTACCTGCTCCCCAAGCTCATCGAGCAGGGGAAGGTCGCTCCAACGGCGGGGGAGACGAGCCGCAACCGCAGATACGTCCTCGTGAGCTGACGCTGATTCCGGGGCCTGCCGTCCGCGGATCGGCGGCGATTGCAAGGGAGCGTGTTCCTGACTTGCGGGATGAGAACGGTGGGGCAGTGGGCGTCCGGCGCCAAGCCGGTGGCGTTGCTCCTAAGCTATGTCTGCCGAGAACGAAATCGTGGGCAGCTCAAGCTCTCCTATGACCCCTCCCCTCGTCAGATCGGCAGCAACGCGACCCTCATGAACCTCGAGCTCCGCGGCGAGTAGGCGCCCTGGCCCCGCGCGCCCGCACTTCTTGCCCGCACTCGTGTGTGCGCGCATCGAGTGCGGGCCTATTTCGGTCCGTGGCGCATCGAGTGCGCGACCCCCTCCGGGCCGCCGTCGCCAAGTGCGCGCATCCATTGCGCGCCGGCCCGCACTGGATGCGGCGGGACGAGAAGTGCGGGCGGGCTTCCGGCGGACGTCGCCGAGTGCGGGCCGCCCCCCGCCCCCGCGCCCCGTCCCGCCTGCGGCCCGTGAAGCCATCGTGGAACATCCGGACGGCGCGTTCTTCTCGGGTAGAATCAATCCGTATGCGAATTGGAGCGACCCTCGGGGTCGTCTGATATACCTGACCAAACGCGCGCGAAAGGAACCACTCGGGAATGCCAAAGAAGGACATAGCGCTCAAGATCATCCCCCTCGGAGGCCTCGACGGCATCGGCAAGAACATGACCGCCTTCGAGTACGGCGACGACATGGTCCTCGTTGACGCGGGCCTGATGTTCCCCGACGAGGGACAGCCCGGCATCGACCTCATCCTGCCCGACTACACCTACGTCCTGGAGAACGAGGAGAAGCTCCGCGGCATCATCATCACGCACGGCCACGAGGACCACACCGGCGCCCTGCCGTACCTGCTGGCCGACCTCACCCGCAAGGTGCCCATCTACTCGAGCAAGCTCACGCTTGGCTTCATCCAGGGCAAGCTTGCCGAGCACAACATCCGCTCGCCCAAGTTCCGCGAGGTGAGCGACGGCTCCACGATCACGCTCGGCGCCTTCACCATCACGTTCTTCTCGATGACGCACTCGATCCCGGCGGCCTTCGGCGTCTTCATGTCAACCCCCGCGGGCACCGTCATGCACACCGGCGACTTCAAGTTCGACCAGACGCCCATCGACGGCCAGCGCCCCAACTACCAGGCCATCAACAAGTTCGGCGCCTCGGGCGTGGACCTTCTGCTCTCCGACTCCACCAACGCCTGCCGTCCGGGCTTCACGCCGTCCGAGGCCGCGGTGGGCCGCGACCTGCGCCACGTTATCAAGAACGCCCCGGGCCGCGTCTTCGTGGCGGCGTTCTCGAGCCACATCCACCGCCTCCAGCAGATCTGCGACGCCTCCGTGGCCGTGGGCCGCAAGGTCGTCGTGACCGGCCGCTCCATGGTGACCAACACCAAGGTCGCCCGCGAGCTCGGCTACCTCAAGATCGACGAGGAGAACATCATCGACGCCTACGACGTCGACCGCATCCCGGACGAGAAGATCGTGGTGCTGTGCACCGGCAGCCAGGGCGAGCCGCTCTCGGCGCTCGCGCGCATGGCCAACGGCGAGCACAAGTCGCTCTCCATCCACAACACCGACACGGTGATCATCTCGGCCACGCCCATCCCCGGCAACGAGAAGAGCGTCCAGGCGATCGTCAACTCGCTCTCCAAGGTCGGCTGCGAGATCTACGACAAGAGCAAGGGCCTCGTCCACGTCTCCGGCCACGCGAGCGCCGAGGAGCTCAAGCTCATGCTCGCCATGGCCAAGCCGCGCTACTTCATGCCCGTGCACGGCGAGGCCCAGCACCTGCGCGCCCACGCCGAGCTCGGCGTGCAGATGGGCGTGCCCGCGAGCCACGTCTTTGTCCTGGACAACGGCGACTCGCTCGAGATGGTCAAGCACAAGGTCCGCCGCGGGCGCGCCGTCGAGTCCGGCGTGGTCTACGTCGACGGCGGCACCGTCACCGAGGCCAACCCCGTGGTCCTGCGCGACCGCCAGAAGCTCGCCCAGGACGGCGTGGTCACCTGCACCGTCATCATCTCCAAGCGCCGCGGCGCGGTCGAGGCCGTCGAGGTCTCCACGCGCGGCGTGGCCACCTCCACCGACGACGTGCTCCTGAGCGAGGCGCAGGAGCTCGTGCGCGCGCAGGTGGCCAAGCTCACCTCCTCCGGCGGCGTCAACATCGACGCGCTGCGCCGCGGCGTGCGCAACGCGCTCTCCAACCAGCTCTGGAACAGGACGCACACGCGGCCGATGATCATCCCGGTCGTGATGGAGGTCTAGGCAGATGCCCGCAAAACGCAGCACAAACGCAGCCAAGGGGCGCTCCGGCGCCAAGCGGCCCGCCCGCGCGCAGTCCCGCGCGTCCGGCGGCGCCGTGGCTCTCGGCAACGCCCAGTCCGACATCCTCGGCGTGGTCCTGGCGGTGGTGGCCGTGGCGATGCTCGTCGCCGTGGTCGTTCCGTCCTCGGCCGTGGTCACGAGCGCGGTCCACGACTTTCTCGCGCTCTCCTTCGGCGCGGGCGCGCTGCTCGTGCCGGTGGCGCTCTTCGCCTTCGCGATGACCTTCTTCGTGGACGGCGACCGCCCGGTCTCCGGGCGGATCGCGGCGGGGCTCGCGCTCGTCCTTCTCGCCGTCCTCGCCATGCTCTCGCTCAACTGCCCCGGCGCCGCCGAGGACCCGGGCACGGTCCTGCAGCCCGAGCCCGCCGAGCTCGCGGGCGGCTACGTGGGCGGCGCGATCGCCTACGCCCTGCTCGCCCTGCTCGGCCCCGTGGTGGGCAACGTCGTGCTCGTGGGGTGCGTCCTCGCGGGCGTCGTGGTGTGCGGCTTTTCCATCTCGGGGCTCGTCACCTCGGCGCGCGAGCGCGCCCGCGCCCTGGCCGACGACCACCGCGCCCGCGTCGAGGAGCGCCGCGCCCAGGCGATCATCGACGCCGCCGCGGACGAGTCGTTCGTCCCCGGCGCCGCCCAGGGGCCGCAGGCGTCGCTGTTCGACGAGACGGGCGAGGGCACCACGTCGTTCATCGGCGACCGTAAGACCACCGTGCTCAAGCGCAGCCGCGCCAAGCTGCTCTCCGACGACGCTCAGGAGCCTGCGACCACGCTGCTCGACCGCGCCCCGCGCCCCGCGCCGCTCTTTGCCGACGATGCCCCGGCGCCCTCCGAGGTCCACGGCGAGGTCCCCTCGTTCCTGCGCCCCGAGAGGCGCGCCGGCAAGCGCGCCAAGGGCGCCAAGGCCGAGAAGAACGCCAAGGCCGCCAAGGCCGAGAAGGGCGAGAAGGCCGCCAAGGCCGCGCCCGCCCCGCAGACCATCACCCGGCCCGGCGACGGTGACGAGTCCTACAAGCTCCCGCCGCTCTCCATCCTGCGCAAGAACGACCAGTTCGACGGCACCTTCGCCAACGACGAGGAGCTCGCAGCCACGGCGGCCAAGCTCCAGGGCACCCTCGAGGAGTTTGGCCTGAGCTCGCGCGTCGAGGGCTGGATCGCCGGCCCCTCGGTCACCACGTTCAAGATCTCGATGGGCGAGGGCGAGCGCGTCAACAAGATCGTCAACCTCGAGGACGACATCGCGCTGTCGCTCGCGGCCAAGTCCGTGCGCATCTTCGCGCCCATCCCGGGGACCTCCCTGGTGGGCATCGAGATCCCCAACGACAAGCCCCAGCCGGTCTATCTCTCCGACGTACTTCCTTTCGCCAAGGGCGGCCCGCTCGACTGCGCCTTTGGCCGCGACTCCGAGGGCAAGCCGATCGTGGTCGACCTCGCGGGGCTGCCGCACCTGCTCGTCGCCGGCACCACGGGCTCGGGCAAGTCGGTCCTGCTCAACGCCATCATCATGTCCATGCTCATGCGCGCCACCCCCGAGCAGGTGCGCCTGATCATGGTCGACCCCAAGCGCGTCGAGTTCACGGGCTACGCGGGCCTGCCGCACCTCTACGTTCCCGTGGTCACCGAGCCGCGCCAGGCGGCGAGCGCGCTTCAGTGGGGCGTGACCGAGATGGAGCGGCGCCTCAAGGTCTTCGAGCACTACAAGGTCCGCGACATCAAGACCTACAACGGCAACGTCGACGGGGGCAAGTATGACGAGATGGAGAACCCCCCGAAGCACATGCCCTACTTCGTCATCGTGATCGACGAGCTCGCCGACCTCATGATGGTCGCCGGCAAGGACGTGGAGTCCTCGATCGTGCGCATCGCGCAGCTGGGCCGCGCCGCCGGCATCCACCTGATCGTGGCCACCCAGCGCCCCTCGGCAGACGTCGTGACCGGCCTTATCCGCGCCAACATCGACAACCGCGTGGCGCTCTCCGTCGACAACTCCATCAACTCGCGCATCATCCTCGACCAGAAGGGCGCCGAGCAGCTCCTCGGCAGGGGAGACATGCTCGTCAAGCTCCGCGGCAAGAAGCCGCGGCGCGCCCAGGGCTGCTGGGTCTCCGACGAGGAGATCGAGCAGACCGTCGAGTTCGTGCGCACCCAGGTCACGGCCGACTACCATGAGGACATCCTGACCGCGGTGGTCCCCAACGCCCCGGGCGCCCCCGGCGATCCGGGCGCGGCCAAGGACGACGACCCGCTCGTGTGGGAGGCGGCGCGCATCGTCGTGGAGTCGCAGCTCGGCTCCACCTCGAGCCTGCAGCGCGCGCTCTCCGTGGGCTACGCCCGCGCGGGCAGGATCATGGACATGCTCGAGGCCAAGGGCGTCGTGGGGCCGGCCAACGGCTCCAAGCCGCGCGAGGTCCTTCTCGACAAGGACGGTCTGGAGGACCTGAAGGTGCAGGAAGCCGCGTATCGGGAGGTTGAGTGACATGGCACGTCCGCGTTTCAGCGAGGCGCTCGTGACGCGCAGGCACGAGCTCGGCCTCTCCATCTCCCAGGCGTCCAAGATCTTGAAGCTGCGCGAGGACGTGCTCATCGCCTTCGAGGAGGGCGACTACGACCACCTGCCCCAGAGCGGCTACGCCCAGGGCATGCTCTCGAGCTACGCCCGCTACCTCGGCCTCAACGCCCGCGAGATCGTGGACCTCTTCCAGGAGGACCTCTACGTCCACCGCACCGGCACGGCGTCGCACGAGCTCAGGCGCCGCACGCGCGACACGCAGGCCGGGCGCGGCGTCTCGGGCTACGACCTCGTCAACGAGGTGGGCTCGCGGCCCAAGGCCTACGTCGAGTACCGCCCGCTGCTCCCGACCTCGGGCGGCCCCGCGGGCGACATGGGCTACTTCGCCACCACGGCGCCGGTGCGCTCGCGCTCCTCGGTGCCGCTCGTGGGCATGGGGGCCGCGGCGCCGGGCACCCGCTCGTCGTACTCGTTCTCCCGCGAAAGCGAGCTCGAGTGGACGCGCGAGGGCGAGCGCCGTCGTCCCTACAACAGCGCCGGCGAGCGGGACCGCGGGCCGCAGGGCCCCTCGCGCCGCCGCGCCGTCGAGCGCAGGCGCCGCCCCGACGACCAGGCCGGCCGCCTGATCAGCGAGGGCCAGCGCTCCCCGGAGCGCGCCTACGACGGGCGCTCCCAGGTGCGCTCGAACCGGCTCTACCGCCGCGACGACGTGAGCACGCGCCGCGTGAGCCCGAGCGAGTACGTCGACGATCTGCGCTACGACGACCGCGCCAACCCCTACGCGCCGGCCTCGACCATCTCGGGCCGCCGCTCCTCTCGAAACATCGCCCAGGTGGAGCGCCCCAACGTCCGCAGGCGCTCCGCGGGTCCCCAGCGCCAGGGCCGCGGCGTCCGCCCGCCCACGCGCGGGGGCGCCCTCGGCGCCGTCGAGGGGTTCTTCTCGGATCCGCGCCGCGCGCTGTTCGCGATCGTGATCGTTGCCACCGCGCTGATCACCGCCATCTTGATCTTCTCCGTGGGCTCGTGCGTGCGCGGCGGCCAGGAGACGACGGGCGGCCAGACCGTCGAGGTGAGCAACGCCACGCAGGGTGACGCCGCAGACGACGCGACCACGCCCGCGGGCGATGCGACGGCAGGCGACGGCTCCGACGACGCCTCCGGTGACGACGCCGCGGGCGACGAGACGCCCGACGGCGAGGCGACCGACGGCGAGACCGACGGCGAGGCGACGGACGGCGAGACCGACGGCGAGGACCCCGCCGACCCCTCCGCGGACGCGGAGCCCGAGGAGACGGTCGTGAGCGTGGAGCTCGCGAGCGGCGGCTACTCCTGGCTCGAGATCGTCTGCGACGGCGAGAGCGTCGTCGCCGACGGCATGACCGGGCCGTGGTCCCAGGAGTTCACGGTCTATGACTCGATCACGGTCCAGGTGGGCGACCCCTCCGTGGTCAAGGTCACCAAGAACGGCGAGCGCGTCGACTTCACGTCCTCCGCGGGCGGCGTCGAGAGCGTGACGATCAAGGGGACCCCGCGTCCCGAGGGCGCGGAGGACGGGGAGGGCGCCGGCACCGGCGCAGACGCGTCGGCCGACCCCGCCGGGCAGACAGGGACGGACGGCCTCTAGGCCGCCCGCGAAAGGAGTTTCACATGGCCAAGGAATCTAGCTTCGACGTGGTGTCCGTCGTCGACATGCAGGAGGTCGACAACGCCTGCCAGCAGGCGGCGCGCGAGCTCACCCAGCGCTACGACCTCAAGGGCACCGGCGCCACCCTTGAGCTCTCCAAGAAGGAGGGCGTCCTCAAGATCTCTGCGCCCTCCGAGTTCGTGGCCTCCCAGGTGCGCGACATCCTGGGGTCCAAGCTCGTGAAGCGCGGCGTCGACCTCACGGCGGTGCGCTGGTCCGACCCCATCGCCGCCTCGGGCATGAGCGTGCGTCAGAGCGGCACCGTGGTCCAGGGCATCGACCAGGACACGGCCAAGAAGATCGCCAAGGACATCCGCGACCTCAAGCTCAAGGCCAAGGCCACCGTCGAGGGCGACAAGCTCCGCATGAGCTCGGCCTCCAAGGACGTCCTGCAGTCCGTCATCTCCGCGCTCAGGGACCGCGACTACGGCCAGCCCCTGCAGTTCGTCAACTATCGCTAGCAAAGGGGGATGCCGTGCGCTTTCTGCTCGTCACGCTTGGCTGCGCCAAGAACGAGGTCGACTCCGACCGCATGAGGGCGCTTCTGCTCTCCGCGGGCTTCGAGGAGGTCGCCGACGCCGCCGAGGCGGACGTCGCGATCGTCAACACCTGCTCGTTTCTCGCCTCCGCGACGGAGGAGTCCGTCGAGGCCACGCTCCAGATTGCCGAGGAGCGCAGCGAGGGCGTGCGCGCCTGCCCCATCGTGATGTGCGGCTGCGTGCCCTCGCGCTACGGCGACGAGCTCGCCTCCGAGCTCCCCGAGGTCGCCGCCTTCGTGCGCGCCGAGGACGAGGACGGCATCGTCGGCGTGGTGTGCGAGGTCCTCGGCGCCGAGGCCCCGCGGGCGGCCGCCGAGGGGACGCTGCGCACCATCGAGGGCGCGAGCGCCTTCGTGAAGATCTCCGAGGGGTGCGACCGCTTCTGCACCTTCTGCGCGATCCCTTACATCCGCGGGCGCTACCACTCGCGCCCGGCCGACGAGGTCGTCTCCGAGGTGCGCGCGCTCATGGAGGGCGGCGTCCGTGAGGTCGTGCTCATCGGCCAGGACACCGGCGTGTGGGGCTGCGACCTCGGCGAGGGCGAGACGCTCGCCGCGCTGCTGCGCCGCGTCGCCGAGGCCGTGCGGCCCTACGGCGGCTGGGTGCGCGTGCTCTACCTGCAGCCCGAGGGCATGACCGACGAGCTCATCGCCACGATCCGCGATGTCCCCGAGGTGCTGCCCTACATCGACATCCCCATCCAGCACTGCTCCGCGCGCGTGCTCAAGGCCATGGGCCGCCCCGGCTCGGCCGAGGAGCTCCGCGCCCTCTTCGCGCGCCTGCGCGCCGAGATCCCCGGCATGGTGCTGCGCACCACGGGCATGGCGGGATTTCCCGGCGAGACGGACGAGGAGGCAGACGAGCTCTACGACTTCATCGCCGAGCAGGAGTTCGACTACTGCTCCGTCTTCGCCTACTCCCAGGAGGACGGCACCGCCGCCGCCCGCATGGACGGCCAGGTGCCCGAGGAGGTCAAGCTCGAGCGCACCCAGCGCCTCATCGACCTCACCGAGCAGCTCGGCTTTGCCGCGACGGCCGCCCACGTGGGCGAGCGCGTCCGCGTGATCGTCGACGGCGTGGAGGAGGGCCCGGACGGCCCCGAGCTCATCGGGCACGCCTGGTTCCAGGCGCCCGACTCCGACGGCGCCGTCCACATCGCCGAGGGCGAGGCCTCGGTGGGAGACATCGTGACCGTCGACCTCGTCGACTCGTTTTGCTACGAGATGACCGGCGAGCTCGTGAAGGAGGACGACTGACATGGCGGGCGAGAAGAGCGTCTGGACCCCTGCTAACATCGTGACCTGCGTGAGGATCGCGTTCATCCCGGTCTTCATGGTCGTGGCGGCCCTCGCCGACGGCCCGGTCGACGCCCCGCTTTCCGTGGCCGCCTTCGTCATCTACGTGACCCTGTCCCTCACGGACAAGGTCGACGGCTACCTCGCCCGCTCCCGCGACGAGATCACCGACTTCGGCAAGTTCCTCGATCCTATCGCCGACAAGCTCCTGGTCTTCTCGGCCCTGCTCATGCTGCTCGACCGCGGCGAGGTGGCCGTGTGGGTGGTCTTCGTGATCCTCGTGCGCGAGTTTCTCGTGAGCGCGCTGCGCATGGTCGCGGCGTCCACCGGCGAGGTCATCGCCGCCGACAGCCTCGGCAAGGCCAAGACCGCCGTCACGATGGTGTCGCTGTGCGGCTACTACCTCGCCTTTGCGCTGTACGCGGTCGGCCTCGTCGACTTTGGGACCCAGATCGGCTTTGTCTCCTGGGCGCTCATGATCGCCGCCGTGGTGCTCACCGTGGTCTCCGGCGTGCAGTACTTCTGGAACGCCCGTCACGTCGTCTTTGGGAGGTAGCCGTGGCCGAGCGCGAGATCTTCTCGGACGACCCCGAGCTCTATGACGCCTGCGCCGAGCTGCTCGAGCTCGCCCGCGGGCGGGGGCTTACGCTCGGTACCGCAGAGTCGTGCACGGGAGGCCTCGTGTGCGGCTGCCTGACGGCCGTGCCCGGCTCCTCGGACGTGGTGCGCGGCGGCGTGGTGAGCTACGCGATCGACGTCAAGCGCGCCGTCCTGGGCGTGGCCGACGAGGTGTTCGAGGACCCCGCGCGCGGCGCGGTCTCGCCCGAGTGCGCCGAGCAGATGGCGCGCGGCGCCCGCTTCGTGCTCGGCTGCGACCTCGCCGTCTCGGTGACCGGCATCGCCGGCCCGGGAGGGGAGGAGCCCGGCAAGCCCGTGGGCACGGTGTGGCTGGGACTCTCGGGCCCGGCGGGGGAGCGCAGCGCGCTTCTTGCCCTGGAGGGCGACCGCGCGGCCGTCCGTCGCGCCGCCGCGCGCGAGGCCGTGGCCCTGCTTCGTGAAGGTGTTGTGGAGGAGCGCTTGTAGGCGCGGCCCTGGGGCCGGGTGAGGGGCGCCCCTCCCGAGCCCCGGTACGTGGGGCTTCTCCGAACGGGGAAGTCCCCCGAAAGCTCCCCGCGAGCCGCCCGTCAGCCTGGTTGCTGCCGCCGGTACGTCGTGCCTGCTATGTTCGATGCGTCCCGCTTGACTTAGAACGGATGTTCGGATACCATCACGGCGACAAAGGACGCGAAAGGGGAGAGCATGGCCAAGGCCAAGGGCATCACCAAGGAGATCCACCCGAGGACCACCGGCGAGGAGCGCGAGAAGGTCCTCGCCGCCACCACCGAGGAGATCGAGAAGAAGTTTGGCAAGGGCGCGATCATGCGCTTCGGGGACGAGGGCCCGAGCCTCGAGGTCGAGGCCATCCCCACGGGGTCGATCGCGCTCGACGCGGCGCTCGGCATCGGCGGCGTCCCGCGCGGCCGCATCGTCGAGATCTACGGCCCCGAGTCCTCGGGCAAGACCACGCTCTCCCTCGAGATCCTCGCCGAGGCGCAGGCCGCAGGCGGCGTCGTGGCGTTCATCGACGCCGAGCACGCGCTCGACCCGGGCTACGCCGCCCGCATCGGCGTGGACATCGACGAGGTCCTCATCTCCCAGCCGGACACCGGCGAGCAGGCGCTTGAGATCTGCGACATGCTGGTGCGCTCCGGCGCGATCGACGTGGTGGTCGTCGACTCGGTGGCCGCGCTCACCCCGCGCGCCGAGATCGAGGGAGAGATCGGCGACTCCACCGTCGGCCTGCAGGCCCGCCTCATGAGCCAGGCGCTGCGCAAGCTCGCCGGCTCGCTCTCCAAGTCAAACACCACCTGCATCTTCATCAACCAGCTGCGCGAGAAGATCGGCGTCATGTTCGGCAATCCCGAGACCACGCCGGGCGGCCGCGCGCTCAAGTTCTTCTCGTCCGTGCGCATGGACATCCGTCGCGTGGACTCCATCAAGGTCAACAACGAGGTCGTGGGCAACCGCGTCCGCGTCAAGGTCGTCAAGAACAAGGTGGCCCCGCCCTTCAAGCAGGCGGAGTTCGACATCATGTACGGCCAGGGCATCTCCAAGGAGGGCTCGATCCTCGACATGGCGGTGGAGTACGGCATCGTGAGCAAGTCCGGCGCCTGGTTCACCTACGAGAAGGAGCGCCTCGGCCAGGGTCGCGAGGCCGCCAAGGACTTTTTGGCCTCCAACCCCGACCTCATGGACGAGATCGACCACCGCGTCCGTGTTGCCTGCGGGTTGGAGCTCGGCGACGAGCGCGTGGGCGAGGTCGTCGAGCTCGACGCCGCCGCCCCGGCGCCCGACGCGCTCTGATGCCCGGCTCGCTCGGCTCGCTCGAGGTCAGGCTGCCCGAGCGCGGCTCCCGGTCCCGGCGCGCACGCGTGACGCTGAGGACGCCCGGGCTCGGCGAGGAGGCCCTCGAGGTCCCCGTCGCCGTGGGACGCAGGCTCTCGGCGAAGGGCGCTCCCGAGCCCTCCACGCGCGAGGAGCTTCTTGAGACCGTGGGGGCGCTCGGTCGCTCGTGCGCCCGCGCCCGCGTCGCCGACCTGCTGGGGCGGCGCGACTACACCTCCTCCGAGCTCATGGACAAGCTCCGCGCCGACGGCTATGCGGACGATCTCGTCTGTGAGACCCTCTCGTGGGCGCGCGACTGCGGCCTGGTCGACGACGCGCGCTACGGAGCCGCCTTCGCACGCTCCAAGGCCCTCGCCGGATGGGGGAGGGTCAAGGTCGAGCGCGAGCTCGAGCGCCGGGGCGTGCGCGTGGACGAGGTCGAGGGCTGGCCGGAGGAGTTCTTCGACGACGACTCCGAGCGCTCGCGCGCCCTTGAGCTCGCCTCGCGCCGCCGCCTCACGGGCAAGAACGACTACGAGAAGATCATGAGGTTCCTGTGCGGGAGGGGCTTTCCCTACGGCGTCTCGGCGGAGGTCGCGCGCGAGGTCGCGGGGCGCTCCGCGCGGTCGCTTACCTGAGGCGCATTTGACAGGGCGCCCGCGCAGACGCTAGGATGAGGGGGCTATTGGAGCGCACTCTCACGCTGGTCGGCCAGCTGATGTTCATATGTTCGGAACGTTCACGCTAGCTCTCGCATAGGATCTTTCTCTACGTAGGCGCCACGACTGCACCTCCGATGGCGGGTTCCATGGCGCTCGCGCCATGGTCTCCTGAACCCACGCATAGAACACGCACGATATCTGAGGAGCAGCCATGGAGTTTATCATCGCAGGGGTGGTCGGCCTCGCGGTCGGCGCCATCGTCGTCTACTTCGTCCTAGCCGGGAAGAGCGGCTCCAAGCTCAAGGACGCCGAGGCTCAGCTCGCCTCCGCCCGCGGCGAGGCCGAGCGCATCGCCTCCGAGGCCGCGCGCCAGGCGGAGAACGCCAAGAAGGAGGCCATCCTCGAGGCCAAGGAGCAGATCCTCGCCCTGAAGCAGACCTCGGAGGCAGAGGAGAAGAAGCGCAAGCACGAGCTCCAGAACCTCGAGAACCGCATCATGCAGCGCGAGGAGTCCCTCGACCACAGAAACGACGCCCTCGACCGCCGCGAGCACCAGCTCTCGAGCCTCCAGGGCCAGCTCGACCGCCGCAAGTCCGACCTCGACGAGATGGTATCGCGCCAGGAGGCCGAGCTCGAGCGCATCGCCGGCCTCTCGAGCGACGAGGCCCACGACGAGCTGCTCGCCCGCGTCCGCGCCGAGTCCGTCCGCGAGGAGGCGCAGATCCTGCGCGAGGCCGAGCAGTCCGTCCGCGCCCAGGCCGACAAGACCGCCCGCGAGATCATCTCCACCGCCATCCAGCGCTGCGCCGCCGACCAGGCCGGCGAGATCACCGTCACCTCCGTCCACATCCCCTCCGACGACCTCAAGGGCCGCATCATCGGCCGCGAGGGCCGCAACATCCGCACCTTCGAGCAGGTCTCCGGTGTCTCCCTCGTGATCGACGACACGCCCGAGACCGTCGTCCTCTCCAGCTTTGACCCGGTCCGCCGCGAGACGGCGCGCGTCGCCCTCGAGAACCTCATCGCCGACGGCCGCATCCACCCCGCCCGCATCGAGGAGCTCTACAAGAAGGCCGAGGCCCTCGTCGCCGAGCGCGTCCGCGAGGCGGGCGAGCAGGCCGCCTTCGACGCCGGCATCCACGACCTGCACCCCGAGCTCGTCAAGACCCTCGGCGCCCTGCGCTACCGCACCTCATTTGGCCAGAACGTGCTCTCGCACTCCGTCCAGGTCTCCGCGCTCTGCGGCATCATGGCCTCCGAGCTCGGCCTCGACGAGACGCCCGCCAAGCGCGCCGGTCTTCTCCACGACCTCGGCAAGGCCATCGACCACGAGGTCGAGGGCCCGCACGCCGTGATCGGCGCCGACCTCGCCCGCCGCTACGGCGAGCGCCCCGAGATCGTTCACGCGATCGAGGCCCACCACGCCGACGTCGACCCCGACACCGTCCTCGACGTCCTCGTCCAGGCCGCCGACGCCATCTCCGCTGCGCGCCCCGGCGCCCGTCGCGAGTCGGCCGAGAACTACATCAAGCGCCTCGAGAAGCTCGAGGAGATCTCCAACGCCCACGACGGCGTCGAGCGCACCTACGCGATGCAAGCCGGCCGCGAGCTCCACGTCATGGTCGAGCCCGAGAAGATCTCCGACGCGCAGGCCACGGTCCTCGCACACGACATCGCCAAGCAGATCGAGGACGAGATGGAGTACCCGGGCCAGGTGCGCGTCGTCGTCATCCGCGAGTCCCGCGCCGTCGACGTCGCGAAGTAGCGTGCCCATGAGCGTCGCCGCCGAGGACCTTGCCGGCTTCGTCTCCTCGATGGGCGCAGACCGCGCCCTTCGCGTCGAGGAGAGCCTCGGCGGCGGCTTCTATCGCCTGCGCGTCGCCGAGGCGGAGCGCAGGCAGGCGAAGCACGACGTGCGCTGCGTCGAGGACGCGGTCATCGAGATGCTGCGCAATGCCCGCGACGCCGGCGCCCGCCACATCTACGTGGCGACGACCCGCGAGGGAGACCTCAGGACCACGACGATGCTCGACGACGGCTCGGGCATCCCGGCCGAGCTCCACGAGCGCGTCTTCGAGGCGCGCGTCACCTCCAAGCTCGACAGCGTCCACATGGACCGCTGGGGCGTCCACGGGCGCGGCATGGCGCTCTTCTCGATCAAGGAGAACGCCGTGAGCGCCGAGGTCATGTCCTCGGCCCCCGGCAAGGGCGCGGCCATCCGCGCGGTCACCGACGCCACCTCCCTCTCCGAGCGCGCCGACCAGTCCAGCTGGCCGGTCGTCGAGGCCCGGCCCGACGGGGGCCTCGCCTGCGTGCGCGGGCCGCACAACATCGTGCGCACCTGCTGCGAGTTCGCCCTCGAGGAGCGCTCGGCCTGCGAGGTCTACCTCGGCTCTCCCGCCGAGGTCGCCGCCACCGCGCGGGCGCGCGCCGCCGTGAGCGTCGATCCCGGCGAGCTGCTCTTCCTCGACTCGCTCCAGGAGCTCCCGGTGCTCGAGCGCCTGAGGGCCGCCGCGGACGCCGCGGAGCTGCGCGAGCAGGCGGCGCTTCTCGGCCTCGAGATGTCCGAGCGCACGGCGCACCGCATCGTCTCGGGGCAGATCCGGCCGCTGAGAAGCGTGCTCTCGCGCCTCACGCACCGCGCCGCGCCGGCGACGGGCCCGCGCGAGGTCGACCTCGCGCGCGACCGGCGCAGCCTCAGGGTCTCGCGCGAGGACCTCGAGGAGTTCTCGCGGGCACTCGAGCGCGACTTCGACCTGCTCGCCGAGCGCTACTACCTCTCGCTCTCCTCTGACCCCAAGGTCCGGGTGGGCCGCGGCAAGATCACCGTCACCTTCGATCTCGAGGAGCTCGACTAGCGCGCTTTCCAACGATCCCGCCAACCACTAGAATTTTCAGAACGCACACACCACAACCGCAGCAGCTCGCAGGAGCCACGCAGCAGGAGAACAAGACATGGACTATCTCAAGGTGTCGAGCAAGTCGTCGCCGGCCTCGGTCGCCGGCGCCATTGCCGGCCTCGTCAAGGACGAGGTCCCCGTCAACATCCAGTGCGTCGGCGCGGGCGCCGTCAACCAGGCGATCAAGGCGATCGCCATCGCCCGGGGCTTTCTGATCCCCACGGGCGTCGACATCTCCTGCGCGCCGACCTTCTCGGACATTGAGATCGGCGGCGAGAGCCGCACCGCCATCCGCATCGCGGTCTACGTGCACCGGCTCGTGGCGCCCTCCGCCGCGGGCGCCGAGGCGGAGCTGATGCCCCGATGAGGCCGACGGACGCCCTCGTGGGCAAGACCTACTGCGTCAGGACCTTCGGCTGTCAGATGAACCTGCACGACTCCGAGCGCGTCGCCGGCCTGCTCGAGTCCTGCGGCTGCATCTGCGTGCCCGAGCCCGACGAGGCGGACATCGTCGTCTTCATGACCTGCTGCGTGCGCGAGAACGCCGACCAGCGCCTCTACGGCCAGGCCTCGGCGATGGTCTCGGCGCCCACGCCGCCCTCCGGCCGCAGGGTCGTGGCCATCGGCGGCTGCATCGCGCAGCGAGACGGCGAGCGCATCCGCGAGCACATCCCCTGCGCCGACGTCGTCTTCGGCACGAGCGCCCTCGCGAGCCTGCCCGGCCTGCTCGCCGAGGCGTTCGCCGACGACGGCCGCGCCGTGGAGGTCGACACGGTGGAGGAGGGCAGGCCCTTCTCCACGGACCTCCCGAGCCGCCGCGAGAGCCCCTTCCACGCCTGGGTCCCCATCATGACGGGCTGCAACAACTTCTGCACCTACTGCATCGTCCCGTACGTGCGCGGCCGCGAGAAGAGCCGCACGATGGAGAGCGTCGTCGCCGAGGTCGAGAGGCTCGTCGCCGACGGCGTCCGCGAGGTCACGCTGCTCGGTCAGAACGTCAACTCCTACGGGCGGACCATCTACGGCGAGCCCCGCTTCGCCGAGCTGCTGCGCCGCGTGGCCGCCACGGGCGTCGAGCGCATCCGCTTCACCTCCTCGAACCCCAAGGACCTCTCTGACGACACCATCGCCGCCATGGCGGAGCTGCCGGCGGTCATGCCGCACCTGCACCTGGCGGTCCAGAGCGGCTCGACGCGCGTCCTCAAGGCCATGAACCGCAGCTACACGCGCGAAGAGTACCTCGAGCTCGTGGGCCGGCTGCGCGCCGCCATGCCGGGCCTGGCCCTCTCGACCGACATCATCGTCGGCTTTCCCGGCGAGACCGAGGAGGACTTCCTCGACACGCTCTCGCTCGTGCGCGAGGCGGCGTTCTCCTCGGCCTTCACCTTCATCTACTCGCGCCGCCCCGGCACGCCGGCGGCCAAGATGCCCGACGACACGCCCCACGAGGTCATCCAGGGCCGCTTCGACCGGCTCGCCGAGCTCGTGGCCCAGCAGGCCCACGACGCCAATCAGGCCGACCTCGGCACGCTTGCCGCCGTGCTCGTGGAGGGAACCTCCAAGCGCGACGACGGCGTCATGGTCGGCCACAGCGAGAAGAACCAGACGGTGCACTTCTCGCTTCCCGAGGGCATGACGGCGGAGGAGCTCGTGGGCAAGATCGTCGACGTGCGCGTCGAGGAGGCGCGGACGTGGTACCTGCGCGGCACCGTGGAGGGCGAGCCGCGATGAGCCTGCCGCGCGTCGTCTGCGTGGTCGGGCCCACCGCCTCGGGCAAGAGCGTCGTGGCGGACCTCGTCGCCGAGGGGCTCGGCTCGGCCGTGATCTCGGTCGACGCCATGCAGGTGTACCGCGGCATGGACATCGGGACGGCCAAGACGCCGCCCTCCGAGCGCCGCGTCCCTCTGCTCATGGTCGACGTGGCCGACCCGCTCGAGAGCTACTCCGTCCAGCTCTTCCAGGGGCAGGCCCGGGCCTGCGTGGACGAGCTGCTCTCCCGGGGGCGGGTCCCCGTGCTCGCGGGCGGCACGGGCCTCTACCTCAACGCCGTCATAGACGAGATGTCCTTCCCCTCGGGCGAGAAGGACGACGATCGCCGCCGCTCCTACGAGGCGCTCGCCGCCGAGCGCGGGGCCGAGGGGCTCCACGCCCTTCTCGCCTCCCGCGACCCCGAGAGCGCGGCGCTCATCCACCCCAACAACGTCCGGCGCGTCGTCCGCGCCCTCGAGATGCTCGACGAGGGCGTCTCCTACGCCCGCCACCATGAGGGGCTCCACGAGAGGCGCGCGCACTACGACGCGCAGGTGTGGGGGCTCACGATGGCACGCGAGAGGCTCTATGCTCGCATCGACGCGCGCGTGGACGAGATGGTCTCCTCCGGGCTCGTGGACGAGGTGCGCGGGCTCGCCGCCCGCGGGCTCACGACCGAGCTCACCGCGGGGCAGGCAATCGGCTACAAGGAGGTGCTCGAGGCGCTCGCGGGCGCGTGCACGATGGACGAGGCGATCGAGCGGGTCAAGCAGAGGTCGCGCCGCTACGCCAAGCGGCAGCTCTCGTGGTTTCGCCATGACGGGCGCGTGCGCTGGATCGACCTCGACGAGACGGACGCCGAGGGGGCCGCGCGGCTCATCCTCGACGCCGCGGGAGGTGCGTGATTTGGGAAGGTTCAAGCCGCTCTCGACGGCGCCGGTGCCGGAGCGCGCCATCCTCGTGGGCGTTGACCTCGGGCGCTCCGACTGGAGCTGCGAGGAGTCCCTCGCCGAGCTCGCGCGCCTCGCCGAGACCGACGGCGCCGAGGTCGTGATGACGCTCACGCAGCGGCTCGACGCGCCCGTGCCCAAGACCTTCATCGGCAAGGGCAAGGTCGAGGAGCTCTGCTCCTACGTGCGCAGCCTCGAGGCCGACGTCGTCATCTTCGACGACGAGCTCACGCCCTCGCAGCAGTCCAACCTCGAGAGGATCGTGGGCGAGCCCGTCAAGATCATCGACCGCACGGCGCTGATCCTCGACATCTTTGGCGTGCACGCGCGCACGCACGAGGGACGCCTGCAGGTGCAGCTCGCCCAGCTCCAGTACGTGCTCCCGCGCCTGCGCGGCATGTGGAGCCACCTGGTGGGGGAGCAGACGCGCGGCGGCATCGGAAGCCGCTTCGGCCAGGGAGAGAGCCAGCTCGAGGTCGACCGACGCCTGGTGAGGGCGCGGATCTCGACGCTTCGCCGCGAGCTCGAGCGCCTCGAGCGGCGGCGCGGCGTGCAGAGCAAGGCCCGCTGGGACTCCGGCGTCTATCGCGTGGCGCTCGTCGGCTACACCAACGCCGGCAAGTCGACGCTGCTCAACCGCCTGACCGGCTCCGACGTCTACGTGCGCGACGAGCTCTTCGCCACGCTCGACCCCACCACGCGGGCGCTCGACCTCGACGAGGGCCGCAAGATCACGGTCACCGACACCGTCGGCTTCATCCAGAAGCTCCCGACGATGCTCGTGGAGTCCTTCAAGTCGACGCTCGCCGAGGTGCGCGCCGCCGACCTCGTGCTTTTGGTGGTCGACGTCTCCGACCCGCACCGCGAGCTCGAGATCGAGGCGGTCCGCTCGGTCCTCGCCGAGATCGGCGCCGACAAGATCCGCTGCGTGACCGTGCTCAACAAGTGCGACCTCGTGGACGCCGAGCAGCTGCGCGCCGCGCTGCTCGAGCACCCCGACGCCCAGGTCATCTCCGCCCGCGAGGGCACCGGCGTGCGGGGGCTGCTCTACCGCATCGCCAAGGAGGCGGCGAGCGACAGCGTCACGATGAGCGTGCTCGTGCCCTACGAGAAGGGCCTGCTCATGAAGATGGTCCACGAGCGGTGCCAGGTCATGCGCGAGAGCTACGTCCAGGATGGCCTGCTCGCCACCGTCAAGGCCGACGCGCGCATGGCCTCGACCCTCGAGCCGTACCGCGTCGAGGACGAGGGCGACGGCGAGAGGGACGCGACGCCCGAGGCCTGAGCGGTCGCGCGCCGCTTACAGAAACCGGCCCGCGCGCAGCGCTAAGCGACCGCACGCTAGGCGGCGATGAGCATGGTCAGTGCGAGCAGCAGGGGCTGGTGCGCCACGTAGACGAGAAGCGCGTGGCGGCCGATCCACGTGAGGGGCTCGAGGCGCGCCGACCGTGCCCAGACGGGATAGCCGCGCGCGGCCCACCACGAGCCCATCGCGGCGCCGGCGAGGTACATGAAGAGATAGGGGAGCAGGGGATAGTAGTCTCCCGAGGCAAAGCCGGGTCCGGGGATGCCAAGCCAGGCGAGCCAGGGGCTCTCGAGAAGCTCCCGGGGCAGCTCTATCCCCATCTGCCCGAACCCGACGAAGCCCTCCCTGAGGTCGAGCAGGGCGAGAAACGCCACGAGCATCACGGCCGCGGCGACGGGCCCCGACGGAAGCGCGCGGATGCGTCCGAGCGCCCAGGCGACGAGGGTGCACGCGGCCATGCAGTAGATGATGCCGAAGGATATGGGCGTGTCGACGGCGACGACGGTGGTCACGGCCCAGATCAGCAGGGCCGCCGCCCCATACTGGAGCGCGCGCCTGAGATTGGAGCGCGAGAGCGGGCACATGCACCCCGCGACAAACAGGAAGGTCCACGAGATGCTCGCGCTCCAGGCGCCCTGCAGGGGAGGGGCAAACCAGGGAAGATCGACGCCCGCGATGAACCTGAGGTCATAGCAGAGATGAAACAGGACCATCGAGACGACCGCGATGCCTCGCACGACGTCGAAGACGCCGACGCGGACCCGCGAGCGCTCGTGCTGGCTCGAGGTCTTCTCCACCCTTAGCCGACCGAGCGGATGAGTGCCGTGACGCGCCCGAGGATGACGGGGTTGTCGACGTAGATGGGCTCCATGGAGTCGTTCTCGGGCTGGAGGCGGATGCGGTCGCGCTCGCGGTAGAAGGTCTTGACCGTGGCGGAGTCGTCGATGAGGGCGACGACGATCTCCCCGTCGTGGGCCTCGTGCTGCTCCTTGACGACGATGTAGTCGCCGTCGAAGATGCCGGCGTTGATCATCGACTCGCCGCGGACGCGCAGGATGAACGAGCTGGCGTCACCGACGATCGAGGTCGGGAGGCTCAAGGTGTCCTCGATGTTCTGCTCGGCGAGGATGGGCACGCCGGCGGCGACGCGGCCGACGAGCGGCAGGCGGATGACGTCGTGGTCGACGTCCTGGGAGACCGTGGCGAGGGGCTCGTCGCCCTCCTCGCTCTTGCCCATGACCTCGATGGTGCGCGGCTTCTTGGAGTCGCGCTTGATGAGGCCCTGGCTCTCGAGCGCCTTGAGGTGCATGTGGACGGTGGAGGGGGAGGCGAGCCCGACGGCCGCCCCGATCTCGCGGACCGACGGCGGGTAGCCGTGCTCGTCTGAGTAGGACTTGATGAAGTCATAGATGGCGAGCTGGCGCTTGCCGAGCTTTCCTCGTGCCATGTGGGCCTCCTTCTTCCGTGAAGCCATGATACCGCAGCTTGGGCCAAGTTGCAAACAGATGTTCGTTTTCTCTTGACACGAACAATTGTACCCCCATAATAGGGTACAGACGTTCTCATTGGTCAATTGTTGTCCGGTCGCCACGATATAAACGTCTCGACCACAAGAGACGAAAGGGGATATCGATGAGCGCTTGCAGCTGCTCGGCCTACGCCGCCGTTGAGGGGACCTCCGCCCTGAGCCCGTGCGAGAGCGGGCTCGTCCTGATCGAGGGCGGCCGCGCCGGACGCCTTGCCGCGCGGGCCCCGCGCCCCGCGCGCCACGCGGACGCCGGCGGCCTGACGCTCGGCCAGACGGTGCGCGCGCTGGTCTGCGGCGGCCTCGTCATCCTGGCCGTCGTGGTGGCCTCGGCGCTGGTCGACCCGGCCCGCGCCGCGGGCGTCCAGAGCGCCCTCGACGAGCTGCCCACGCGCTCCGTCATCGTCTCGAGCGGGGACTCCCTCTGGGGCATCGCCGCAGGCTGCGAGCTTGACGCCCCCACAGACGAGGTCGTCACGTGGATCCAGGAGCGCAACGGCATCGAAGGCGGCCTCGTCGTCCCCGGACAGGAGCTGATGGTCCCCGTCGCCGGGGCGCAGGGCTAGCGCCGCTCCTTTCCGTCAGGTTTCGGGACGGCGGCGAGGCTTCGAGATTTGAACATTTTGTGATACCTTCTCTTGTGCGTATTCACGAGGAGGTCTCATGCGTTGTCCCAAATGCGGGTGCGAGGAGTCAAAGGTCGTTGACTCCCGGCCCTCCGAGAACAACGACGCCATCAGGCGACGTCGCGAGTGCACGCGCTGCGGCTTCAGGTTCACCACCTACGAGCGCTGCGAGGAGCTCCCGCTCGTCGTCGTCAAGCGGGACGGGCGCAAGGAGCCCTTCGATCGCCAGAAGCTCATGCGCGGCCTTGTGACGGCCACCGTGAAAAGGGACGTGCCGCTCTCGGCGCTCTCCGCGCTCATCGACGACATCGAGTCGGAGCTGCGCGACGGCGGGGTGACCGAGGTCTCCTCGGTAGACCTTGGCGGCATGGTGCTCAAGCGCCTCGTCTCCGTCGACAAGGTGGCATACGTGAGGTTCGCGTCCGTGTATCGCGACTTCAAGGACGTTGACGAGTTCAGCGAGGAGCTGAGGAGCCTGAATGACTGAGGACCGCATCGAGCTTCCGATCAAGCGTCTCGACCCCTCCGTCGAGCTGCCCACCTATGCCTACGCCGGCGACGCCGGCCTTGACCTGCGCGCCAACGAGGACGTCGTCCTCGCCCCGCACGAGCGCCGCCTCGTCTCCACGGGGCTCGCCGTCGCCATCCCCGAGGGCTACGCCGGCTTCGTCCAGCCCAGAAGCGGGCTCGCCCTGCGCGAGGGCCTCTCGATGGCCAACACGCCCGGCCTCGTGGACGCGCACTACCGCGGCGAGCTCAAGGTGTGCGCCGTGAACCTCGACGACGAGCGACCCATCACCATCTCGCGGGGCGAGCGCATCGCCCAGCTCGTCATCCAGCGCGTGCCCGTCGTCTCGCTCATCGAGGTCGACGAGCTCGACGAGACCGACCGCGGCGCCGGCGGCTTTGGCTCGAGCGGCGTCTGACGTCTGGTTTTGCGCCCGCGGCCGCGCCGCGAGGCAAGACATAGTGTACGTACCAAACGAAAGGGATGTTTACGTATGGATTCTTTCTTCAAGGCAGGTGAGAGGGGCTCGAGCGTCGGCCAGGAGATTCGCGCTGGCCTGACGACGTTCCTCGCGATGGCGTACATCATCGCGGTGAACCCCTCGCTGCTCACGGCGGCCGGCATTCCTGCGGGCGCCGCGGTCACGTCGACCTGCATCGGCGCCGGCGTCATGACCATTCTCATGGGCCTCTTCGCCAACCGCCCGCTCGCCTGCGCCTCCGGCATGGGCGTCAACGCCGTCTTTGCCTACACCCTCGCCGGCATCGCCGGCGGTGACTGGCACGCCGCGAGCGCGGTCATCTTCATCGAGGGCGTCGCCATCCTCATCCTGGTCCTCTGCGGCCTGCGCGAGGCCATCATGGACGCCATCCCCGTGTCGCTTCGTCACGCCATCTCGGTCGGCCTCGGCCTGTTCATCGCCATGATCGGCCTCGCCGACGCCGGCATCATCGTCGCGGACGAGTCCACGATGGTCGCCCTCGGCGACGTCTTCAGCCCCACGTTCCTCGTCGGCCTGATCTCGATCGTCGTGACGATCGTCCTCTACGCCATGAACGTCAAGGGCTCGCTTCTGCTCGGCATCGTGATCGCCGTGGTCGCCGGCATCCCGCTCGGCGTTACCCAGATGCCCTCCGGCATCGTCTCCGGCCTTGACTTCACCACCTTCGGCGCCCCGTTCCTCTCCGACGAGGCGGGCGTCATGGGCATCGCCAAGGTCGTGACCAACCCCACGCTGCTCGTCTTCGCCTTCTCCCTCATGATGTCCGACTTCTTCGACACCATGGGCACCGCGATGGCCGTCGCCAAGCAGGGCGAGTTCCTCGAGTCTGACGGCCGCGTGAAGGACATCAAGCCCATCCTCATCGTCGACTCCGCCGCCGCCGCCGTGGGCGGCCTCGTCGGCGCCTCCTCGATCACGACCTTCGTCGAGTCCGCCTCCGGTGCCGCCGACGGCGGTCGCACCGGCCTCTCCTCGGTCGTCGCCGGCGTGCTCTTCATCGTCGCCGCGTTCTTCTCGCCGCTCATCTCCATCGTGAGCTCCGCGGCGACCTGCGGCGCCCTGGTCTTCGTCGGCTACCTCATGATGAGCGAGGTTCACGAGATCGACTGGTCCGACCTCCTCGAGGGTCTGCCCGCGTTTCTCATCGTCGCCGGCGTGCCCCTGACCTACTCGATCTCCAACGGCATCGGCTTTGGCTTCATCGCCTACGTCGTCGTCGCCGCCGTCACCGGCCAGCTCAAGAAGGTCAAGCCGCTCATGTGGGTCGCGGCCTTCGCCTTCCTGGTGTACTTCCTCGTCGTCTAGGTGAGCAGACGAGGGCCCGGGAGATCCCGGGCCCTCTTTTTCTAAACACACTCTCTCAGGGAGGTGAGCCATGAGCGCACATGAGCGCGAGGTCATCGGCGTCGACGACCGTGTCTCGGTCGGCCGCGCCATCCCTCTGGGCATCCAGCACATGATGTCGATGTTCGGCTCGACGGTGCTCGTCCCGGTCCTCACCGGGCTCGACCCCAACGTCGCCATCATGTGCTCGGGCATCGGCACGATCTGCTACCTGCTCGTCACCGGCAACAAGATCCCGAGCTACCTCGGGAGCTCCTTTGCCTTCATCAGCCCCATCCTCGCGGTGGGCGCCACCAAGGGCCTCGACGCCGCCATGTCCGGCGTCATCGTCGCCGGCCTGGTGTTTCTCGCCGTCGCCGGCATCATCAAGCTCGTGGGCACCGGCTGGCTCGACCGGCTGCTGCCCCCGGTCCTTGTGGCCTCGGTCATGGTCGTCATCGGCGTCGGCCTCGCCGCCACCGCCGCGGACATGGCCTTCATGACCGACCTGCCCGACGGCACGACGGCCTTCTTCGGCACCGGCGCGATCGTCGCGGCGGTCACCCTCGCCGCCGCCGTGATCTTCTCCGGCATGAGCGGCATCGTCGGGACCGTCCCGGTCCTTCTCGCCATCATCGTGGGCTACCTGCTGTCGCTCGCGCTCGGGCTCGTGGACTTCGCTCCCGTGGCCGAGGCCGCCTGGGTCGGCCTGCCGCACGTCTCGATGCCGCGCTTCGACCTCGGCGCCGTGGCGCTCGTGGCCCCCGTCGCCGTGGTCGTGGTCATTGAGCACATCGGGCACCTGCTCGCCGTCGGCGAGATCGTGGGCAAGGACTACCGCGAGATGCTGCCGCGCTCGCTTGCCGGCGACGGCATCTCCACGATGATCTCCGGCTTCCTCGGCGGCCCCCCGACGACCACCTACGCCGAGAACATCGGCGTCATGAGCGTGACGCGCGTCTACTCGACCCAGATCTTCTGGTACGCGGCGGGGTTCGCCCTCGTGGTCGGCGGCTTCTGTCCCAAGCTCGCGGCCCTCATCCAGTCGATCCCGAGCCCGGTCATGGGCGGCGTGAGCCTGCTGCTCTTTGGCCTCATCGCGTCCAACGGCCTGCGCATGCTCGTCTCCAACCGCGTGGACTTTGACGTCAACCGCAACCTGATGATCGCCTCCGTCGTGATCATCCTGGGCGTGGGCATGGAGACCTCGGGCATCTCGATCCCCATCGGCGACTACACGCTGCCCGGCATGGCCACCTCGACGCTCGTGGGCATCCTCATGAACCTCGTGCTGCCGAGGCCCAAGGAGGACTCCGCGTCCTAGCGGCGCCTTCGCAAGCTCTTCCAAGGGGGCGGCGGCCAAATGCTGGTCGCCGCCTCTCATATTGATTAGGATGGGGGAGCGCGGGGTATCCCTTCAAGTAAGCCTCAGACCCACGAAAGGGGAGCGACATGCCAGAGCTCGTATCCAAGGACCTCGTGATCGTCGGCGGCGGCCCGGCGGGACTTTCCGCCGCCATCTACGCGCGCCGCTCGCTGCTCGACGCCGTGACCCTCGAGCGCGAGGCGCTCGGCGGGCAGACCATCCTCACGAGCGAGATCGACAACTATCCCGGCGTGCCGCACACGGACGGCTACACGCTCTCGGACGCCATGCGCGCCCAGGCCGAGGAACTCGGCGCCCACATTGTCATGGACCCGGTGAGCTCGATCGGGCTCGACGATAAGACGGGCCGCTTCGTCGTGGAGGCCGCCTCCGCCCGCTACGACGCCGCCTCGGTCATCCTCGCCGCCGGCGCCCGCCCGCGCCCGGCCGGCTTCGAGGGCGAGGAGCGCTTCGCCGGCCACGGCGTCTCGTACTGCGCCACGTGTGACGGCATGTTCTACAGGGGCAAACAGGTGTTCGTAGTCGGGGGAGGGAACTCGGCCGCGGAGGAGGCGCTCTTCCTGGCCCGCATCGCGAGCAAGGTGACCCTCATCGTCCGCAAGGACCACCTGAGGGCCCAGACGGCGCTCGTCCGCGAGCTCGAGGAGAACGAGAAGGTCGAGCTCAGGCTGCTCACGAGCATCGTGTCCGTTGAGGGCGACGAGCTGCCCGGCAAGATCACGCTGCGCGACAACGCCACGGGCGCCACGTACGTCGAGCGCTTTGAGGAGGGCTCCGTGGGCATCTTCGTCCTCGTGGGCCGAATCCCGGAGACCGAGCTCGTGAGCGGGCTCGTGAAGCTCGACGGGCAGGGCTACGCGCTCACGGACGAGCGCATGGCAACGTGGACGCCGGGTCTGTTCGTCGCGGGAGACGCGCGCGCCAAGCCGCTGCGTCAGATCGTGACGGCCGCGTCGGACGGCGCCGTGGCGGCCACGAGCGCGGCGGCGTACCTCGGGCTGCCGGTGGAGGGCTAGCGCAGGCCCTTCTCGCCAGATTACGCAAAACCATGATAATATATCTTATGTAAAGTAGCGATAAGAGCGAGCAGGAGGGGTCGCGCCGCGCCGTCCCCTCCTGCTCTCTATTGCCTTGAGGCCCCCAGGGGCTTTCGCTCTGCCCGGCGCGCCCTACGCCCGCACGCGCTGCTCGGCCATGAGGCGCACCTTGAGCATCGCGTCGTCGGCCGCGCCCTCGTCCACGATCACGAGCAGCTCGTCGAGCGCCTCAACGCGCGTCTGCCCGGTCGGCACGATCTCGCCGCCCGCACGCTCGATGGTCACCACGCGCAGGCCGTCGGGCCAGGGAATCTCGCGCAGCTGGCGCCCCTCGAGCGCGCTGCCGGCGCCCACGCGAACGGTCCTCAGGGTCTTGGACTCCCCCATGCCGCTCACCGCCGGGTCGTCGGTCGTGGTGCCGAGCATCGCGGCGAGCAGGTGCTCGTAGAAGGCGTCGGTGCGCGTGAGGCTGGAGGTCACGTAGGCCACGATCGAGACGATGGAGGCCGAGAGCAGCGCGTCGAGCGAGCCGGTGAGCTCGAAGACGAGGATGACGGCGGTCACGGGCGCCCTCACGACGCCCGAGAAGAGCCCCGCCACCCCGAGCGCCACGAAGTTCGGGAAAAACCAGCTCGGAAGCCCTGCGAGCTGCCCGCACGCCGCGGCGAACGAGCCTCCCACGAGCGCCCCGAGGACCACCAGAGGAAAGAGCGTGCCCCCGGGCGCGCCGGACCCAAAGCAGATCGCGGTGAAGACGTACTTGCCGGCGAGCAGTGCGAGCAGCGTCCCGAGCGCGGGCGCCCCGGGCTCCAGGACGCGCTCGATGATCGCGTCTCCCCCGCACATCAGTTCGGGCCAGAGAAACGCGGCGAGGCCCGCGAGCGCAAACGGAACCGCGAGCCGCAGCATGACGGACGCTCCCGAGGCGTCTCCGCCGCGCAGGAGCGACCCGAGCCTCCCAAAGAGATCCTGGCAGCGGAACATGCCGCGGTTGTGCAGTGCCCCCAGAACTCCGCAGACCACGCCGAGAAGGGCGACGAGCGCGTAGTCGGGGTGCGGGAGGTCCTGGGCAAAGGCGAGCGCCATCACGGGCTCCACGCCGAGCACCTGGGAGACGAGCAGGTCGGAGACGATGGCCGAGCACATCACCGAGATGATGAGCGGAGCTGTGAACTCCTTGTGGATCTCCTCGAGGGCAAAGAGCACGCCGGTGAAGGGGGCATGGAAGGCCGCGGACATGCCCGCCGCGGCGCCGCAGGTCACGAGCAGCCGCTCCTCTCCCCTGCCGCGCCTGAGGGCCCGCGAGACCGCCTTGCCCGACATGCCGCCGAGCTGCACGGACGGCCCTTCTCGGCCCATCGAGAGGCCGGCGAGGGCCACGAGGGTGCCCTCGGCGAACTTGGCGGGGATGACGCGGTGCCAGGGCGCGTCCATGCGGTCGATGACCTCGGCGTCGATCTGGGGGATCCCGGAGCCCGAGGTGGCCGGCTCCCAGCGGATGAGCCTCGAGACGATGACGAGAAGGACGGCGAGTGCCAAAAACCAGACCGCCACGAGCGGGAGGCTTCCCGACGCGGCGGCCGTGACGGCGCGGAGCAGGTCCTCCGCGCCGGAGAGCGCGATGCGATAGAGCGTGACGACGAGCCCGCCGGCAAGGCCCACGAGCGCGCCCTCCCCCACGAGGGCGACCTGCAGGCGCCTCGAGAGGCGCCGCCGGACCTCTGTGCCGGAGAACTCCCCCGCCATCCTAGTAGTAGGAGCCGCCGCCGTAGAAGCTGTAGAGCTTGCCGACGATGACGCCGGAGCTCGGGTTGGCGGCGTGCAGGTAGTTGCCGTTGCCAACGTAGATGCCCACGTGGCCGGAGTGCGGGAAGACGAGGTCGCCGACGTTGAGCTGGCTCATGTCGGTCTTCCAGTCGCCCGTGGCCTGCAGCGAGGAGATCATCGCGTAGGTGGTGCGGCCGCGCGCGTAGCCGTAGCTGTAGCAGATGAGGCCGGAGCAGTCGAAGGCGTTGGGGCCCGCGGCGCCGTAGACGTAGGGCTTGCCGAGCTGGGCATAGGCCGTCGCGAGGCCGCCGCCGGAGGGGGCGGAGGGCTCGGGGTCGGGCTCCGGCTCGGGCTCAGGTTCGGGCTCGGGGTCCGGCGTGGGCTCCGGCTCGGGCTCGGGCGTGCTGTCCGGGGTCTGCCCCTGGTTCTGGTTCTGGTTCTGGTTCTGGTTCTGGTTCTGGTCGGTGATGCCGTCCTGGCCCTGATCGGGCGTGACGCCGGTTTCGGCGTCGGGCTGCTGGGAGCCGCCGGCGTTTTGCTGGGCCTGGTTGTTCTCGACCGCCTCGATGGCGGTGGAGACGTTGGAGTTGGCCTCCTGCTGGGCGGCGAGCTGCGCCTGGACCTCGGCGTCGAGGGACTGGTAGATCGAGGTGGCCTCGGCGACCTGGCCCTGATAGGCGTCGACCTCGCTCTGGAGGCTCGCGACCTGCGCCTGCTGGGTCAGCTGCTTGTCCTGCAGCTCGCCCATCTCGGCCTGGAGCTGCTCGGTGAGCGTGCGGACCTCCGCGATGGCGGTGGCCTGCTGCTCGGAGACCTTGTCGAGGTAGTAGACGCGGTTGGCGAGGTCCTCGGCGCTGGTGGAGCCGAGGATGAAGTCGAGAAGCGACGCCGGGCCGGACTTGTAGGTGCTCTTCATGCCCTGGCCGAGCGCGGACTGCTTCTCGGCGAGCGTGGCGCGCTTGTCGTCGATGTCCGCCTGCTTCTGCTCAATCTCGAAGTCGGTGGTCTCGAGCTGCGTGGTGGCCTCGGCGAGGCGGGCCTGGGAGTCGGCGAGCTGGGCGCCGAGGGAGTCGAGCTGCTGCTGGGCGGCGGCGAGGTCGCTCGCAGGGTCGGCGTAGGCGACGGCGGCGGGAAGGGCCGTGATGCCGGCCGCCCCGGCGAGCGCGAGCACGATGCCCGCGGTGACGGCCCTATGTCTGATCGTCATAAACGATGTCCTTTCGAAGGCGTGCTGCTTCATTTTAGGCTGTGTGTTCCTTCGACGCGAAACGTTCCATACGATGGGCAAAAAACCAAGCGCTGGGCGCGTCCCGCTAGCTCACCTTGACGAGTGAGAAGACCTCCTGCGGATAGTCCCTAGCAATGATATCGCGCGGGCCGAGGAACTCAAGCTCGAGGATGAACGAGAAGCCCTCGACCTGGGCGCCCGACTGCTCGGCGAGGCGCGCCGCGGCGACGGCGGTGCCGCCGGTCGCCACGAGGTCGTCGACGATGAGGACGCGGTCGTCCGAGGTGAGCGCGTCGCGGTGGATCTGGAGCTCGTCGGTGCCGTACTCCAGGTCGTAGGTCTGTGAGTAGACCGCGCGCGGGAGCTTGCCCGGCTTGCGCGCCGGGACGAAGCCACAGCCCAGGCGATAGGCCACGGGCGCGCCCACGAGAAAGCCGCGCGCCTCGGCGCCCACGACCTTGGTGATGCCGCGGCCGGCGAAGTGCCCGGCCATGGCGTCGACCACGGCGGCGAGCCCCTCCGGGTCGTCGAACAGCGGCGTGATGTCCTTGAAGACGACGCCCGGCTCAGGGTAGTCGGGGATGTCGATGATGCGGCTCTCGAAGTCAAAGCTCTTGTCAGACACGTGCGGTCCCTCTTCCCGTGTTCTTGTCGCCGGGGTCTTTGCGCTCGGCGTCCCTGTCCTTGAACGGCTCCTTGACGCGGCGGGCGATGAGCTCGTCGCGAACGGTGTTGGTGAGGCCGAGCATGCGCGAGAACGCCTGGTTGAAGCGCTGGCGCGTCTCCTCGGTGTCCTGCAGCTCCACGCCGCCGCCCTTGCGGGCGAAGACGACGAGCGCCTGCTCGAACATCGCCGACTCGCGGTTGGCGGCGATGACGTACTGGCGCAGGTTCTTGGGCCCGATGCCAAAGTGGCGCAGCTCGTCGCAGACCCGGATGAGCGGGAAGTCGCGGCCGTCGACGAGGTCGCGGCCGTGGGGCGAGCGCGTGAGCTGGATGACGCCCGCCTCGGAGAGCTGGCGCACGAAGCTCACGGTTGCCCCCACGAGCTCGGGCATGCGGTCGATGGGGTGCAGCTTGCCGGCCGTCTCCTCGTCGTCGGGCGGCAGCGAGACGCTCTCCGCCAGCGGCGGGGCGCTCGCGGCGGGCTGGCCGCTCTCCATCCGGTCGAGCTCCTCCTTGATGACGGAGAGGGGCAGAAAGCGGCTCTTCTGCAGGTAGAGGATCGTCTCGAGGCGGTGTACGTCGCGCTGGGAGTAGAGGCGGTAGCCGCTCGGCGTGCGCGAGGGGTTGAGCAGGCCCTCGTCCTGCAGGTAGCGCACCTTCGAGATGGAGAGGTCGGGGTAGCGCTCCTGCAGCTTCTTGACGACCTTGCCGATGGTCAGGTATCCGGCGTCCGCCATGGCCGTCTTACGCCTCGGCGTCGATCCTGCGCGGGCGGGCGCTCGTGTGGAAGACCATGCGGAACGTGCCGATCTGGATCGTCGAGCCGTCCTTGAGGCTGGCCTTGCTCACGATGGCGCCGTCGACCCAGGTGCCGTTGAGCGAGCCGAGGTCCTCGACCGTGGCGAGGCCGAGTGCGATGTTGGAGAGGTCCATGCGCGCGTGGTGGCGCGACACGGTCATGTCGTTGAGAAAGACGCTGTTCTTGGGGTCGCGCCCGAGGGTGATCTCGGGGGTGTCGAGCTCGAAGGCCTGCCCGATCTGCGGGCCCTTGACGATGGTGAGCGTGGGATGGGAGGGCTTGAGGCCCCCCATGAGGTCGGGAACGGTCGAGTCGGCGGCGGGCATCCGGAAGATCTCGGTCGCGCCGGGGTTGGTGTTGGGCATGTCTCTCCCCTCTTCGGTCTCAGACCATTATCATAGCGCGCTTATCTGCACGCGACGCAGTCCATCTCGACGAGCGAGCCGAGCGGCAGCTCCGAGACGCCCACGACGGCGCGCGCCGGCGCCGGCGAGCCGAAGCGGCGCGCATAGACCTCGTTCATGGCGTCGAGGTCCTCGAGGCTCGCGAGGTAGACCGTGGTCTGGGCGACGTCCGCGAGGGTGCAGCCCACCTCCCCGAGGATCGACTCGATGATGTCGATGACGCGCTCGGTCTGCTCCGTGACCCCGCCCTCAACGAGCGAATGAGAGTCGTCCTGCGAGATGGGCAGCTGGCCGGAGGCAAAGACGAGCCGGCCGGCGGTGGTCCCCTGCGAGTACGGCCCGATGGCCTCGGGCGCACCCTGGGCGTTGATCGAGTACTTCATGTCAGTCCCCCTTCAGGTCGCGCCGTGGCGCCGGGCGGCAGGTCAGCGGGGCTCGAGGGCGCGGGCGCCCACGAAGTCGCCCCCGTCGCGAACGAGCCCCCAGCGCGCGAGGTCCTCCCTGCCCACGCGGCAGGGCCCGTCCTGGGCGAGGAGCTCGCCCCAGGGCGCCGAGGTGCGCGCGAGCTCGCGCAGCGCCTCATGGCCGACGGGCGACACCTCGTTGAACGAGAGCAGGCTCCGCCAGAGCAAGCGCGCCGAGGCGGGCGGCACCAGGACGAGAAACGCCGGCGCCTGCGCGGACGAGCCGCCCGGCTCGGGCAGGCGCGCCACGAGCGAGCCGATGGCGTCGAGGTGGACGGGGGCGACGGCGCCGGCGGGCGGCAGCGGCTCGGCGCTCACGTAGTCGGACAGGACGCGCTCTGCCTCGGCGCCGGCGAGCAGCAGCGCCACGAGCAGCTCGCTCGCGTCCTCGAGCTCGACGCCCTCGAAGGCGCGCCCGCCCCGCCCCTCGAGCCCGGCGAGAAACCCGAGCCAGCCCGCGAGCACCGGCCCGCGCGCGGAGGGGTCGAGAAGGACGTGCTCGGCGTCCCCGGTCCTCATGGCGAGCGGGACCGAGACGAGCCCGCCGTCCCCGGCGAGGCAGCCCTCGAAGGCAGCGTCGCCCACGCCGAGCGCCCGCCCGCTCAGGGCCGCCCGGGCGAGATCCGCGGCGCCGGCGCCGCTCGCGAGCAGGTACGCCGAGCCGGTGAGGTCGGCGAGCGCGGCGCCCTTGAGCGCGGAGGGCAGGTCCTTCTCGCCCGCGTACGAGGCGACCTCGAGCCCGCCGAGCGCGGACTCGACGAGACGGGCGCCGAGCAGGAGGTGCTCCTCGTGGAGGATGCCGGCGCGCTGCGCGCTCATCGCCGGGCCTCGCGCTCGCGGATCGCGGCGCGGCGCAGCTCGGCGCCCTCCTTGGTGTAGATGGCCGCCGCGGCGGTGGAGAAGAGCACGCCGAGGTAGACGAAGAAGATGCCGAGCGCCGCGGGCTGGTCGTTGAGGCCGGGCAGCCAGGGGACGTCCACGAGCCCGAGCCCGCCCACCTGGGGAAGCCCCAGCAGCAGGTCGCAGAAGCCAAACATGAGCAGCGCCGTGGCGGTCTTGCCGACGTAGGAGACGTCGACGGGGCGGCGGCGGTAGCGCTGCAGCACCATGCTGCCCGCGGCGAGGTAGGCGTCGCGCCCGATGACGAAGACGGGGACCCACAGCGGCAGCTCGCCGACGATCAAAAGCCCGATGACGCCGGTGAACAGCAGGACGCGGTCCATGATGGGGTCCATGATCTTGCCGAGCCAGCTCACGGTCTGCGTGCGACGGGCCACCTGGCCGTCGAGGAAGTCCGTGGTCGCGGCTACGACGTAGCAGACGAGCGCAAGGGTGCGGTGCTCGCCGCCGGCAAACAGGACGAGAAAGGCGATCGTGAGGGCCAGGCGGCAGAAGGTGATGGCGTTGGCGACGGTGAGGACCTGGGTCGAGGGGTTTCCGGAGGTCCCGACGGGGACGTCGGTCTTGCCGCTGCGCTGGCGCTCGGCTGCGTCCGCGTCCGCGATGGTCTTGATCTCTGACTTGAGTTGGTCGGTTCTCTCTGACATCGGTGCCTCTCGGGTTGGGGCTCTCTTCCCTCCTTCAGGGTACCCATCTTAGCGGAAAAAGAATCCCCGCCCCGTCAGGTGACGATAAGGACAGGTTGGGCCGCGCCGCCGCTACGCGTGCTCGATGAGGCGGACGCGCCGGATCCCCGGGATGGCGCAGAGCTGGGCGGCGAGGTCGCCGGCGACGTCGCCGGAGACCTCGATCAGGGTGTAGGCGTTGGCGCCGCGGCTCTTGTTGGTCATGTTCTCGATGTTGAGGCCCGAGGCGGCGATGGCGGCGGAGACCAGGCCGATGACGCCCTGGACGTTCTCGTGGAAGATGGCCACGCGCTCGTTTCCGGGCGCGAGCGCCCCGAGGTCGACCTGGCCGTAGTTGACGGAGTTCTTGATGTTGCCGTTCTCGAGGTAGTCCTTGAGCTCGTTGGCCGCCATCACGGCGCAGTTGTCCTCAGCCTCGCCCGTGGAGGCGCCGAGGTGCGGCAGGACGATGGCGTTTCTCATGTTGGCGCTCGCGGGGTTGGCGAAGTCGGTGACGTAGCGGCCCACGTGGCCGTCGTCGAGGGCCTCGGCGAGCGCCTGCTCGTCCACGAGCGCGTCGCGGGCGAAGTTGAGCAGCACGGCGCCGCGGGGCATGCGGGCGATGGCCTCGGCCGAGATCATGCCGCGGGTGGAGTCGGTGGCGGGGACGTGCAGGGTCACGAAGTCGCAGCGCGAGAGCAGCTCGCCGAGGTCGGTGACGTGCTCGATCCTGCGGTCGAGGCTCCAGGCGGCGTTGATGGAGAGGTAGGGGTCGTAGCCCATGACCTCGCAGCCGAGGTCGATGAGGGCGTTTGCCACGGCGGCGCCGATGGCGCCGAGGCCCACCACGCCCACGCGCTTGCCGGCGAGCTCGCAGCCGCCGAACTGCTTCTTGGCCTTCTCGGCGCGCTTGCCGATCTCCGGGTCGTCGCTGTTCTCGGCGACCCACGCCGCGCCGCCGATGACGTCGCGGCAGGCGAGCAGCATGCCGCAGACCACGAGCTCCTTCACCGCGTTGGAGTTGGCGCCGGGCGTGTTGAAGACCACGACGCCGGCCTCCGCGCAGCGCTCCACGGGGATGTTGTTGACGCCGGCCCCGGCACGCGCAATGGCGAGCAGGCCGTCCCCGAGCTCGAGCTCGTGGAGGTTGGCGCTTCGCACGAGCAGGGCGTCGGCGCCCTCGGGCTCGCTCACGAACTCGTATCCCTCGCCGAGGTGGTCGGTCCCGACCTTGGCGATGTTGTTGAGGCAGCAGATCTTGTACATGGCTTCCTCCCACTAAAGGGGGTTGACATTCTCGTCAGGTTATATTGTCAAATGGGCCGTGGGTTGACATTCTCGTCAGGTTATGTTGTCAAATGGACCATTTGACAACATAACCTGACGAGAATGTCAACTCTTGGCGCTACGCGCGGTGCGCGAGCTCGAAGTCCTTCATGAAGGCGACGAGCGCCTCCACGCCGGCGCGCGGCATGGCGTTGTAGATCGAGGCGCGCATGCCGCCCACGGAGCGGTGCCCCTTGAGGCTCACGAGGCCGGCCTTGGCCGCCTCGGCAACGAACTCAGCGTCGAGGTCCTTGTCGCCCGTGACGAAGGGCACGTTCATGAGCGAGCGGTCGCGCCGCTCGACCGGGGACGAGAAGAGCTCGGACTCGTCGAGGAAGTCGTAGAGCACGGCCGCCTTCTCGGCGTTGCGCTCCCCCATCGCGGCGAGGCCGCCGCCCTTCTCGATCCACTCGAAGACCTTGCCGCAGACGTAGATGCCCCAGCAGTTGGGCGTGTTGTAGAGCGAGCCGGCGTCGGCCTGCGTCCTGAGGCGCAGCATCGTGGGCACGCCGGGGAGGTCCTCGGGGATGAGGTCCTCGCGCACGATCACGATCTGCACGCCCGCGGGGCCGACGTTTTTCTGCACGCCGGCGTGGATGAGGCCGTAGCGGGAGACGTCGACGGGCTCGGAGAGGAACATCGAGCTCTGGTCGGCCACAAGGACGTGGCCCTTGGCGTTGGGCAGCTCCGGGAACTTGGTGCCGTAGATGGTGTTGTTCTCGCAGATGTAGAGGTAGCTCGCGTCCTCGCGGATGGGCAGATCGGAGCAGTCCGGGATGTAGGAGAAGTTCTTGTCGGCCGAGCTCGCCACGGCCACGGCGTCGCCGAGGATCTGCGCCTCCTGGAAGGCCTTCTTGGCCCAGTTGCCGGTGATGACGTAGTCGGCCTTGCCGTTGGTGGCGAGGTTCATGAAGACCGTCGAGAAGAGCAGCGAGTCGCCGCCCTGCGTGAAGATGACCTTGTAGTTCTCGGGGATGCCCATGAGCGAGCGCAGCGTGGCCTCGGCGTCGTCGAGGATCTTCTGGAAGACGGAAGATCGATGGCTCATCTCCATGACGCTCATGCCGCAGCCGGCGTAGTCGAGCATCTCGTCCGCGCACTCCCTGAGGACCTCCTCGGGAAGCACGGCGGGACCGGCGGAGAAGTTGTACACGCGTGCCATGTCGCCCTCCTGTGGGTCGGTTGTCCGTGCGAGACCATCTTATGCCGTACGCCTGGGACGCCGCGTGCCCGGCCACACGGCGTTTGCCGTGCCGAAACGCGCCCGACACACGGCATGGCAGGCTCAGGCGACAAGGGCTACGAGGCGTCGAGGTCCCGCTGCGCCAGGATGGGCATTCGGGCGGTCTCCACGTCGGGGAGCTCGCTCTTGAGGACTGCCCGGACGTTGCCGAGGGCGTGGGACGGCATGGAGAGGAGGGTCCGGGCGCGCTGCCTGATGAATCGCGTGAGCTCCTGGAGGCGGCTCTCGTCCAGAGGGTGGGCGGCGTCGTTCTCGAAGGAGAAGGCGAGAAGACCGCGGCACCACTCATGGTGACGCTCGAGCATCACGAGGGCGGCGAGGTCGTCAAAAGACTGATATGCCCCTGCCGGCCGTGTCGTTGCCCCCGCGCGGCCCCAGAGCGGCCAGTCACTCGGGAGGTCGTGCGGGAAGAGCGCGAGGTTGTGGTCGAAGAGGGGCGCCATGCCCAGGTAGGAGCCCGTTGCGTTGTCGCGGAGGAAACCGAAGTTGTTGGCGTGGCGGTCCGGGTTGAGGACGATGGCGTCAAAGACGAGCATGTCGAGATAGGGGCCGAGCGCGTCGTCCCCGAGCTCAAGCATGGTCCTTGCCGTACTCGCGAAGCCGGCGGCACCTGTTGCCGCATGAATGGGGACGAAGCTCGTGGACTCGTCATTCATGAGCGGGCAGACGGAGGCGAGCCGCCCCTCCCACACCTCGAGTGAGTAAGGCACATGGGGCACGCCGAGTGCGTCGGCGACCTGGGCGCAGAGGAACTCGGAGTAAGGGCCCAGGTCGGGGTTGGCAGTCCCCTCGAAGATGGGGCTGCCGCTCTTGTAGAGGCGAACCTCGCCTTCGATTCTGCGCCATGCCTTGGGGTAGTTGCCGGAGGTGGTCCACTCGGAGGAGAGGCCCGCCTGATGCTGCTGGGAGGAGGTGTAGCCGGTGTAGGCGACCAGGGAAAGCGCGGCATCGAAGTCGTTCTCGTAGAGGTTGTACCGGGCCCATGAGCCCTCGAAGCCCTCGGGGACGACCCAATAGGCGTCGTTCAGGGAGAGGCCGAGACTCACGTCGATGATTCCCATGGTGTCGCCGGGGGTGAGGCCGACCTGCTGAAGGAGCCTGTCGACGAAGGCGCGGTTCTTGGGCACGACGCGCGACTCCAGCCAGGACATGACGTCCGCGCCGTCCTGCGCAATGACGAGGCGCGGGGGCATGAGGGCGCGCGTGCGGGAGTCCGCCCGCACATCCGTGACGGCGGGGGCGGCAAAGGGGGTGCTCCTCACGGTGAAGCTCATGAGGGTCCGGTCATAGAGCCTGAGCTCGTATGCCTTCTCGGAGAAGGAAGCCACGTGCCCTCCCAACGTCTTCAATCGCTCGGGGCGCCTTCGACTGCGCGCCTCTCTATACGAAAAGAGCCGACGTGCTGCCGTCGGCTCCGAAGTTACGTGGTCGGGTGGACTGGATTCGAACCAGCGACCCCTTGACCCCCAGTCAAGTGCGCTACCAAACTGCGCCACCACCCGGTCGTTGTGCGAGGAAGTACTATAGCATCCCATCGTCGAGCGTGCAAGTGAGAATGTTCGTACGAGGAAGCGTCATGCCGCTCCCTGGGTCACGCCGTTCTTCTCGCCCGTGAGCGTGACCACGCCCGTGGCGCCGTCGATGTCGCGGATGACCTCGCCCACGGCCGGCGCCGTGATGAGGCTGCCCGCCAGCGGGTTCTTGACGCTCACCACCGGCGTCGTGACCTCGGCCTGCACGTGACTGCGCTCGAAGGCGAGGTCGCAGTCGATCATCTGGCAGTTCACGAGGCGCAGGTCCTTGCAGTAGCACAGCGGCTGCGTGCCCTGGATGAGGCAGTTCTCGAAGGTGAGGCCCTCGCTGTACCAGCCGAGGTACTCGCCACGCACGAGCGAGTTGCGCACGACGACGTTCTTCGCGTGCCAGAAGGCGTCCTTGGTGTCGAGCTCGCTGTCCTCGATCTCCACGTTCTCGACGTACTGGAATGAGTACTTGCCCTGGAAGTGCACGTCGCGCAGGGTGAGGTCGGTCGCGCGCATCAGGAAGTACTCGCTCTCGGCCGTGCACGACTCCATCCGGATGCCGCGCGTCGACCAGCCGAACTCCGGCGACACGATGTCGCAGCCGCGCATCCGCACGTCCGCGCACTCGCGCAGGGCCTTGATGCCGTGCAGGCGGCTGTCCTCGATGGTCACGCCCTCGCTGTACCAGAGCGCCGCGCGGCAGAGCTCGGTCATCTCCACGTCGCGCAGTACGAGGCCGCGGTCGTGCCAGAACGGGTAGCGCAGGTTCATGAACGCGCCCTCCACGGTGACGTTGTCGCACTCCTTGAAGGCGCTCTCGCCGTCGGCCGGCCCGTCGAAGCGGCAGTTTCTCACGATGACGTCGCGCACGCCGTAGAGCGCGCGCTCCTCGTCAAAGGTCTGGTTCTCGATGATCTTACTGTCCATGAGTTCCTCTCCTCGGGGACGCTCCCCTCTTCACTTTGAGGAAATCATATCACTTGAGACAAGTATTGGTGACGCCACGTCGACAATAACGTCATCAAAACCATACTCTCGAGGCGACTTCGAGGTTGTAGGCAGATTTTGGGAAGACCCCCGAGTATCGCTTTGGTCGCAAGGCGCTGAGCTGCGCTTCTCTTGGCGCAAAATCGCTGCTACCCAGGGGGTCTCGAAAAAACTGCCTACAACGTCAGGGTCACCGAAAGAACGGGCATCTACGCGCTGAGCGCGGCCTCCAGCTCGGCCACGGTCACGAGCGCAGATCCGTAGCACTTCTCACAGTGCTCGAGCGCGCCGGCCTGCGTGCCGCAGAGGAAGGTCATCGTGGCGTCGGTCACCACGACGGAGGCGTAGCCGTTGAAGTAGGCGTCGGCCAGGGTGTGGAGCACGCAGATGTTGGTGTCGGCGCCCACGGCGACGACGGTGGTGACGCCCAGCTCGCGCAGGGTGAGGTCGAGGTCGGTCTGGAAGAAGCCCGAGTAGCGGCGCTTGGGGATCGTGATGTCGCCGGGGGCCTGCTCGATCTCCGGGAAGACGCGGGTCTCGCCCGCGATGCCGTGCTCGCCCCAGAGCTCGAGCTCGCGGTCGTACCCGCGGACGTGGGCGTCGTTGCAGTAGATGACGGGGACGCCGGCGGCGTGGCAGGCGGCCACGGCGCGTGCGACGGCGGAGCGGTAGGCGGCAGTTGCAGCGTCGGGGTCGTAGAGCGAGTCATCCCCCACGGCCTCGATGGCGTCGATGACGAGCAGGGCGGTCGAGCGCTTGTCGATGTTCATGGGTCCCCTCTCGGTTGGCGCTTCCCGTGGCGTGATAGCCTGAAGCATAGCGGATTGGAGGGCTCATGGAGCAGAGGGAGCGGTCGTTCTTCGAGCGCGCCTACGACGTGGTGCGCCAGATACCGGAGGGTCGCGTCGCGAGCTACGGGCAGGTCGCGCGCATGATGGGCGCCCCTCGCTGCGCACGGCAGGTGGGGTACGCCATGCACGCGAGCCCCGGCGTCGCGGGCGGCGTGCCGTGCCACCGGGTCGTCTTCAGGGATGGGTCGTTGTGCCGCGGGTTTGCCTTCGGCGGCCCCGGCGAGCAGCGGCGCATGCTCGAGGCGGAGGGAGTGGGCTTTCTCGAGGACGGCCGCGTGGACATGGCGCGGTTCTCGTGGGAGGCCTGAGGTCGGCGCCCAGCACGGCCCGTCGCGCCGCCGCGACCCCGCCCCGCGCCGCCCACGCGCCCCGCGTGCGGCGGCTAGTACGCACAGTATCGGAAACGCCAACTGGCGACCTGCGGATATACAAAACTTAACCGGAACTGTGCGTACTACGGAGTGCGCTGAGGCGAGAAGAACGCGCGGGAGGCTCGGGGCCTCGGGCGGCGGGCCCCGGCGCGGGCCCCGGGGCGGCCCGGCCCGGACCCCGCCTCCGCCCGCGCCGGCCCTCCCGCACCCCGCCCGCGAGTGCCCGTCGGACCAAAGGGGTATAACTCTCCAGAGAAAAGCGAGAGGAGATCCCATGAGGTACGCACTTATCTACAGCTCAAAGACTGGAAACACCGCCCGCCTCGCCGAGCGCGCCCGCCAGGCGCTCGCCGCCGCCGGCGCGCTCGAGGTGGCGTCGCCCGCCGAAGCCGACGTCACGCTGCTCGGCTCCTGGACCGACAGGGGCGGCCTCGACCCGTCGCTCGCCGACGCCCTGCCTAAGCTCGCGGGCGGTCGCGTCTTCGTCTTCGGCACGTGCGGCTTCGGCGGCGACCCGGCCTACTACGACCGCGTTCTCGACCGCTTCGCCTCTGCGCTTCCCGACGGCGCCGAGGTGGTCGGCCGCTACATGTGCCAGGGCCAGATGCCGCCTTCGGTCCGCGAGCGCTACGTCAGGATGGCGCAGGACGACCCCGCGCGCTTCGAGCCCATGATCGAGAACTTCGACCGAGCGGTCGGCCACCCCAACGACGCCGACCTCGCGGGCCTCGTCGACGCGCTCGCCGCCGCGGGCCTCGTCTCCCCCCCCCCCGGCCCCCCCCCGGGGGGC
>NZ_JANRHO010000019.1:0-1488 GCF_024733715.1 Thermophilibacter sp. ET337 | reverse complement strand
GCGGAACGATCGCGTCGCGAATTGTGGTGTAAGGAAGGCCTGATATAGGCGCGGCCCCCGACCTAGAATCTCTTTCGACCAAGAGAAGGATTCGAGGGAGCGGAGACCGCAATGGACACTGTACAGCAAGACGCGTTCGCAATGAAGGAGCTGCTCGACGAGGGCGGCGAGGGCCTGACCGGCCTCGCCCGCGCCCTCCTCGAGGCCGGCGTCAACGAGATGATGGCCGCCCAGGCCGACGCCGCCTGCGAGGCGGCCGGGACCACGAGGAACGGGTTCCGCGAGAGGCGGCTCGAGACGCAGGTCGGGATCATCACGCTCAGGATACCGAAGCTGCGCCGGGGCACCTACTTCCCGGAAGGCCTGGTCGAGAGGTGGAGCAGGGTCGACCGCGCCGTGATCTGCGCGGTGGCGGAGATGTACGCGCTCGGGGTCTCCACCAGGAAGGTCGGCAGGGTCCTCGAGCGCATGGGGGCCGACCGGCTCTCGAAGGACGCCGTCTCGCGCATCTGCGCGGCGCTGGACGCCGAGGTCGCGGAGCTGCGCTCGCGCCAGCTGCCGCCCATGCGCTTCCCGTACCTGTGGGTGGACGCGACCTACGTGCCCTGCAGGAGAGGCGGCCACGGCGCCACCGCCGCGGTGGTCACCGCCATCGCGGTGGGCGAGGACGGCGTGCGGCGCGTCGTGGGCCTGGCCTGCGTCGACGCGGAGTCCTACGCGAGCTGGAAGGGGTTCCTGCGCGGCCTGCGCGAGCGGGGCCTCTCCGGCGTGCAGTGCGTGACCTCCGACGCCAACGGCGGCATCGTCCGCGCGGTGCGCGAGATCTTCCCGGGCGCGGCCTGGCAGAGGTACGTGGTCCACCTCGAGCGCGACATCGTCGACGCGTGCCCCACGCGCGCGAAGAGGGCCTCCGTAGGAAGGGTCCTGCACGCCGCGTTCGACGAGGAGGACCCCTCCAAGGTGAGGGCGCTCTACCGGGCGGCCTGCGGCGTCATCTCGGGGCTCTCGCCGGACGCGGGCAAGATCATGGAGGGGGCTGAGGCGGACGCCCTGGCCTACCTCGACTTCCCCGAGGCGCACCGCAGGAGGATACGGACGAACAACGTCCAGGAGCGCTGCAACCGCGAGATCAAGCGCCGGGCGCGCGTGGTCCAGAGCTTCCCGTCGGAGGCGGCGCTGATCCACCTGGTCGGGGCGGTCTGCTACGAGGCCTCCGAGGACTGGTCAAGCCGCAGGTACATGGACCCCGCGGCGATTGAGGGGCTGTGGGAGATTGTCGCGGCGCCCGTCCCCGACCCGACGGAGGAGCAGCTGGGGAGGGCGAGGGCGAGGATCGTCGCGCTCTCTGGGCTTGACGAGGGGGCGACGGCGGCGTAGGTTCGGCTCATCAGGGATTCCGGGCGGAGGGCCTTACACCACTTTTTGAGACGCTACCTCCGGAACGCGAAGGGGGAGGGCCCCGGCGCGAGCCGGGGCCCTCCCCCATGA
>NZ_JANRHO010000018.1:0-5142 GCF_024733715.1 Thermophilibacter sp. ET337 | reverse complement strand
CCGGGGTGCGTATAGTTATTCCCCGCGCAGCGACGCGGCCACGGCCCACGACCTGCGCGGGAGTACCTTGAGAACCGGATACTGCGATCGAGAGATCGACGAAGACAGACTTTAGCGAAATTCGAGATCTGAGCTAATCAGACACGTCAATTTCACTGAATCCGAGATCAGCGGGATCTTTGGCGGGACGGACGTTCCACTCACAGAGTCGCCGGCTCCAAGCCGGCTCTTTGAACGGAGAGTTCGATCCTGGCTCAGGATGAACGCTGGCGGCGCGCCTAACACATGCAAGTCGAACGGTTAAAGCACCTCCGGGTGTGCATAAAGTGGCGAACGGCTGAGTAACACGTGGGCAACCTGCCCCTCGCTCCGGGACAGCCTCGGGAAACCGTGGGTAATACCGGATACTCCGCAGCCCCCGCATGGGGGAGGCGGGAAAGCCCAGACGGCGAGGGATGGGCCCGCGGCCTGTTAGCTAGTTGGTGGGGCAACGGCCCACCAAGGCGATTATGGGTAGCTGGGTTGAGAGACCGACCAGCCAGATTGGGACTGAGACACGGCCCAGACTCCTACGGGAGGCAGCAGTGGGGAATCTTGCGCAATGGGCGAAAGCCTGACGCAGCGACGCCGCGTGCGGGACGAAGGCCTTCGGGTCGTAAACCGCTTTCAGCAGGGACGAGGGGGCAACCTGACGGTACCTGCAGAAGAAGCCCCGGCTAACTACGTGCCAGCAGCCGCGGTAATACGTAGGGGGCGAGCGTTATCCGGATTCATTGGGCGTAAAGCGCTCGTAGGCGGTCCGTTAGGTCGGGAGTCAAATCCGGGGGCTCAACCCCCGCCCGCTCCCGATACCGGCGGACTTGAGTTTGGTAGGGGAAGGCGGAATTCCAAGTGTAGCGGTGGAATGCGCAGATATTTGGAAGAACACCGGTGGCGAAGGCGGCCTTCTGGGCCACAACTGACGCTGAGGAGCGAAAGCTAGGGGAGCGAACAGGATTAGATACCCTGGTAGTCCTAGCCGTAAACGATGGACACTAGGTGTGGGGGGAGCCTCCCTCCGTGCCGCAGCTAACGCATTAAGTGTCCCGCCTGGGGAGTACGGCCGCAAGGCTAAAACTCAAAGGAATTGACGGGGGCCCGCACAAGCAGCGGAGCATGTGGCTTAATTCGAAGCAACGCGAAGAACCTTACCAGGGCTTGACATCTAGGTGAAGCGGCGGAAACGCCGTGGCCGAGAGGAGCCTAGACAGGTGGTGCATGGCTGTCGTCAGCTCGTGTCGTGAGATGTTGGGTTAAGTCCCGCAACGAGCGCAACCCCCGTCGCATGTTGCCAGCGGTTCGGCCGGGCACCCATGCGAGACCGCCGGCGTCAAGCCGGAGGAAGGTGGGGATGACGTCAAGTCATCATGCCCCTTATGTCCTGGGCTGCACACGTGCTACAATGGCCGGCACAATGGGCTGCCACCGCGCGAGCGGGAGCGAATCCCCAAAGCCGGCCCCAGTTCGGATTGGAGGCTGCAACCCGCCTCCATGAAGTCGGAGTTGCTAGTAATCGCGGATCAGCACGCCGCGGTGAATGCGTTCCCGGGCCTTGTACACACCGCCCGTCACACCACCCGAGTCGATTGCACCCGAAGTCGTCGGCCCAACCTCGTGAGGGAGGCGCCGAAGGTGTGGTTGGTAAGGGGGGTGAAGTCGTAACAAGGTAGCCGTACCGGAAGGTGCGGCTGGATCACCTCCTTTCTAGGGAGATCAGCTTCTTAGAAGATGACAACTTCATTGACGGACGCCCCGTCAGTCCCGCTGACGCTGTCTTCGCCGCGCCCCAGGGCGCGCAGTGTCCGGTCCCCGGGGGACTCCCCCGCCGTACCTTGAGAGCTGCATAGCGTGACGAAAGATTTTCCTCAAGAAGATCGCATCTGAAGACGCGGGGCCGAGCGCCCCGCGCGACGAAGTATGTTCGAGCCATCGAACGAAGAGAAGATGGTAAGGGCAAACGGTGGATGCCTTGGCACAGGAAGCCGACGAAGGACGCGACAAGCTGCGATAAGCCGCGGTTAGGGGCACATGCCCGCTCGACCCGCGGATCTCCGAATGGGCAAACCCGGCGGGAGTCATTTCCCGTCACCCCCGGCTGAACACATAGGCCGGGTGGAGGCAACCGGGGGAACTGAAACATCTAAGTACCCCGAGGAAGAGAAATCAAGCGAGATTCCCCTAGTAGTGGCGAGCGAACGGGGACCTAGGACAAACCGGCGGCCGCTTCGGCGCCGCCGGGGTTGTAGGGCCAAGCACTGCGCAGTCACAAAACCTCGTGGAAGCGGAACGGCATGGGAAGGCCGGCGGTACAGGGTTAGAGCCCCGTACGCGAATCCGCGAGGTCTGCCGCTTGGTACCTGAGTACCGCCGGACACGTGAAACCCGGTGGGAACCCGGGGGGTCCACCCTCCAATCCTAAATACTCTCCTGTGACCGATAGTGGACCAGTACCGTGAGGGAAAGGTGAAAAGCACCCCGGGAGGGGAGTGAAATAGTACCTGAAACCGTTTGCCTACAAGCAGTCGGAGCAGCGCTTGCGCTGTGACGGCGTGCCTTTTGTAGAATGAGCCAGCGAGTTACGGCGCGTGGCGAGGTTAAGCCACGAAGCGAGCCGCAGCGAAAGCGAGTCCCAACCGGGCGAGCAGTCGCGCGCCGTAGACGCGAAGCCGGGTGAGCTATCCATGGGCAGGCTGAAGCGGGGGTAAGACCCCGTGGAGGGCCGAACCCACCTAGGTTGAAAACTGGGGGGATGACCTGTGGATAGGAGTGAAAGGCCTATCAAACCCGGAGATATCTCGTTCTCCCCGAAATAGCTTTAGGGCTAGCCTCGGACGTTTACCTGCGGGGGTAGAGCACTGAATGGACGCGGGGGCCTCACCGCCTACCAACTCCAATCAAACTCCGAATACCGCCGGTCCAGAGTCCGGGAGTCAGAACATGTGGGCTAAGCTGTGTGTTCGAAAGGGAAACAGCCCAGACCGCCCGCTAAGGTCCCGAAGTCCGTGCTAAGTGGCAAAGGATGTGCGTCTGCCCAGACAACCAGGATGTTGGCTTAGAAGCAGCCATTCATTTAAAGAGTGCGTAATAGCTCACTGGTCGAGTGGACATGCGCCGACAATATACGGGGCTAAGCACGGCACCGAAGCGGCGGGCTAGATTTCATCTAGCGGTAGGGGAGCTTTCCGTCCGCGGCGAAGCCGTCGGGGCAACCGGCGGTGGAGCGGCCGGAAGTGAGAATGCTGGCATGAGTAACGAGAGGGGCGTGGAAAACGCCCCCGCCGTAAACCCAAGGTTTCCTGGGCAAGGCTAATCCTCCCAGGGTCAGTCGGGAGCTAAGGCGAGGCCGGAAGGCGTAGCCGATGCACAGCAGGTGGACATTCCTGCACCCCCGAACGGGCGCTAACACCGATGGGGCGACGGAGAAGGGTAGCTGGACGGGGTTCTGGACGTCCCCGCGATGGCACGTAGGCTGGGCGGTAGTGAAACGCGCCGCCCGCGACGGCTGAGGTGCCGGACGAAGCGACTGAGCGAAGCCAGTGAGCCCATGCTCCCGAGAAAACCCCCTAGGGAGCCCGCAGGGGCCCGTACCGCAAACCGACACAGGTGGGTGGGTAGAGCATACCAAGGCGATCGGGAGAACCATGGTTAAGGAACTCGGCAAAATTGCCCCGTAACTTCGGGAGAAGGGGTGCCGCCTCGGGTGGAGGGACTTGCTCCCCGAGCCCAGGGCGGCCACAGTAAATAGGCCCAAGCGACTGTTTATCAAAAACACAGGACTCTGCTGAAGTCGTAAGACGACGTATAGGGTCTGACGCCTGCCCGGTGCCGGAAGGTCACGAGGAGCCGTCAGCGCGAGCGAAGCGGCGAATCCAAGCCCCGGTAAACGGCGGCCGTAACTATAACGGTCCTAAGGTAGCGAAATTCCTTGTCGGGTAAGTTCCGACCTGCACGAAAGGCGTAACGATTTGGGCGCTGTCTCAACCATGGACCCGGTGAAATTGCACTAGTCGTGAAGATGCGACTTACCCGCGGAAGGACGGAAAGACCCCGTGAACCTTTACTGCAGCTTGACATTGGCTGCCGGTTCGTCGTGTAGAGGATAGGTGGGAGACGCTGAACCAGGGACGCCAGTCTCTGGGGAGTCGCCCTTGGAATACCACCCTCGACGTTCTGGCATCCTAACCCGCGACCGTCACCCGGCGTGGGGACCGTGTCAGGTGGGTAGTTTGACTGGGGCGGTCGCCTCCTAAAGAGTAACGGAGGCGCACGTAAGGTCTGCTCAGGACGGTCGGCAACCGTCCCTTTGAGTGCAAGAGCATAAGCAGGCTTGACTGCGAGACGGACAGGTCGAGCAGATGGGAAACCAGGTTCTAGTGATCCGGCGGCTCAGCGTGGTATGGCCGTCGCTCAACGGATAAAAGGTACTCCGGGGATAACAGGCTGATCTTCCCCAAGAGTCCACATCGACGGGAAGGTTTGGCACCTCGATGTCGGCTCATCGCATCCTGGGGCCGGAGCAGGTCCCAAGGGTATGGCTGTTCGCCATTTAAAGCGGTACGCGAGCTGGGTTCAGAACGTCGTGAGACAGTTCGGTCCCTATCCTCCGTGGGCGTAGGAGAACTGAGGGAGGCTGCCCCTAGTACGAGAGGACCGGGGTGGACGGACCTCCGGTGTACGGGTTGTCGACCAACGGCATCGCCCGGTAGCTGAGTCCGGTTCGGATAACCGCTGAAAGCATCTAAGCGGGAAGCCAGTCCCGAGATGAGTTCTCCCTTCGGTAAGGCCACTCGTAGACCACGAGTTCGATAGGCCGCAGATGTAAGCGCCGTGAGGCGTTGAGTCGAGCGGTACTAATCGGCCGAGCTCTTCTCTTCCTTCTGACTGCGATCGGGCGGAGGGGCTCTCGTCACGCTGTGCGGCCCCCAGGGCACGGCGAGAGCCGCCCCGGGACAGCAGAATGCCCCTTGTTGGTCAGCGACCATGGCAGGGGAGGCACACCCGGTCCCATTCCGAACCCGGAAGTTAAGCCCCCGAGCGCCGATGGTACTGCGGAGTCAGTCCGTGGGAGAGCAGGACGTCGCTGACCAACAAGGGGCATTTTGC
>NZ_JANRHO010000017.1:0-6178 GCF_024733715.1 Thermophilibacter sp. ET337 | reverse complement strand
CAGCACGTTTCCGCAGGCAAAGATGCCCGGGACGCTCGTCATGAGGGAGTCGTCCACCACCGGCCCGCGCGTCGTCGGCGAGAGCTCGACGCCCGCCGCGCGCGAGAGCTCGTTCTCCGGCAGCAGGCCCACCGAGAGCAGCAGCGTGTCGCAGGGGTAGCGCGCCTCGGTCCCGGGAATCGGCCGCCCGGCGCCGTCCACGCGCGAGACCTCGACGGCCTCCACGCGCCGCCGGCCCTCCACGCGCGTCACGGTGTGCGAGAGCAGAAGCGGGATGCCAAAGTCGTCGAGGCACTGGACCACGTTGCGCTTGAGACCGCTCGAGTAGGGCATGATCTCGGCCACGCAGGCCACGTGCGCGCCCTCGAGCGTGAGCCGCCGCGCCATGATGAGCCCGATGTCGCCCGACCCCAGGATCACGATCTCGCGCCCGGGAAGCAGCCCCTCGCAGTTGACCATCCGCTGCGCGCAGCCGGCGGTGTAGACGCCCGCGGGTCGAAAGCCCGGTATCCCCAGCGCCCCGGCCGGACGCTCGCGGCAGCCCATGGCCAGCACCACCGCGCCGGCCTCGAGCCGCTCGACGCCGCGCTCGGCGCTCACGCACGTGACGCCCGGTCCCTCCGGCCCCGTGGACACGTCCAGGACCATGCTGCCGAGAAGGACCTCCACCCCGGCCTCGAGCGCGGCGTCCGCCCAGCGCGCCGCGTACTCCGGGCCCGTGAGCTCCTCGCCAAAGGTGACAAGGCCAAAGCCGTTGTGCACGCACTGGTTGAGAATGCCGCCGAGGGCGTCGTCGCGTTCGACCACGGCCACGGAGCGCCGCCCGCCGGCCCGCGCTGCCACCGCCGCGGCGAGGCCCGCCGGGCCGCCGCCCACCACCACGACGTCGTAGCGCCTCATCGCGCCTCCCCCTCTCCGGCGGGCGCCGGTGCCCCGGCCCAGGCGTCCTTGTCCGTCCCGACGGCGAGCTCGCTGCCCGGCCCGGCCAGCGTCACCGCGGCGAGGTCGCAGCCCAGCTCGCGCGCGAGGATCTGCGCCACGCGCGGCGAGCAGAACCCGCCCTGGCACCGGCCCATGCCGGCCTCCACGCGCCGCTTCACGCCGTCGAGCGAGCGCGCGCCGAGGGGGCGTCGGACGGCATCGACGACCTGGCCCTCCGTGACCGTGCGGCAGCGGCAGACCACGCGCCCGTACTCCGGGCGCTCCTCCACGAGCGCCGACCACGCCTCGGGCGAGAGGCGCGCGACGTCCGGGATCGGCGCTGGCCGCGGGAGCAGCTCGTCCTTCTCGGCCGGGTTGCCCAGCAGCTCGCAGACGATGCCGGCCACCATGCGGCCGATCGCGGGCGCGGCCGAGAGCCCCGGGGACTCGATGGCAGCGCAGTCCACGAAGCCCGGCGCGCCCGGGACCTCGCCGATGACGAAGTCGTGCCCCGGCCGGTGGGCGCGCAGCCCGGCGAAGGTACGGATGCGCTCGGAGAACGGGACGTCCCGCACCGTGAGCGCCGCCTTGCGCATCACCTCGGCGAGGCCGTCTGCCGTGGTGTCGACGCCGTCCTTGTCGTCGATGTCCTCGGCCGTGGGGCCCACGAGCAGGTTGCCGCCCGTGGTGGGCGTCACGAGCACGCCCTTGCCCAGGCGCGTGGGCAGCGCAAAGACCGTGTGCCGCACGTGCGCGCCGGCCGTGACGTCGAGCACGTGGTACTGGCCGCGCCGGGGAAAGATCTCCAGACGGTCGTCCGGCGCGCAGACGAGGTTGTGCAGCTCGTCGGCGTGGACGCCCGCGGCGTTGACCACCACGCGGGCCTCGAGCGCGCCGGCGGGCGTGGCAACGTCCCAGAGCCCGTCGGCGCGGCGCGCCACCTCCGTCACGGGCGAGCAGAGCCTGAACTCGACGCCGTTCACGGCCGCCGTCTCCGCCAGCGCGGCGGTGAGCTGGAAGGGGTTCACGATCGCGCCCGTGGGCGCCCAGAGCGCGGCGACGGCGGGCTCCGCGACGTTGGGCTCCAGGCCCCGCAGCTCTTCTCGCTCAACGATGCGCAGGTCGGGGACGCCGTTTGCACGTCCACGGGCGAGAAGGGCGTCGAGCCCGCGGCGCTCCGCCCCGGCGACGCACACCACGAGCGACCCGATGCGCTCGTAGTCCACGCCGAGCTCCTCGCAGAGCGGTCCCATGAGGCGCGAGCCCTCCACGTTGAGGCGCGCCATCAGGGTTCCCGTGGCCGCGTCGAAGCCGGCGTGCACGATCGCGGAGTTTGCCTTGGACGTGCCGCAGCAGACGTCCTCCTCCGCCTCGAGCACGCAGGCGCTGACCCGCCGGCGCGAGAGTTCGCGGGCGATTGCGCACCCGCAGGCCCCCGCCCCGATGACGATGACGTCGTAGCAGCTTCCGCCCATGGATCCCCTTTCGCCGTTAGGGTCATCGTTCCCGCGCACCGGCGCGCTCAGTCATGCCGCGCGGCGAGCGGTCGGGGCGGCAAGCGGACGCGCAGCGCGCCCCTCTCGGAGCCTTTTGTCAAACTGTTCGCGTTGGCGAACAGCTCCTCTGCTATGCTGGGCAGCGTCAACGGGAGGTTGTCATGGAGTTCATCACCGCAGGCGAGGCCGCGCGCCGCTGGGGCGTCTCGGAGCGCCGCGTCCAGCACCTCTGCGCCGAGGGTCGCGTCCCGGGCGCAGAGCGCTTTGGCCGGGCGTGGCGCATCCCCGCCGCCGCGCCCAAGCCGGACGACCCGCGCCGCGCCGCCTCCCTGTCCCCCGCGAGCCGTCCCGCGCCGCGCCTCAGCGCCGCCCTCATGCCGCTCACGAGCTCGTCCTTCTCGCCCGGTCATGCCCGCGAGTACGTCGAGTCCCTGGAGGGAGGGCCTCTTCGCGACGTCGCCCTCGCTGAGCTCGCCTACTTCACCGCCCGGCACGGCGACGCCGTTGACCTGGCGGCACCCCACATGGAAGACGACGACCTCGGCGTGCGCCTCTCGGCCTGCCTGATCTGCGCCTATGCCAACCTTCCGCTCGGGCGCATCGACCGCGCGCTCGCCGCGCTCGAGGGCGCCCGCGGAGCGGCCGCGCACGCGGCGGAGCGCGACCCGCGCCTGCGCGCCGCCGAGGGCTTCGTCGCGCAGGCGGCGAGCGTCCTGCTCCACCTCCCCGCGCCCGATGAGGTCCCGGAGCCCCGCGACGTCCTGCCGCTTTTGCCCCCGGGGCTGCGTGCCTTCGCGTGCTACGTGCAGGCGCATGCGGTCTACCTGGACGGGGACTATGCCCACAGCCTCGGCATCGCGCAGACCGCGCTCGTGATGCAGGGGCAGACCTACCCCATCCCCACCGTCTACCTGCACCTCGTTGCCATCATGGACCTGATGTCCCTGCGCCGCGCGGACGAGGCCCGCGAGCACCTGCTCGCCGCGTGGGAGCTCGCCCGCCCGGACGACCTCGTCGAGCCCTTCGCCGAGCACCACGGCCTTCTCGGCGGCATGCTCGAGGCGGTGATCAAGCCCGCGTGGCCCGAGGACTTCCGCCGCATCATCGACATCACCTACCGCTTCTCGGCGGGCTGGCGCCGCGTCCACAACCCCGCGACCGGCGAGGACGTTGCGGACAACCTCACCACCACGGAGTTTGCGGCCTCGATGCTCGCCACGCGCGGCTGGACCAACCAGGAGATCGCCGAGCACCTGGGCGTCTCGGCCCACACCGTGAAGAGCTACCTCTCCTCCGCATTCTCCAAGCTGGGCGTCACGCGCCGCAGGGACCTCGAGCGGTTCATGCTGGCGTAGGCGGGCGGGGTCGACCGCTCTTCTCGTCTGCGCGATTCTCCGCGAAATAATCGCAGTCCATGGGCTCTGTTAACGTACCCAACTGCGATTTCTTCGCGGAGAACGGAGCGGAGGAGCGTCGCGGGGCGAGAAGGGCGTGCCGAGAAGAACGTGCCGAGAAGGACTTCGCGGGGCGAGAAGGGCAGCGTGACGCTCCCGGGGGCAGCGTGCACTTAAGACGCCCGTGCGCTCAGTGTACCGCGTCCCTCTCGCCTGCCCTCTTCGTCGGGCATGCTGTATGTGACGGTATTGCCAACCACGAGGTGCCGTTCCGTCTCACATGTCATGCTTGGCACTCTATGAAGCTGAGAATAACGTCTGAAATATGCTACATTAACCTACATAGAGACACATAATCAAGACGTTAGGATGATATGAAGCGGCCAATTCCCATGCGCACCATGCTCGCTGCCCAGCAGATAGGCGAGAACCTGGCCACATGGCGCAAGATGCTCGGCCTTACTGCGGAGCAGGTCGCGGTGAAGGCCGCCGTGTCTCGCAGCACGCTCTCGCGCATCGAGAACGGAGACCCCACGGTGAGCTTTGCGACCTTTCTCAACGTGTGTCGCACGCTTGGGATCCTCGATCTTGTGACCGAGGCAACCGACCCGTACGAGACTGAGATCGGCCGCATCCGCGCCGATCGCGCCCTTCCCCAGCGCGTGAGGAGAAGGTCATGATCCCGTCGGTTGACGTCTATCTCTCCGCTGGTGATGACGGCCTGGACGTTCTTGTCGGCCGGGCCCGCTTTAACCTGCGCAGGGGCAGTGTTTCCACTGCCTTTTCGTATGATGAGAATTACCTCGCCTCCGAGGATGCATTCGTCATTGACCCCGCGCTTCCCCTGCAGGCTTCGCCGCTGTACCTCGACGGCCTGCCTGGAGCCTTCCGCGACTCCGCGCCGGACCGATGGGGAAGGCGCCTCATCTCGAGGCGGCTTCGTGCGGAGGCTGACGTCACGGGCGCATTGCGCTCGCTGGATGATGTCGACTATCTGCTCGGCGTTCATGACGATGCTCGCCAGGGCGCGCTCAGGTACTCGGCAACCGGCTCCGACGAGCGGCTCTCGGCTGACGGTGAGGTTCCGCCACAAATCGAGATGCCACGTCTCCTGGCGGCGAGCAACAGGATCGCCGGCGAGCTTGGGAACGCGGATGACGTCAAGACATTGCTTGATGCTGGGTCCGGTTCACTCGGGGGCGCGCGTCCAAAGGCGTCGGTTATGGACGGGGGACGTCTCCTGCTCGCAAAGTTCTCCCATCCGGGGGATGGGTGGCATGTCATGAGATGGGAGCGCTTCGCCTTGTTCGTGGCTCGCGGGGCGGGGCTGAGCGTGCCTGAGTGCCGGCTCGTCTCCGTGGGACCAGATGACGTTCTCTTACTTGAGCGCTTTGACCGCGAGGGCGGTTATGCTTGCGGCAGGAGGCTGCCTTACATGAGCGCCATGACCCTGCTCGCGGCTCAGGACGGCGAGAGCCGTGACTATGCCGAGCTCGCCGAGGCTCTCGTGGACGTTGTGGCGGACGCCGGGGATGCGCTTCGCGACGTGTTCATGCGAGCGGCACTCTCGATAGCGATTCATAACACAGATGACCATCTCAGGAACATCGGGCTCGTCCGTATGGGGCATGCTTGGAGGCTTGCCCCCTGCTTTGATGTCAACCCAAACCCTGCGCTCTCGGAGCCTCGCGTCACAGGCGTCTTTGGTGAGGTCGGTTCCGCCGAGGTGGAGGGGCTTCGCGCCTTGGCACCCATATGCGGGCTCTCTGAGCGCGAGGCCGCGGGGTGCGTCTCTCGGGTTCTCCGGGCGCTTGGCGGCTGGAAGACCGCGGCGATGCGGCTGGGCTGCCCGCGGTCAGAAGTCGAGCTGTTCGCCCCCGTCTTTGCGGACCGCTGCGAGGGGCTGACCGCGGCGTTCCGGTAGTGAACTGCGCGTCGGTGCTTGAGCCAGCGACTGCGACCGCCCTTCTCGCCCGCACTCATGAGTGCGGGCATCGAGTGCGGGCGGTTTTGGGTCCACTGTGCATCGAGTGCGCGGTCCTTCTCGCCATATGCCGAGAAGTGCGCGCATCCAATGCGCGCCGGCCCGCACTTGATGTGCTGAGGCGAGAAGTGCGGGCTTGCTCCCGGCGTCGCGCGAGAAGTGCGGGCCGGCGCACGCCGCCCCCTACACGTCCAGCCCCAGCCGTTCCGCCAGCTCCAGCCACTCGTCCTCGAGCGCCGCGCGCTCCGCCAGGCACACCTCGAGCGCCTCCTGCGCGGCCATCAGCGCGGCGTAGTCGCTCGCGTCCACAGATCCCATCTCCGCGCGCAGCCGGTCGGGGTCGCCGGCGGTCTTCTCGAGCCGGCGCGCCACCGCGTCGAAGC
>NZ_JANRHO010000016.1:0-6902 GCF_024733715.1 Thermophilibacter sp. ET337 | reverse complement strand
CGCGCTCGTCGGCGTCGCCGCGCCCGCGCCCTTCGCCGCACCCGCGTGATCGGCCTGCCGCGCGCCCTCATGACCTACCGGCTCGGAGCCAAGTGGCGCGCCTTCGAGGACGAGCTCGGGATGGAGGTCCTCGTCGACGCCGACGGGCACCTCATGGGCGCGTTCGGCGCGGCGCTGCTCGCCGCCGACGCCCCCGAGCCGCAGCGGCGCCCCTTCGCCTGGGACGTCGACGACTTCGAGTTCCGTACGCGCGAGGTCGTGTGCGGCCGGTGCGCCAACCACTGCGAGGTCGTGTGCGTCTACCGCGACGACGAGCTCATCGACTCCTGGGGCAACCGCTGCGACCGCGGAGCGGTGCGGCCCAGGGCGCGCGCGTAGCGGGGCGGGCGGGCCGCCTCGCTGCCGGTCGGCGTCTCTGCCCGGTGCCGACCGGCGCCTCCCGCACGGTTTGGCGAGAAGAACCGTGCGGGAGGCGCGGGGCCTCTTGCGGTGCTCCGCATGCGCGCGGTTGCGACGCCATTCGACCGCCCTGTCCCCTGGCGCGCGCGCTACAGGAATGCCTGTCGATGCTCGGACCTACCGATTCAAGGCCGACCGCTCTCACCTGAAGAGCTCGTCGTGTCCGCCCGTTCTCTCGAAGAAGGCGACCCTATCGTTGGAGGACCAGATAACGAGCCAGTCCCCCGCGTTTGCGACGTGGCACTCCTTGCGTCCGGACCAGCTGCCCGTCAGCGCGTGCATGTTGTGTCGGGTTCTCAGGATTTCCAGTGACTCGGGAGAGTTCTCGACCACCAGGTCGATGACCTTCTCCAACTCGGAGAGGTCCCATCCCCTCCTGCGAGCCTTTCTCTTGAGGTCGCGCCTGAAGGCCGACGAGAAGTCGGCGGTGAGCCTGGCCATCAGGCCGTCGCCGCCTCTATCAGGTCGTGACCGTTCGCAAATCGCCCGCTCTGGCCGGACGCAAGGAAGGCGTCCCCCTCAGCGATTGCGGCGAGGCTCTCCTCGTTGGGCTCCTCCGGGGCGAACGTGAGCGGGATGCGCCGAGTGTTGACCATCTGCTTGTAGAACGCACGGGTCACGGACGAGAGGTCGAGCCCGTAGTAATCTGCGACCTCCGCGGCCCCGCGCTTGAGCTCGTCGTCGAGCCGAATGGTGAGCGTCGATGCGGCCATTTCTGCCTCCTGTCGCTTATGTACGTGCAAGTCAAATCTATTGTATGTACATTCTTACCCATTTTATCCGGGACAAATCATCCGGCAAAACCCATGCGCACTCGTCTCTATGTTCCGTAAGCAAGGCGCGCCTTCAGGCTTTTGGCGCCCGCGGCCGTCCAACGCCGAAAATAACTTCCCAAATTCCCCGCCCAAGTCTTCGCACGAGCGAAGGAATGCCCCGGTGCGCTCTGGTAAGCTATCGATGTATGTGAATGGGGGTGCCACATGGAGTTCATCTCGGCCGCGGAGGCGGCTCGCCGCTGGCACGTGACGCCGCGCGCCGTGCAGCTCATGTGCGCCCAGGGCCGCGTCCCGGGGGCCGAGCGCGTGGGCCGCGCCTGGCGCGTGCCGGAGGGCGCCGTCAAGCCCGCCGACCTGCGACGCTCCCGCAACGAGGCAGCTCCCGGGGACGAGAGGCCCATGGTCCCCCGGCGCCGGCAGGGGTCGTGCGACACCCTCATGCCCCTCATGAACGCGCCCTTTGCCCCCGGCCACGCCCGCGAGTACGCCGAGTCGCTCCCCGAGGGCCCGCGCCGCGACGTGGCGCTGGCGGAGCTCGCCTACTTCACCGGCGACGCCGCGCGGGCGGCCGCCCTCGCGCGTCCGCTCCTTGCGAGCGAGGACGCGGGCGCGCGCCTCTCGGCCTGCCTCATCTGCGCGTACGCGAGCCTCGCCCTCGACCGCATCAACGACGCACGCTCCGCCCTCGCGCGCGCCCGCGCCGGCATCGGGAAGCCCATAGGGGGGTTCTCCCCTGAGGCGGCCGCCGCGGCGTCCTTCGTGGCGCGCACGGCGAGCGTGCTCCTGCACATCCCCGAGCCCGAGGGCCTGCCGCCAGCGGGCGAGGCGCTGCCACTCCTGCCGCCGGGCCTGAGGCTCTTTGCCTGCTACGTGCAGGCGCACCGCCTCTATCTGGAGGGCGAGCACCAGACGAGCCTGGGCCTGGTGCTGGGCGCCTTCGCCATGCAGGAGGATTCCTATCCCATCCCCGCCATCTACCTGCACCTCGTTGCCGTCATGGACCTCATGGCGCAGCGGCGCGCGGACGAGGCCCGCGAGCACCTGCTGGCGGCGTGGGAGCTCGCCCGCCCCGACGGCCTCATCGAGCCGCTGGGCGAGCACCACGGGCTTCTCGGCGGCATGCTCGAGGCCGCGATCAAGCCCGCCTGGCCCGACGACTTCCGACGCATCATCGACATCACCTACCGCTTCTCCGCCGGCTGGAGGCGCGTGCACAACCCCGCCACCGGCGACGACGTGGCCGACAACCTCACCACCACCGAGTTCGCCGCCTGCATGCTCGCGGCGCGCGGGTGGAGCAACGCCGAGATCGCGGCGCACATGGGCATCTCGGTCAACCGCGTGAAGGAGTGCATCTCCAAGTCCCTGAAGAAGCTCGGCGTGAGCAGCCGCAAGGAGCTGGGCCGCTTCCTGCTCTCGTAGGGCGCGACCCTCCCCAAACCCACCGTCTCGCCGGGTAGAGGTCCCTCGCTGCGTCTAGGAAAGAATGGGGAGGTCAGGCTGCGTTTCGCGCCCGCATTGCGGCGCGGAGGAAGGGATGGTGCCGAATGGCGAGAAGAACGTGGTGGAAGGTCGGCGCGCTCCTGGCGGCGATGATGGTGTTCCTGACGATGCTGCCCGCCACGGCGCTGGCGGCTGCGCCGGGCGGACAGGTGATCTATGTAGGCAACAAAAATGTGACAAACGGCGGCTACTGGACGACGGATAGTGATGGAAGTGTCACCCAATACACCAAGGAAGGCACACCGTCAGACAAATATATCCATTATAGCGCAGATACCAATACCCTGACCCTGCACAATGCCACTATTAGAGAGTACGTGCCTTCTGATACCAGCACTTATGTCATGGGTGCGGGTATTGGCGTGTTCAATCAGAACGGCGATGCGGAGTTGACTATCACATTGGAGGGCACCAATACAATAGAAGATGTCAGCACAGGGATTTTTGTGCTTGCGCATTCCCCTTCTACCGGCGACGCCACCCTGACCATCACGGGTAGCGACAGTCTGGATGCCAGCGGCAGTTTAAACGGAATCATGGTTCAGAGCAACAGCGGCGATGCCACCCTGACTATCCAGAGCGCCGATGTCACTTTAACCTCTAACTCCGGCAATGGAGTTACGGTACAGGCCGGCAGTGCGGGCACCCATGGACACACCGCCACACTGACGGTGAACGGCGGAAAATTGACTGCCAGCGGCGCTGCGGGGATTGAATTTAATGCTGGCAACCCTAATTACAACATCACAACCGAGCTGACCGTCAGCGGCAATGCTCTGGTGGACACCAGAAACGGCGGGATCGATGTCTTCGGACAAGGTGATGTAACTCCTACTGTTGCCGATAATGCTACCAACGGCGGCATCGTCTTTGACGGTACGGAAGGCACCGTGTACGGCACTGTGACCTTTCAGGAGGATTTGGAGATCGGTGAGGGCGAGACCCTGACCATCGGAGACGGGGCCTCTCTGGACACGAACGGCAAGACCATCACGGTGGAGAGCGGCGGCAAGCTGGAAGGAACCATTGATGGCAAACAGCCGCCGGAGATCACCGTCTCGCCGGTAAACCAGACTATGGAGGAGGGTAGCCCCGCCGCATTTTCCGTCACCGCCAGTGCCGGTGAAGGCGAGCAGCTGACCTATCAGTGGCAACAGAAAACCACTGATAGCGGAAGTGAGTGGATGGATATTTCCGACGCAACCAACGCCACCTATACCACAGGTCAAACCACAATGGCCATGAGCGGCTACCAATACCGCTGTGTGGTGACAGCCAACGGCGTCAGTGTCATCAGCGCCCCCGCCACCCTGACGGTCAATGCGGCAGCTACCACTATCACGACCCAACCGGGCAACGTAACCGTGACGGAGGGAGAAACCGCCACCTTTAGCGTCACCGCTACCGGCAGCAACCTGACCTATCAATGGCAGCAAAGCACCGACGGCTCCGCCTGGGCGAACATTAGCGGTGCGACCGGCATCAGCTACACGACCCAAGCCACCACAATGGATATGAGCGGCTATCAATACCGCTGTGTGGTGACAGACGGGAACAGTACCGATGTTACCAGCCAAGCGGCCACCCTGACCGTGACGGCCGCCACGGTTTCCGTCACCGGCGTGACACTGAACAAAACCAGCGCCAACCTCACCGTGGGCGGTACCGTTATCCTCAATGCCACCATCACGCCGAGCGAAGCCACCAACAAGAACGTGACGTGGAGCAGCGATAACACCAGCGTCGCCACCGTGGACGCGGATGGCAAGGTCACCGCCGCGGGCGCGGGCACCGCGACCATCACCGTCACCACTGCGGACGGCAACAAGACGGCGACCTGCGTAGTGACTGTGACCTACCCTTACGTCCCGCCGCGCCCGACCGGGCCTGACTGGGGCGACGTTGCGGACGAACTCTCAGACGCCGAGCCCGGGTCCACGGTCAAGGTGGACATGGACGGCAAGACGGTGCTTCCCGGCGAGGTGCTGGACGAGCTCGCCGGCCGCGACGTGACGCTCGCGCTCGACATGGGCGGCGGGCTTATCTGGGAGATCTACGGCGGGGACGTGCCCAAGAGCGAGGGGTACGACGACGTCGACCTGGGCGTTGCCCTTGGCGGCGACGACATTCCCGCGGACGTCGTGAACCTCGTCACCGGCGAGTCCGGCTCCGTGCAGGTGTCGCTCGAGCACGACGGCCCCTTTGGCTTCGAGCTCACGCTCGTGGCGCCGCTCGGCGAGGACTCGGCGGGGCTCGTCGCCAACCTCTACCGCTACGACGACGAGGCGGGGTCGCTGGGGTACGAGGCGACCGCTCAGGTCGACGGCGAGGGCGTGGCGCGCCTGCCCTTCGACCACGCGTCGTCCTGGCTCGTGGCACTCGACTCCCGCAGCCACGCCCTGCCCTTCCCGGACGCCCTCGAGGGCGAGTGGTACTCCGAGGCCGTCCGTTGGGCGTGGCTCGGCGGGATCATGAGGGGCAACGGCGACGGCACCCTCCGCCCGGCCGACGCGCTCACGCGCTCCCAGATGGCATGCCTGCTCCACAACGCGGCCGGCTCCCCGGCGTCGCCCTCCGCGGGGCTGCCCGGCGACTGCGAGGCCGGCTCCTGGTACGCGGGCGCCGTCTCCTGGGCCCTCGGGGCGGGCGTCATGAACGGGCACGGGGACGGCTCGTTCGCCCCCGGCGGCGCGCTCACCCGCGAGGAGGCCGCCTGCGTCCTCATGAACGCGGCGGGGCTTGCGGGAATGGACGTGTCGGCGCGCGCCGACCTCTCCGGCTTCGCCGACGCCGGCGACGTGTCGGGCTGGGCCAGGGAGGCCCTCTCCTGGGCCGTGGCCGAGGGCGTGATGAACGGCGTCGGGGCCGGTGACGGCTCGCTCGAGCTGCAGCCAGCCCGCCCCTGCACGCGCGCCGAGGCCGCGGCGCTCCTGATGAACCTGGCAAGGCGCGCAGGATAGGGGCCTTCCCCGCCCGACAACCAGTATTCCCAAGCGAGGGCCGCCCGTCCGGGCGGCCCTCGCTTGCGCCGAGAGGCAGGGCGCGCGGTGCCACGGCCGCGAGCCTCGCCCCGTTGCTCGTCGTCCGGTGGGTGCCGCGTCGTCCGTTGACGGCTCCTTTGGCGCGAGCGTCCTGCTCACCGGGTACCGCGGGATGCTCGATGGCGTCGAGCTCGCAGACTCGCTCTCCTGGGACGCCCACAAGTGGCTCTTCCAGACCTACTCCTGCGGGATGGTTCTCGTGCGCGACAGGCGTCACCTGGTCTCGACCTACGCCGCGCACCCCGAGTACCTGGCCGACCTCCTCGAGGGGGACGAGGCGGCGAACCCGTGGGACCTCGGCCCCGAGCTCACGCGCTCGGCGCGCGGCCTCAAGCTCTGGTTCGCCCTCCAGGTCATGGACGTGCGCTCGACCGTGCGCCGGCTCGCGCAGATTCGAGACGAGCTCCTCTAGGCGTGGCCGCCGACCGCGGGGCGCTACGCGCGGCCCGTCGCAACCACGTCGACGCCGGTTCCCGCAACGTCGCGCGCGATCACGTCGCCGATCTCCACCGGCGCGACCGCCCGCGCGCCCGCGAGCGCGCGCACCACGTCGAGGACGGCGTCACGGGGCACCTCGCGGGCGGTCTTGACGGCCACCCTCCGCTGCGACCCGCCCTCGACCGGGACGGTCGTCGTCACGGTGCGCACCGGCGCGCTCACCTCCGCGCGGGCGTAGGAGTCCCCGCGGGGGCACGCGTTGCCGGACAGAGCCTCGACCGACCCGTCCGCGGCCAGAGTCACGCTGACCCGGCAACCCCGCGGGCAGCGGATGCACGTCAGGACCCTCTCGTTCTTCTCGTCCATCACGCCTCCAGTGCAACCGTGACCGGGTCAGGCCCGTCGCAGGCGAGAAGCGCCTCGCGCCGCAGCGTCAGCTGCTCCATCTCGCCGGGCACGAGGATGTCGCGCCGCCTGCGCGCCACGACACGCCCGCCCGAGCGCGCGACGATCGCCCGCCCCTCGTAGATACCGTCGACGCGCAGGCGGACCGTCAGCTCGTCAGGCATGCGCCGCACCCCGAGCCGCTGCGGCACGACGTAGCGCACGCCGTCGCCGGGGACGAGCGCCACCTCGCCTCCGCGGTCGCGGTCCCCGTCCGCCCCCGCCCCCGCCGCCGCTCCCG
>NZ_JANRHO010000015.1:0-15694 GCF_024733715.1 Thermophilibacter sp. ET337 | reverse complement strand
GGCCCGCCCGCCGCCAAGGCCCCGGCCTCCCTAACCCCAAGCGCTACAATGGGGCAACCGCAGCCAAGATCTGCCGCCGAGAAGAACCTCTCGCAAAGGATCCGCCATGAGAAACCACGCCCCTCGCACCCCCCTCGCCCTTGCTACCCTCGCCGGCCTCTCGCTCGCAGCCGCCCTGACCTCCCCCGTCTCCGCCCTCGCGCAGGGCGCCGTCTCCGACGGCATCCTCGTGACCATGAGCCAGCCCGCGGCCGACGAGGTCTCGCTGCTGGCAGACGCCACCTCCGCGCTCGACGCGGCCGGCCTCGAGGTCGAGGGCATCGTGAGCTTCTCGCAGGGCGAGCTCACCGTCGAGGCCCAGCCCGCAGCCGGCCAGACGGACGACCAGGCCCTCGCGGCCGCGCAGGAGATCCCCGGCGTCGACCACGCCCAGCTCAACTACGTCTACGAGCTCATCCTCCCCGCCGAGGACACCGCCGCCGGCGCAACCTCCGCCGCCGGCACCGCCACGACCCTCGCCACCACCCTGCGCGAGGCCATCGCCGCCAACGACCCCTACGCCCAGATCTCCAGCCCCTACGACTCCCCCAACCAGTACTGGCTCTACTCCTCCAACCTGGTGGGCGCCTGGGAGCTCGCGAAGACCAACAACGCCGTTACCATCGTCACGCTGGACTCCGGCGCCCGCCTCGACCACCCCGACCTCGCGGACAACATCCTCGCCGGCTACGCGTGGGACTCCGCCAACGAGCAGCCTCTCTCCGTGACCCTGGCGGAGACCGGCTCCTCGGACCACGTGGGCCACGGCACGCTCGTCGCGGGCATCGCCGCCGCGGTCACCAACAACGGGGTCGGCGTCGCCGGCGCCTCCTACAACGCCAACGTCCTCCCCATCAAGGTCCTGCCGGACAACTCCTCGACCACCGGATCCGCCGAGCTCATCCGCGCCTACGAGTACGTCCTCGACCTCGTGCGCACAGGTGAGCTCACAAACGTTCGCGTCTTCAACCTGAGCCTGGGCAGCTACAGCGAGGCCGTCAACGACGACGACCTCCACGACCTCATCCGCGAGGCCCGCGACCTGGGCATCCTCACCGTGTGCGCCGGCGGCAACGGAGACTACACCGAGCCCAACACGGACTCCGAGGGCAACTACCACGAGAACATCTACCCCGGCGACTTCGAGGAGTGCGTCAGCGTGACCGCCCTTGAGAAGGACGGCACCAACATCCACTGGTCGGACTTCAACGACGCCAAGGACATCAGCGCCCCGGGCCGCTCCATCTGGTCCACCGCGAGCACCGGCAGCGGCTACTCGGGCTCCTCGTCGGGCACCTCGCTCGCCACGCCCATCGTCTCTGGCACCGCCGCGCTGCTCTTCGCGGCCGACCCGGACGCCACGGTCGACGAGGTTCTCGAGGCAATGTACGAGACCGCGATCCCCGTCGTCGACCCCGACGACGACCGCACCCAGACCAGCGGCAGCCACGGCTCGCTCGACGCCGGCGCCGCCCTCGAGCACCTGCTCGCCTCCGACGAGCCCAAGACCCCCACCTTCTCCGACGTCTACGAGACCGACTGGTACTACGACGTCGTGGGCACGGCGGCCGCAAACGGCATCATGAACGGCCACGGCGACGGCACCTTTGCCCCGCTCACGCGTCTCACGCGTGCCGAGGTCGCCTGCGTGCTCTACAACCTCTCCGGCCAGACCCTCGAGAAGACGTCCCAGAACTGGGACGACGAGACCGGCTGGAAGGTCAGCTTCCCGGACGTCGAGACCGACCAGTTCTACACCGAGGCCATCATCTGGTGCAAGGAGAACGGGGTCATCAACGGGGACGGCGACGGGACCTTCCGCCCGCACAGCTTTGTGACGCGCCAGGAGTTTGCCTGCATGCTCGCCAACTACGCCCTCGTCATCGACGGCGACACCTCCGTCACGAGCCCCGAGGGCGTCGAGGAGACCCTCGCCTCCTTCCCCGACTCCGCCTACGTCACCGACTGGGCGCGCGCAAACGTGGCCTGGGTCGCCGGCAAGAAGATCATGGGCAACAACGGCTGGCTCTCCCCCACCGCCGCAATGGACCGCGCGACCTGCGCCGCAATGCTCGTGAACTACGCGTTTGGGGCCTAGACGAGAAGAACCCGAGCGCAAACCCAATCAGCGCAACACGTCCTCCCAGGCGCCCCCGCAAGGGGCGCCTCCCGTTTAGCGAGAAGAACCCGTCGCAAGAGGTTGTCCCTTCGCAATTAAAAGGAGACAACACATGACAGCTTGCACCAACAACGGGGGGAAGGCCCGCCGCGTCGTCACCGCGGCGCTCGTCGGCGTCCTCTCCGTCGGCGCGGTCCCGGCGATCGCGCTGGCGACCGGCACGGGCGACGTGAGCCTGCAGTCCGTCGACCCCAAGAACGACGTGGACCTCGTCAAGGCCCAGGACGGCACGGGCCACTCCGTCAGCGAGGACGCCCTGAAGACCGGCGTCTCCTTCGAGAACGGCAACAAGCAGTACCTCGTCCCGACCTGGGTCTCGGTTGAGGGTGGAGCAGCCGAGAAGGTCGACAGTGACTGGACCGTCACCTACATCGTCCCCGTCGCGAGCAGCGTCCAGGGCTCCGAGGGCGCCTATGAGGGCTTCTTCAAGGACGGAATCTACTACACGGCTCCGAACAAGAGCGGCGAGGTCGTCAACCTTAGCGGCTACACCGGGACCAGCTATACAATCAGCGCCGGAGTCGCCAAGGCCTACTTCACCGGCAACCTCTACGACGGCAACGGCGACAGGATTCTCGTTACCAACGGGGACTACGCCGTCAACGTCTCGGACAGTGACCACACCAAGTCGTTCAACTTCGAGATCGTGGCCGCCAAGTCCAACCTTGACGGACTCTACGTCTACGACGCCTCCGGCTCCGACACCTCCGACACCACGTTCACCTTCGACGCCGAGCCCCAGACGATCGGCCTGGCGGATGCCGACGGTGACGTGTTCGACACCACCGGCTACACCTTCACGGTCCGCGACGCGAAGGGCGTTGCGGTCCCCGGCAACACCCCGACCGAGGCCGGCACCTACACCGCCGAGCTGAGGAAGGACGGCGTGAGCGTCAAGAACATCTCGTTCACCATCGACGCCATCGACCTCTCCAAGGCCACCCTGCACGTCGACGACTTCACCAGCGGCCCCAACTCCGGCACCGTGGCCCAGCGCAACGGCAAGATTCTCGATGCGCTTACCATTGACGGCGAGCCCCTGACCAGCGACCTGAAGAGCTGCATCGACATCACCGTCGTCGGCCCGGAGGGCGTGCAGTACTTCGCCGACGCCAAGGGCATCTACACCGTCACGCTGAAGTCCAACCGTCCCAACGACACGAGCATCCTCAGCTCCGGGACCATCGAGGTCGCCGTCCTCGACACCGACGTCTTCACGGACGGCGCCACCCTCAAGTACGGCGACATGACCGTCACCTCCGACCTCTTCGTCAACCTCTTCAAGGGCGAGAAGTTCGACGCCTCCAAGCTGAGCGTCGTGTACGGCGGCAAGACCTACAAGGGCGACGACATCGAGGTCACCGTCGACGGCGACGCCACCGTCGAGGGCAAGCCCACCGTCTACGTCCGCGTCAAGCCCTTCCAGAAGGACGGCGACTGGCTGGGCGGCGTGACCGACTTCGACCTCCACGTCACCGGCGCCGACCTCGACGCCAACCAGCGCCTGTACTTCTACCTCGACGGGAAGCTCACGGGCGACTACGCCACCGTCACCTACGACGGCGAGGACTGGCTCAAGAAGCTCGAGGTCGTCGTGAAGGACGCCGACGGCAACGAGATTGACCCGTCCAACTACGAGGTGAAGGTCACCAAGGACGGCAAGGAGGTCGACTCCGTCGTCGATCACGGCGACTATGAGGTCAAGGTGACCGGCAAGACCTTTACCTTCGACGGCGGCGTGGGCGACACCCTCTACCTCACCGTCGACCCGCTCGAGGTCGATTGGGTCGATGTCGTGCCCGACCTCACCGCCAACGGCACCTCCTACCTCACCTGGACCGGCGAGGAGCTGAAGCCGACCTTCAAGTTCTTCGACTACGTCGACGACGAGTACGTCGAGGTCGAGGTCCCGGCCGAGGCCTACGAGGTCACCTACGTGAGGACCAAGCCGCTGCCCGAGAAGAAGGACGCCGTCGTCAAGGACGAGGGCACCTACGTCGCGTACTTCGACGCCGCGGTCGACGTCGAGAACTACCGCTTCGCCAAGGACGTCCGCGCCAACTTCGAGGTCACCAAGAAGGACGTCTTCCTCGACGTGCCGATGAACGAGTGGTACAGCCAGGGCGTCTACGAGGCCGCCAAGCTCGGCTACATGAACGGCGACGGCGCCGGCGCTACCTTCTCCCCGATGCGCGAGCTCACCCGCGCCGAGGCGGCGTGCGTGCTCTTCAACATGGCCGGCGGCGACACCATGTACTCCAACGAGACCATCCCCGGCTACAACACCGAGGGCAAGGTCTACGAGACCGGCTTCTCCGACGTCGCCGGCAACGAGTTCTTCGCCAAGGCCGTGGCCTGGTGCAAGGCGACCGGGATCATCAACGGCTACGCCGACGGCACCTTCGGCGTCTCCCGCAAGGTGACCAACGAGGAGTTCGCCTGCATGCTCGCGAACTACGCCAAGGCCAAGAACGAGTACAAGGCCGTCGACGCCGACGAGGTCCTCGCGGCCTACCCCGACGCCTCCGTCGTCTCCGACTGGGCCGAGGACGCCGTGGCCTGGTGCGTCTCCGAGGGCATCATGGGCGGCGGCGCCAACATCTCGCCTGCCGGCTCCATCCTGCGCATGCGCGCGGCGACCATGGCCGTCAACGCGCAGCCCAAGAAGCTGGGCGACCTGGTCATCACCATCAAGCCGGTCAACCCCGACCGCCAGTAGCAAGACCCGAGTCCCTCCCCTCCGGGGGAGGGCTCCCCACGGGGCTCTGTTCGCGCAGAGCCCCGTGGGGAGCCTAACGGCTCGAGCAGGCTGTCAGCGTGGCGCAGGGCGTGACGGTGCCCTCCCCCTCTACGCTCGCAAGAGAGGGGGAGGGCGGCCCATCTGGGGCCGGCAGACGCAAGTCAAAGAGATTGATCAGGTGAGGGGCGGCAGATGCCGCCCCTCACCACGTTTCCCTCGTGCTCGCTCTTGGACGATGCCCTGCTGGCGGCATGTCACGGAGGCGAGGTTACGCAGTGCCCATCTATAGATGGGTTGGGGCGACCCTCGGGCGAGGCGGCAGGCCAGATTACCCCGTCGATGGCGGAAAACGGTATGGGGGACCTCGCCGCGATGGCTTCCATGTCCAGGGACCTGATGAGGGACCTCGCCTTGGTGCCCTCGTGATATGCCCTCCTAACGGACGCCATCCGGTGCAGGGCCTTCATCTTCGACTTCCCCTTGCCGCCGCGCGGGACCTCCGTGTCGGGCGGGAGGCCGAGGAACGAAAGCACCCCCGACGGGTCCAGGAGCATGACGTCCTCGATGTCCGCCTCCGCGGCGAGGTTGACGACCATGCGGGCGCTGCCGCCAATCTCCTCCCTCAGAACCTTCCAGTCCCCCTCGTGGAACTGCGAGATGGGGGCGTTGTGCCCGTCGGTGTCGTACGCGAGGAACACGTACCAGGGGATCTCGCGGTGCCTCGCTACGCAGGACCGAAGGAACCATGCGGCGGAGTTGGTAATCTGCGAGATGGAGTTCATCGACATGAACTTGACGAGCATCTCCCGCGTCCCGTTGAAGACCGCGTAGCTCACCTCCCCGAAATCCCTACCCTCTCGAAAGTACGAGCCGGGATGGGCGGAGCATGCCTACAGGAGGTACTGACGGTAGAACTCCTCCTCCGTCTGACCCTCCACGATGAATGCGATTCCGCCTCCGTATGCCCCCTCGCGCATCATGCCTCCAAGAACTCCGCAAGAGCCCTCATGCCGTCGTCCCCGCCCGACATCAGCTCGAAGAGATGGTCCCCGTACCCGAGCCCTCGGCTCCTGGCGTTCTCGATGACGGCGTGCACCCCGCCTGGGGCGATCTTTCTGAACGTGGCGACCCCATCCCGGGACGGCACCCCCACGTAGACGTTGCCTGGCTTCAGATACTGGATGAGGTAGGGGGAGTGGCTCGTGAGGATGAGCGACGTGCCGCGCTGGTTCTCCTCCAGAATTTCCAGGAGCGACTCGAGCATCCGGGGGTGGATGCTGGTCTCCACCTCCTCGACGCCCACGCAACCCGCGCCGATCTCGCTCGCGATGATGACGTTGGTCACCAGCCAGATGATCCGCTTGGTTCCGGTCGACATGCGGGAGATGTCGACGGGCTGGTTGAGGCTCTCGTCCCTGACCGTCACCCGATACAGCTCGTCCCTGATGCGGATGGGCAGCTCCTCGTCCCCGTCCGGGAGGCTCTCACTGAGCCGGTCGTGCACCTCCTGCCTCACTTCGTAGGCGTCCACCGAGATGCTCTGGAAGCTCGGGAACAGCGAGTAGACCGCGTAGAGGAAGTCCTCGTACCTCCGCGGTGCGACGGTCTTCAGCCGGTAGAGGGATCGGGGCAGGTCGCCGTCGTCAAGCACGAGGTCCCCGTCGGAAAGCCGGTCCGGGGAGAACTCGATCAGGGGGGCGTCAAATCGCTGGCTGGCGTCCAGCGACGAGCAGGCGGCGAAGGAGAAGGACTGGACGCTCTTCACGGGTTACATCACGCCAGCCTTGCTCCCGTCTCCCCATAATAGGGGGCGGGGGCTGGGCTCCGGCCCCTTTGTGGCATGCGCCCGCATCTCGCGCGGCCGACAATTCAAGTGCATGACTTTGTGCACTACGAGTAGCAATCAACCCGACGGCATGGTGCCTCTGAAATTGGTGGCCATCATCCTCTGAAACCGTATGGTATCATCCTCTAAAATCGTTTTTCGACCGAGGGGGCGGGATGGCGGACATGACGCGCGGAGCGCTCGCGCCGGAGGGGTACCTGCCGAGGACGTGCGACGGGACCCTCCGGGAGATGCTCGGCGAGTTCGGCGCGGTCGAGGTGGCGGGCACCATGTGGTGCGGCAAGACCTGGACCTCGCTCTCTGTCTCGGAGAGCGTCACGCGGGTGGGCAACCCCGGCGTCCGCCGCGCCGTCGAGGCGGACCCGAGCCTCGCCCTGATGGGCGCGCGCCCCCATCTTGTCGACGAGTGGCAGGACGTCCCGGAGGTCTGGGATGCCGTGCGCGACCGCGTGGACTCCGAGGCGGGCGCCAGGGGGCTGTACGTGCTCACGGGCTCCTCGTCGCCGAGGAAGGAGCGAGTGAGCCACAGCGGGGCGGGCCGCATCGCGCGCCTGCGCATGCGGACGATGTCCCTCCAGGAGACGGGCGAGTCGACGGGCGCCGTCTCGCTCGCCGGGCTCTTCGACGGGCGCTTCGAGCCGCAGCTCGTGCAGCAGCGCCTCGAGCCCCTCGCGCGCATCCTGTGCCGCGGGGGCTGGCCCGCGCTCGTGGGGACCGGCGCGCCCGCGTCCCCCCGCTACCTCGACGCCTACTTCGACGCCGTCTTTGGCGTGAGCGTGCCGCGCCGCGGCCTCGACGGCGCCGAGTCGCGGCGCGTGGCGCTCTCCCTCGCCCGGAACCTGGGCACCTCCGCCAAGTACGAGACGCTGGGAGCCGACGCCTTCGGGGACGACCTCGCGCCCGAGACCGCGGCGAGGAAGGCGTCCGAGCACGTTGCGGCGCTCGAGGCGCTCTACGTGGTCGAGCCCGTCGGCGGCTGGGACGCGCCCATCCGCTCCAAGAGCCGCCTGCGCACCAAGCCCAAGCGCTACTTCGCCGATCCCTCGCTCGCCGCGAGCCTGCTGCAGGTCGGCCCCGAGCGCCTGCTCGAGGACGGCCAGCTCCTCGGCCTGCTCTTTGAGTCGCTCTGCCTCCACGACCTCGCCGTCTACGCCTCGGCCCTCCCCGGGGCCGGCCCGGACCCGCTCCACTACTACCGGGACTCGGACGGCCTCGAGGTCGACGCGATCGTCGAGCTCAGGGACGGGAGGTGGGCCGGGTTCGAGGTGAAGCTCGGCGAGTCGGGGGTGGCCGCCGGGGCGGCCGCGCTCAACCGGCTGCGACGCAAGGTCGCCGCGAACCCCGCGGCGCGCAACCCCGAGCCCTCCTTCATGGCGGTCCTCACCGGGGCGGGCGAGTTTGCCCGCTACGACGCCGAGGCGGACGTCTATGTGATCCCCCTCGCCGCCCTGGGGGCGTAGGGCCCGGGGCCTCGCCCCCGACCGGGCGACCCCGCGCCTGCCGGCGCCCGGCGGCGCTAGGCCGCGGCCTCCGCCGGGGGCGCGGGCCGGTAGGGCTGGCGCGAGCGCTCCAGCGCAAAGATCACCCGCACGAGCTTCTTGGTGGCGTGGGAGAGCGCCACGTTGTAGTGCTTGCCCTCGGAGCGCTTCTTCTCCAGGTACGCGGCGAAGGTCGGATCCCAGCGGCAGACGTACTTGGTGGCGTTGTAGAGCGCGTAGCGCAGGTAGCGCGAGCCGCGCTTCTCCATGTGGGGGAAGCAGTTCTTGAGCTGGCCGGACTGGTAGGTCGAGGGGGACATCCCGGCGTAGGCCAGGAGCTTGTCGGCGGACTCGAAGCGAGAGAGGCCCCCGGACTCCGCGATGATCATCGCGCCCATCTTGTAGCCCACGCCCGGGATGGTGGTGATGGGAGAGTCAAGCTCGTCCATGATGGAGCGGATGGAGCGCTCGACCTCGCCTATCTCGGCCCCGAGCTCGCGGATGAGGCGGATGGTGTGCTGCAGCTCCATGGACTTCGCGGGCATGCTCGACCCGATGGAGGACGCCGCGGCGGCGCGCAGGTCCTCGGCCATGCCCTCCCGGCAGTGGTGGCGGGAGCTCTCGTCGAGAAGGGCGCGCAGCTCGCGGGGGTCCGCCCCGGCCACCTGGGCGGCGCCGGGGTAGCGCTCCAGCAGCGCGTAGACCGAGACCATGTGCAGGGTGGGCACCATCTTCTCGAGCTCCGGGAACAGGATGCACACCAGTCGCGAGATGGACTGCTTGAGCTTCGCGCGGTCGCGCACCTTGTCGAAGCGGTAGCGCGTGAGCGACTTGAGGTCGGCGATCGTGCGCTCGGCCCCGCGATAGGGCTCGAGCCCCTTGCCGGAGAGCAGCATCGCAGCGATGTTCCTGGCGTCCACGCGGTCCGTCTTGGTCTTCCGCAGCGTGAGGCTCTTGCGGTAGAGGTTGGCGGAGAGCGGGTTGAGGACGAAGGTGTCAAAGCCGCTGCCCACCAAAAACTCGAGGATGTTGTGGCTGTAGTGCCCCGTCGCCTCGAGCCCCACGCGCACGGGCTCCCCCTCCGGGCGGCACGAGCAGATCCGCTCCGCGAGGCGGCTGAAGCCCTCCTGGGTGTTGGGGACGGTGAACACGTCCGCGAGCACCTCTCCGCCCTCCCCGAGGATGAAGCAGTCGTGCTTGTCCTTCGCGACGTCAATGCCAACCGAGACCATAACGGCACCTCCTATGACGCGGCCCGGCGGGGGGCCGGGCCCCCTGACGGACGGCCGGAGCAGCGCGGACGGGCGGGCCCCCTCCGCAGTTAAGGGGGCCGCGCCGCGCGCCCGCGCGGATTTGACGTGCCTGTGCTGCTATTATTTACCCATCGGGACGCGGTCCCCCACGCCTGCCGACCAGCCGCGAGGCGCCGTGGATTGGTTGTTGACTCCTACCGCATGACGGTTCTTGAAAGGCTCCGACCACGGCATCTCGCGGCTGATCTTGGCCGCGGTCGCGACCGGACGCGACCGGACGTAACCGCATGCGCCGTCTCCTCTTAGGCGGAGGCGGCGGCCGTTTGGGGCCAAGCGCGACCGCATCCCCGAGCCCTGCTCCGCCGACGGCACCGCCCGCGCCCATGTTTGCACAGCCCGCCCGCGCCCTTGGCGCCGGCCGCCCGCGCGCCGCACAGGCCGATTCCATTCAAGGTTTGGCGGCGTTTCGCTTTCGGGTTTGACGCTGCTCGTCTTTGCCGGTTGATCGTCATTCGGAGTGCGCAAAGTCATGCGCTCCGAATGACGATCAACCACCGGCACGGAGAGCTGGTGTTCTGCCGAACTCGATTGTCGGAAAATGCCGAACGAGATTATCGGAAAATACCGAACGCCACATTCGGAAAATACCGAACGCACTGCTACAATCGACGTGAGCAGAGGAGAGGGGGCCAGATGGCAGGGGGCAGGCTGACGCCGGAGGGGTACCTCCCGCGCGTGGTGGACGAGCAGGTGGAGCGCTATCTCGGGACGTTCGGCGCGGTGGAGATAGCGGGCACCAAGTGGTGCGGGAAGACGTGGACGGCGCTGTCCCACGGGGCGAGCGTGAGCTACGTCGACGACGACCTCGACCTCGCCCGCGCCGACCCCTCGCTCATGACGCTGGGCGAGATGCCCCACGTCATCGACGAGTGGCAGCTCGCCCCCCGGGTCTGGGACGCCGTGCGCCGCGGCGTGGACCGCTCCCGCGGCCTGCGAGGGGGCTGGATCCTCACGGGCTCCTCCACGCCCCTCGCCCGGCGCGGCGGCGAGGCGCCCGCCCACAGCGGCGCGGGGAGGATCGGCCGCATCCGCATGCACCCCATGACGCTCGCGGAGAGCGGGGACTCCACGGGCGAGGTCAGCCTGGCCGGCCTGTTCCGCGGGGAGTTCGCCCCCTGCGCGGCTCCGGGCGGCACCCGGGAGCTCGTCGAGCTGGCGTGCCGCGGGGGCTGGCCCGAGGCGGTCGGGATGGACGTCGCCCGCGCCCAGACGGTCGCCCGCGAGTACCTGAGGCTGTTCCTCACCGAGAGCGCGCCCGCGGCGGGCAGGGACGGCGAGGTGACGGGCAGGCTCGTGGCGTCGCTCGCGCGCAACCTCGGGCAGGCCGCGACCTACCGCACCGTCATCGCGGACATGTACGGCGGGGAGGACGACCCCGCCTCCCTGATCTCGGACGACACCCTGGCGTCGTACCTCGCGTTCCTCAAGGCCAGCTACCTCGTGGAGGAGGTCCCGGGGTGGGTCCCGCAGGCCCGCTCGCGCAAGAGGCTCGCCACCAAGCCCAGGCGCTACCTGGCCGACCCGTCGCTTGCCGCCGCGCAGCTCGGCATGGGGCCCGACGCCCTGCTGGGCGACTGGCAGACCTTCGGCCTGCTCTTCGAGGCGATGTGCGTGCGCGACCTCACGGTCTTCGCGCGTGCCCTGCCCGACATAGGCTTCGAGCCGGTGCGCTACTACCGCGACGACTCGGGCCTGGAGGTGGACGCGGTGGTCGAGCTCGCCGACGGCAGGTGGGCGGCCTTCGAGTTCAAGGTGAGCGAGGACAAGGTCGCCGCCGGCGTGTCGAGCCTGCTGCGCCTGCGCCGCAAGCTCTGCGAGAACCCGCGCGCCCGGGTGCGGGAGCCCGAGTTCGTGGCCGTGGTCACGGGCGTCTCGCGCTACGCCCGGCGCACCGGGGAGGGGGTCTACGTGGTCCCTCTGCGCTGCCTGGGCGCCTAGTGGGCCTCCCGCCCATGTCGCGCATCCCGGACGTAAGCAACCCATTGGCACGCAACGGCCGGCCGCCCTCGGCCGCCATGCTAAAAACTCGCACGGGATGCAGATCTTTCGCATTGCGGGCGAGCGCGCCACGGGCACGGTCTGATACCATGCTAAAAACTCGCAAGAGATGCAGATCTTTCACATTGGAGCAGACGTGATCGTTCGCCAGAGGTACCTCGACCGGCTCATGCGCTTTCGCGACCGCGACCTCATCAAGGTGGTCACGGGGGTGAGGCGCTGCGGGAAGTCCACCCTGCTCGACATGGCGCGGGAGCACCTGAGGGCAGAGGGCGTCCCGGAGGGGAGGCTCCTGGAGTTCAAGATGGAGTCCATGGAGTTCGACGGCATAGGGGACTACCGGGACCTCTACGCGATCGTGCGCGAGCGGGCCGAGGGCGTGGAGCGGCCGTACCTCTTCTTCGACGAGCTGCAGCAGGTCGAGGGCTGGGAGAGGGCCGTGAACTCCCTTCGCGTGGACCTCGACTGCGACATCTACGTGACCGGCTCGAACGCCTACCTGCTCTCCAGCGAGCTCTCCACGATGATCTCCGGGCGCTACGTGGAGGTGGAGATGCTCCCGCTCACCTTCGCCGAGTACCTCGACTTCCGCGGGGCGGAGTGGTTCCCGGCCGGGGGCCCGCAGGCCGACCTCGTGCGCCTGCGGGACGGCTCCTACGGCACGCTCTCCGCCATGCTGGACCAGTACCGGCGCTACGGGGGGCTCCCCTTCCTCGCGCTCTCGGAGCCGGACGCCGCCGAGCACCGGGCCTACCTCAAGTCGCTCCACGACACCGTGATCGTCCGCGACATCCTGGAGAGGGACCGCCGCCGGGGGGCGCGCAGGCTCACGAACCCCGACCTCCTGCGCAGGCTCTGCTCCTTCCTGGCGGACAACGTGGGCAACGAGAACTCCACCAACAGCATCGCGGGCACCATCCGCGCCGAGGGCGCGCGCGTGGCCAACGAGACGGTGGACGCCTACGTCTCCGCCCTGTGCGACGCCTACCTCTTCTACCCCGTGAGGCGCTACGACATCAAGGGCAGGGAGCTGCTCAAGACCGGGGGCAAGCACTACGTGGTGGACCCGGGCCTGAGGAGCTACCTCCAGGGCTACCGCGACGCGGACCAGGGGCGGGTCTTCGAGAACATCGTGTACCTGCAGCTGCTCTACGACGGCTGGGACGTCTCCGTGGGCAAGCTCCGCTCCGGCGAGGTGGACTTCGTCGCCACACGCGGGCCCGAGCGCGTCTACGTGCAGGTGACCGAGGACATGACCGACCCCGGGACCATGGCGCGCGAGCTCGCCCCGCTCCGGGCGGTGCGCGACGCCTACCCCAAGATGGTCGTGGCCATGCGCGGCAGCTACCCCACGGACGTCGACGGCATCAGGATCCTGTCCGCCGCGGACTTCCTGCTGCACCGGGCGTAGCGCGAAGCGCCCGGGGCGCGCGCCCCCGTCTCCCCATAAAAGGAGACAACACATGACAGCTTGCACCAACAAGGCCAGGGGCGCCGTCGTAGCGGCCCTCGCGGGCGCGCTGGCGCTCGGCGCGGCCCCCGCGGTCGCGCTGGCGGAGGGCGCCGGGATCGAGCTCCAGGCCGTGACCAACCTGAGCAGCGCGGAGCTCACCAGCGCCACGAACGCCCAGAACTCCTCCGCTGCCGAGGGCGCAACGTTCGTCCCCGGCAAGGGGCAGTACCTCGTGCCGACCGCACTCGACGGCGAGGGAATCGACGACAGCTACTCCGTCTGGTACGTCGTCCCCAGCGAGGCTCTTACCGACACCATTGAGGCCGACCACTACGACGGCCTCGGCGTGGGCGGCAACTACTACCGCGTCGCGGGCACCAACGAGGACGGCTCCACCAAGTACGAGAAGGTCATCTCCTCTTACTCCGGCGGGGACCTCAACGCCTACCAGGCGAGCCTATACTTCAACAACCTCCTCTGCGATGGCGGCGGGAAGCCCGTCTACGCCACCGAGGGCACCTACGCCGTCTACCTGACCAAGGGCAGCGAGCGGACGCCCGACTACGAGTTCAACCTCAAGGCCGCCGCGACCACCCTCGAGGGCGCCTACGCCTACGTCGGCGACCCCTCCAACAAGGAGATCGTCTTCAACAACCTTAACCTCACCACGAACGACATCAAGTTCGCCGACAAGGACGGCAACAAGCTGGACGTCGTCAAATGGAAGTGGTACAAGGCCGACGGGACGAACTTCGCCGGCAACACCGGCGCCGTCACCTACGCCGGCACCTACTTCTGCGACATCGAGACGCGTGACGGCAAGACCGCCCGCGTCGAGTTCGTCGTCCAGCCGCTGGACCTCACCGCGGCCGACGTTGCCTACCCCGACGGCGAGCTCGGCCCCGCGAACCGCACCGCGCTCCTCAACGGCCTCTTGGTGAACGGTCAGACGATCAACACCGGCATCGCGTCCCTCCTCAAGGTTACCGACGCCGACAGCCCCGACTACGACGCGAAGGGCACCCACGAGGTCACCATCGGGGTCGATGCCGACGCCATCGACAGCCTCATCGAGGATAACTCCAACCGCAAGGGCCTCGAGGACTCCATCAAGGGCTCCGCGACCGTCGAGTACGCCGTACTCGACGACGAGGTCGCCAGCGCCGGCACCCTCCGGTACGGCGACTACACCCTCTCCGGCAACCCCGCCCAGCTCACCATCGACCTGTTCTCCGGCCAGGCCTTCGACTCCGACAAGCTCCAGCTCGTCGGCACCGACGGCAAGACCTACAGCGGCGACGACCAGCTCGAGGTCACCGTCGACGGCGACGCGACCGTCAAGGGCGACTACGACGTCACCGTCCGCGTCAAGCCCTACAAGGGCACCTACAAAAAGTGGTACGGCGGCAGCAAGCTCCTCAAGCTTCACGTCACCGGCGCGGATCTCGTCGCGAACCAGCGCCTGTACTTCTACCTCGACGGCAAGCTCGCCGGCAACGACGCCACCGTCACCTACGACGGCGGGAACTGGCTCGAGAAGCTCGAGGTCGTCGTGAAGGACGCCGACGGCAACGAGATCGACCCGTCCAACTACGAGGTCAAGGTCACCGACGAGTCCGGCAAGGAGGTCGAGTCCGCCACCGACGCCGGCGACTACAAGGTCCAGGTCAACGGCAAGACCTTCGAGTTCGACAGCGACACCGACGCGGACTTCGACCTCACCGTCGCTCCGCTCTCCGTCGACAATATCGAGCTCGTGGGCGACATCACCGCCAACAACACGCCCTACCTCACCTGGACCGGCGAGGAGCTGACCCCGGACTTCAAGTTCTATGACAAGGTCGACGGCGAGCTCGTCGAGGTCGAGGTCCCGGCCGAGGCCTACGACGTGACCTACATGATGAGCTATCCGTCCCACAAGGAGGACGCCGAGCTCAAGGACGCCGGCATCTATGTCGCCACCTTCGAGACCGCGGTCGACGTGAAGAACTACGTCGTCGGTGGCAGCGTCGAGGTCAATGTCACCGACAAGGGCGTCTTCCTCGACGTGCCGACCGACGAGTGGTACAGCCAGGCCGTCTACGACGCCGCGACCAACGGCTACATGAACGGCGACGGCGCCGGCTACACCTTCAGCCCCATGCGCGAGCTCACCCGCGCCGAGGCGGCCTGCGTCCTGTTCAACACGGCCGGCGGCGACGCCCTCTACGGCAACCTGCCCGGCTACAACGAGTACACCGGCACCTACGAGACCGGCTTCTCCGACGTGACCGGCAACGAGTTCTACGCCAAGGCGATCGCCTGGGCCGAGCAGACCGGCGTCATCAACGGCTACGCCGACGGCACCTTCGGCGTCTCCCGCAAGGTGACCAACGAGGAGTTCGCCTGCATGCTGGCCAACTACGCCAAGGCCAAGGGCGAGGACGTGACGGTCGAGGACGCCGACGCCACGCTCGCCGCCTACCCCGACGCCGACGGCGTCTCCGACTGGACCAGGGAGTCCGTCGCCTGGGCCGTCGAGGCCGGCGTGATGGGCAACGGCTCCGCGATCTCGCCCGCCGGCTCCATCCTGCGCATGCGCGCGGCGACCATGGTCGTGAACTACCAGCCCGAGAAGGCCGACAGCTCTCTCATCCCCATCGCCTAGC
>NZ_JANRHO010000014.1:0-31870 GCF_024733715.1 Thermophilibacter sp. ET337 | reverse complement strand
GTTAGTCGGCCGTGGGACGGCCGGACTCCTCGCGCTCCTCGCGCGCCAGGCGGCTGCGGAGCGCCTCGAGGCCCTCCTCGAGGCCCACCGGATAGGTCTGCGGGTTCAGGAAGCGCGCGACCGCGGGGTCGAGGCGCATGAGGGCGTCCTTGCAGCGCTCGCGGGCGACCTCGATCCCCTCGGGCTCGCAGGCGCGCCGCCCGTGCTCGACGAGCTTGACGAGCAGCTCCTGCGGCTCGCCCTCGAGCGCGTAGGAGGTGTACGGGTCGAGGATGTCGTACATCTTGCGAGCCACGCCGGGACGGGCGACCTCGTCGACGACGAGCATGTCGGCGGTGGGTCGGCCGGCGGGGTCGTAGTAGCGCAGGACGCGCTGGACGCCCGGGACCGTGCGCTTGTAGGACTGCTCGGAGAGCTTGATGACCGGCGTCCAGGGCTCGGACTCGTCGGAGCGCACGGCCGAGAGCTTGTACACGCCGCCGAGCGAGGGCTGGGGGTCGCACGTGGCGAGCTTGGTGCCCACGCCGAAGGAGTCGATCGGCGCGCCCTGGGCGAAGAGCGACTGGATGGTGTACTCGTCGAGGTCGTTGGAGACCGAGATCTTGACGTAGGGCAGCCCCGCCTCGTCAAAGGCGGCGCGGGCCTCCTTGGAGAGGCGCGCGAGGTCGCCCGAGTCAAGCCGCACGGCGGAGAGCCGCTCGCCGGCCTCCTCCATCTCCTTGGCCACGGTGATGGCGTTGCGGATGCCCTGGTGGACGTCGTAGGTGTCGAGGAGCAGCACGCAGTTCTTGGGGCTCGACTTCGCGAAGGCGCGGAAGGCCTCGAGCTCGCTCGGGAAGGCCATGACCCAGGAGTGGGCGTGCGTGCCAAAGACGGGGATGCCGTAAATCTTGCCCGCGAGCACGTTGGAGGTCGAGGACGCGCCGGCGATGTAGGAGGCGCGCGCGACGGCCAGGCCGCCGTCGGGGCCCTGGGCGCGGCGCAGGCCGAAGTCGGAGACCGGGTGACCCTCGGCAGCGCGGACGACGCGCGCGGTCTTGGTGGCCACGAGCGTCTGGAAGTTCACGAGGTTGAGCAGGGCCGTCTCGATGAGCTGGCAGTCGATGACCGGGCCCTCCACGCGCACCATGGGCTCGCGCCCGAAGACGATCTGCCCCTCGGGCACCGCGTGGATCGTGAGGTCGAGCCGGTGGTTTCGCAGATACTCGAGGAAGTCGGGCTTGAACATGGGGCCGCCGCCGGGGGCCGGCAGCGAGGCGAGAAACTCGATGGCGTCGTCCTCGAAGACGAAGTTCTCCACGAGCTCGGCGAGCTGGCCCGTGCCGCAGCACACCGCGTAGCCGCCGTCGAAGGGGTTGTCGCGGAAGAAGGCGTTGAAGCACGCCTGCCCGTTCGCGAGGCCCGACTCCCAGAACCCCTGGGCCATCGTGAGCTCGTAGAGGTCGGTGTTGAGCGAGACGTCCGTGGGCTTGGTGCGGTCAGTGAGCGACATGGCTTCTCCTATCCGAGGACCGTGAGGGCGAGCCACACGAGGGCGACGCCCACGACGGCGAGGATCACGATCTTCTGGCCGGACGACATCTTGAGGTCGTCCTCGTCGGGCTCCATGAGGGCGCGACCGCGCTCGCGCGCCTCGGCGTCGCGGGCCTCGCGGGCGCGCTCCGCCTCGGTCTGGGCGCGCTGGGCGCGCAGGCGCTCGAGCTCGGCGCGCTCCGCGGCGTCTCGCTGGGCCTGCTCGCGCGCGGCCTTCTCCGCGCGCAGCTGCTCGAGCTCGGCGCGCTCCTCGTCGGTGAGACCGTTGTTGTCCGCCATGGTAGCCCCCTGTCTGCAGGATGTGTTCAGTTTATACCCCTTGCGCGGGCGCGGGTGCCCCAAGCTCGGGACCGCGCACCCCGGTGGCGTCGAACGCCGGGACGAAGCTCTCGGAGACCGTGCCGCCCTCCTGCCACCAGATTCGCTCGAAGCCGAGGTCGTCGGCGTGGCAGAGCGAAAGCTCGTACTCCTCCTCGGTCACGCCCCGGGAGAGCTCTCCCCCGGCCCGTCGGCACGCCTCGTTGGGCGTGTACTGGTTCATCAGCGAGAGGTCCGCCTCGTTGCCGGCGAGCTCCCAGACGCGGTCGAGGACCGCGCACGTGTCGTCGACGTGGCCCGGCAGCACGAGGTGTCGCACGATGACGCCCCTGAGCATCCGCCCGTCGGCGCCGAGCGCGCGTCCGCCGGCGGCGCGCACGCCCTCGAGCATCGCCTCGAGCGCCTCCGAGGCGACCTCGGGATAGTCCGGGGCCGCGGAGAGCTCCCCGGCGAGCGCCGCGTCCGCGTACTTGAAGTCGGCGAGCCACACGTCGACCGTCCCCGAGAGCGCGCGCACCACCTCGGCGAGCTCGTAGCCGGAGGTGTTGCACACTATGGGAATCTCGAGCCCCGCCTCGCGGGCGAGAAGGACCGCGTCGCGCACCTGCGGCGCGAAGTGAAGCGCGGTCACGAGGTTGACGTTGAGCGCGCCCGCCGCCTGGAGCTCGAGCATCATCTCGGCGAGGCGAGCCGTGGTGACCGTAAGGCCGAAGCCCCCGCCCGAGATCTCGTGGTTCTGGCAGAAGACGCAGCGAAGCGGGCAGCCCGAGAAGAAGATCGCGCCCGAGCCGGCGTCCCCGGATATGGGCGGCTCCTCCCAGAAGTGCAGGGCGCTGCGCGCGACGCGCAGCTCGGAGGTCATGCCGCAGCGTCCGGGACGGCCCTGGGAGCGGCGGGCGCCGCAGCGGCGCGGGCAGAGCGCGCAGGCGTCATAGGCCCCCGGCGCCAGAAGGTCGGGCTCAGCCATCGTCACGCTCGCCCTTCTCGGCCGCGCCCTTCTCGCCCGAGACCCGCTCGGCCAGAGAGCGGTGACGGTGCAGCTGCTCCGCCTCCTCGTCGAAGGCCGCGTCGCCGGGCGCCACGAGCTCGTCGGAGCCCGTCTTGGGGTTGTAGTGGTGCAGCAGCACCGGCTCGAAGAGGTGGAGGTGGCGCGCGAAGGCCATGGAACAGAGCAGCAACAGGCAGAAGATGACGATGCGCGGCACAGTCTCAACCTGAGTCATCACGAGCGAGCCAACGCAGAGCAGCCCGGTCCAGGAGTACATGACCAGGACCGCCTGGCGCTGGTCGTACCCCTCGTCGATGAGGCGGTGGTGGATGTGGCCGCGGTCGGCGTGGCTGATGCTCACGTGCCCACGCAGGCGGCGCACGATCGCGGAGAAGGTGTCGATGATGGGGACGGCGGCGATCACGAGCGGGACGATGATCGTGGTGAGGCCCGCGAAGCGCGTGACCGAGAGCAGCGAGACCGCGCCGAGGGCAAAGCCCAGCGTGAGCGCCCCGGAGTCGCCCATGAAGACGGAGGCGGGGTGGAAGTTGTAGCGCAGGAAGCCGAGGGAGGAGCCCGCGACCGCCACCGAGAGCGCGGCCGCGTCGAGCCGTCCCGCCCAGACGGACAGGACGAACATCGTGAAGCTCGCGATGGCGGAGATGCCCGCGGCGAGGCCGTCGAGGCCGTCGATGAGGTTGATGATGTTGGTGTAGGCCACGAGGTAGAGCACCGTGGCGGGATAGGCCACCCAGCCGAGCTGGATGAAGCCGCCCGGCTCGAAGGGGTTGGAGATGTCCCCGATCACCAGCCCGCCCGCGACGGCGATCGTGGCGGCGAGGACCTGCCCGAGGAGCTTCTGTCGGGGCCTGAGGGAGAAGCGGTCGTCCAAAAGGCCCGTGGCAAAGATGACGACGAAAGCGGCCACGAGCATGGCGTAGTTGACGTCGAGCTTGGGCGAGGGGACGAGCACGACGGGCCAGCCCAGGCTCATGGTGCCAACGTACTGCACCGCGAAGGCGGCGACGATGCCCAGGAAGATGGCTATTCCGCCCATGCGCGGGATGGGAGACTTGTTGATCCTGCGAGCGTTGGGGTAGTCGACCGCGCCGCACCAGACGGCGACTTTGCGCGCGAGCGGCGTGGTGAGGATCGTCGTCAGGAGCGCGGCGAGAAAGAGGCACAGGTACGGAATCAGGTCTGGTACCACGTCTCCCCTCTCGTCGTTCCGTAGCTTGCTGCCCTGCCATGATAGCCGAAGCGCCGCGCCAGACAAACGGAGCGAGAAAAACGCACGTACATCTCTACTCTTGCCGAGAAGGACCACCAAGTCAAGACTGGTATCGCCCTGCGGGCCCCGTATAGTAGGAGGTGTCGTCCCCCTGCGGTCAAACTGGGTGAACCGACAAGCGTTACGAGGGAGTCCGATATCTCGTGTTCAGTACGGGTATCCTCCGTTGATGAGGAAGCCGGAACGCGCGATGGGGACGCCCACCTTCTGAGAGGTGGGTTCATTATTCGCCGCAGGGGGCGTCTTGCTGTCGCGCGGCCCCTCTCGCCATGGCGGGGACCCAAAATCCCCGCTTGACACCCGAGGGCGAAACCGCCACAATAACCAACGCGCGATGCGCCTGGGGACGTAGCTCAGCTGGGAGAGCGCTGCCTTCGCAAGGCAGAGGCCGGGGGTTCGAATCCCCTCGTCTCCACCATGAGATGCCAAGGGCCCGGATGACTCCATCCGGGCCCTTCCTTTTTGCGCTAGGCCCCGTAGGACCCGCGAAGCGAGTACCACCCGCCGGACTCCCCCACCACGAGTGGGACGTCAAAGAGCTCGCTCATGACCTCGCCGCGCAAAAGCTCCGCCTTGGGGCCGTCGGCGAAGACCTCGGCGTCCTTGATGAGAAGGACGCGGTCGATGGCGGGGATGATGTCCTCCGGATAGTGCGTCACGAGCACGACCGAGCGCCCCTCCGCGGCGAGCGTGCCCATCGTCTCGCGGACGTGGTACATCCCCTCGGGGTCAAGGCCCGTGCAGGGCTCGTCGAAGATGAGGACCTGCGGGTCGCGCACGAGCTCGCGCGCCACGAGCACGCGGCGCACCTGGCCGGTCGAGAGCGTCATCACGTCGCGCGCGGCGAGCTCGGCGATGCCCAGGCGCTCGAGCGCGCTTCTCGCGAGCGCGCGATCCCTCTCGCCCACGTTTCCGCGCAGCGGCAGACCGAGCGTGCCGAAGAGCCCTCCCGTGACGATGTCGATGACCGGCAGGTGCACGCGCACCTGGTCGTGCATCGTGGAGCTCACGATGCCCAGCGTCCGCTTGATGTCCTCCAGGCGCGGGCGCTCCTGACCTCGAAAGCGCACGGGGGGCTCTTCGCGCCAGACCGGGAACACCTCGCGGGTGAGCAGCTGGATGAAGGTCGACTTGCCCGCGCCGTTGGGGCCCAGAAGCGCCACGTGCTCGCCCTCGCCGAGCGTGAAGTCGCCCACGTGCAGGATGGTCTTGCCGCCGCGAACCACGCTCGCGTCGTGGATCTGGAAGAGCGGGGTCGCGGACGTCCGTGCGGCCGTCCCGTCCTTCTCGATGGTTTCCATTTGATGCCCCTTCGCCTCGAGTCGGGACGTCCGCGTCCCGGCAGGACTACTATAGACAAACGAAAATCCGCGGAGACGGCCCCGTAACGAGCCGTCTACTTTTGTTGGGGGGAGTCGTCATGGCCGAGATGCTCACGCTCGAGGCGTTCGAGGAGGCCTCGGAGAAGGTCAAGGAGGTCACGCAGGAGACCAAGCTCGTGGAGAGCCCGTCGTTCTCAGCGCAGTGCGGCAACCGCGTCTGGCTCAAGCCCGAGAACATGCAGCGCACCGGCGCCTACAAGGTGCGCGGCGCCTACTACAAGATCTCGACCCTCTCGCCCGAGGAGCTCTCGCGCGGCCTCATCACCGCGAGCGCGGGAAACCACGCCCAGGGCGTCGCCTACGCCGCGTCGCGAGCGGGCGCCCGCTCCGTCGTGGTGATGCCCACGACCACCCCGCTGATCAAGGTCGAGCGCACCAAGGGCTACGGCGCCGAGGTCGTCCTGCACGGCGACGTCTACGACGAGGCCTGCGACTACGCCCTCGAGCTCGCCGAGCGCGAGGGGCTCACCTTCATCCACCCGTTCAACGACCCCACCGTCGCCACGGGCCAGGGTACCATCGCCATGGAGGTCGTCCAGGAGCTGCCGCTCGTCGACACCATCCTCGTGCCCGTGGGCGGGGGCGGCCTGGCCTGCGGCGTGGCGACCTTCGCCAAGCTCCACAACCCCAAGATCCGCGTCATCGGCGTGGAGCCCGAGGGGGCGCCCTCGCTCACCGCGGCGCTCGAGGCGGGGCACCCCGTCCGCCTGCCCTCCGCCAACACCATCGCCGACGGCACCGCCGTGCTCGAGGTGGGAGACCAGGTCCTCCCCTACCTGCGCGACAACCTCGACGACGTCATGACCGTGCCCGACGACGAGCTCGTCGTGGCCTTCCTCGACATGGTCGAGAACCACAAGATGATCGTCGAGAACTCGGGCCTTCTCACCGTCGCCGCCCTGAAGCACCTGCCCGCCGAGAACCGCCGCGTGGTCTCGATCCTCTCGGGCGGCAACATGGACGTCATCACGATGAGCTCCGTCGTCCAGCACGGCCTGATCATGCGCGACCGCATCTTCACCGTGAGCGTGCTTCTGCCCGACCGCCCCGGCATGCTCGTGCGCGTGGCGCAGGCCGTCGCCGAGCAGAACGGCAACGTCATCAAGCTCGAGCACAACCAGTTCGTCTCGACCAACCGCAACGCCGCCGTGGAGCTGCGCGTCACGATCGAGGCGTACGGGACCGACCACAAGCGGCAGATTGTCGCGGCGCTCGAGGCCGCGGGCTTCTCGCCCTCCCTCGTCCAGACCTCGCTCTAGGCCGCGGGCTCCGGCAGCCCCGGCGTCCGGGTGACTTGCCCCTCGCTCACCGTGTACGTGACGCCCTCGGGGTCCTCCGGCGATATGACCTGCACGTTGAGCACCACCGAGGACTGCATGGAGACGAGCACCACCGTGTCGTCGCCGCGCTCGGCGGCGAGCTCGCGCGCGCCCTCGAGGGTCTGGAACTCGTAGACGCCCCGCCCGAAGAGCAGGTTGACGTAGCCCCTGACGCCGCGGTCGCAGGCGTAGAGGGCGTCGGGGTAGCGCTCGGTCACCTCGCGCGCGATCGCCGCGTCGTCGGAGCGGTGGGGGTTGTCCTTCACGTAGTGCTCGTCCGCGGCGTAGGAGGCGAAGTTCAGGGCCGAGGCGGCCACCGCGAGCGCCACGAAGGACGCGGCGCCCACGGTGCCGAGGCGCCGGTCGCGGGGCGCCTCGATCGCGTTTCTCGCGAGCTCGCACGCAAGCAGCACGAGCGGCACCGCCGCCTTCATCATGTCATAGCTGTACCGGCAGGCGTGCTGCTTCATGATGACGTTCTCCAGCACGGGGAAGGCCGAGACAAACAGCAGCGTCCCCATGCCCGGCGCGAGCGAGAGCCTCCCCCGCCGGGCCACGAGCGCGAGTGCGAGCAGGACCGCGAGCGCCGCGAGCAGCCAGCGAAGCGCCACGGGGTAGCCGGCGAGCAGGTCGAGGAAGGTGACGTCGGTGGAGGCTGCGTTGCGGGCGGTGAAGCTGAACAGCAGCGAACCCGCGAAGTCCGCCGCGCTCACGCGCATGAGGTAGTGCGCGCAGAACAGGGCAAACGACGCGAGCGTCAGCGCGCCGACCGCGCAGGCCCTGCCCAGGGCGCGCGCCCAGCCGTCGCGCCTTCCCCTCGCGAGCTCGGCGAGGGCAAAGCCCACGTTGGCGACGTATCCCGTCCACTCGACGTAGGGGTTGAGAAGCGCGAGGGCGTAGAAGGCGACGCGCCAGGCGCGCGAGCCGCGCACGGCGTAGTGGTAGTAGGCGGCCACCTGGAGAAGCAGCGTCACCTGCATGAGCGACTGATGCCAGTAGACCAGGCCCATGCCGTGGAGAATCTCCGGCACAAAGACGTAGAGCACCGCCCCGCCCAGGGCGAGCGCCTCTCGATGCGGACTGCGGTCGAAGGCCACCAGAATCAGGTGCACGAGCACCGCCGCGGAGGCCGCGAGCAGCGCGGTTCCAAACAAATAGAGGCTCGACTCGGCCACGGGCAGGCCGAGGGCCTTGATGAAGGCCCAGGCGGCCACAAACCCCGCGGGCGAGAAGGACGTGTAATAGTAGTTGCCCGCGTCGTCGGGGATGGTGTGGCCCCAGGGGATGTGCTTGTCGGCCGGCTCGCCGAGGGAGACGAGCGGGAGGAACAGGTGCTCGGACGCCGGCGTCTCGTCATAGGCCTGGACCGTGAGCAGGGTGTGCCACGTGGCGTCCTCGTTTTGGTACGCGATGTCGCCGGTCCGGAAGCGAAGCGCCGCGCTCGCGACGACCAGCGCGACGACCGCCACGTAGACCAGCGCCCTCAGCAGGGGGCGGTCAGACGGCTCGCGTGCCCCTTCCGTCACGTCGCCTTTGGCAAAGTGTGCGCCACCCACGCGGACCCCTCCCCGGACTCGTTCTCGCGGATCACACGCAAGACTTTAGCAGGAATCTCGCCCCGGGGCCCGCGCGCCCCCGAGGAGGGCTCCCAAGGGGGATGTGTCAGTCCCTCGCCGCAGCGGGCCGCTCGCGGGCGAAACGCTGCCGTTCGCAGGCGGTCACGGCCTCGAAACACGACCCGCGTAGAGTACGACCCACTGAGCAAATGCGATGACAGGGCCAGTACGGGCCGCATCCGTCCCACAGCGAGCGGGCAGCGTGAGAACCCGCGCCGGACGGCCCCGAAGACTCCCTCGAGCAGCTCGCGAGAACCTCCGCGCCGGACGGCGGGCCACCCCCGCCAACGCGCCGAGAAGTACCGCGCGCCGGCGGCCACCGTGACGGCTTCGAGGCTGCGCCTCGCATTTCTCACACACGACGAGGAAAGCGAGGTCAGCATGCAGCTGAGAAGCGACATGATCAAACGAGGGCTGGCGCGCGCGCCGCACCGCAGCCTCCTGGCGGCCGACGGCCTCACCGACGAGGAGCTCGACCGGCCGCTCGTGGCCGTGGTCTCTGCCCAGAACGAGGTCATCCCCGGGCACCTTCACCTCCAGCAGATCGCCGACGCCGTCAAGGCCGGCGTGCGCATGGCCGGCAGCACGCCGCTCCAGGTCAACACCATCGGCGTCTGCGACGGCATCGCCATGAACCACGAGGGCATGCACTACAGCCTCACGAGCCGCGAGGTCATCGCCGACAGCGTCGAGTGCGCGGTCCAGGGCCACCAGTTCGACGCGATGGTCCTGATCCCCAGCTGCGACAAGATCGTCCCTGGCATGCTCATCGCCGCCGCGCGCCTGGACATCCCCACCGTGCTCGTCTCCGGCGGCCCCATGCTCGCCGGCCGCGGGCGCCACGGCGAGCAGACCGACCTCAACTCCCTCTTCGACGCCGTGGGCCAGGTCACCGCCGGCACCATGACCGAGGAGGAGTGCTCCTGGCTCGAGAAGACCGCCTGCCCCACCTGCGGCAGCTGCTCCGGCATGTTCACCGCCAACTCGATCTGCTGCCTCGCCGAGGCCCTGGGCATCGCCCTTCCCGGCAACGGGACCGTGCCGGCCGTCTACTCCGAGCGCATCCGCCTCGCCAAGCGGGCCGGCATGAAGGTCATGGAGCTCGTCGAGAAGGGCGTCACCGCGCGGCAGATCCTCACCCCCGCGGCCATCCACAACGGCATGGTGCTCGACATGGCCTTCGGCGGCTCCACCAACACGATGCTCCACCTCACGGCCATCGCCCAGGCCGCCGGCTGCCCGGTCACGATGGACGACTGGGACCGCGCCTCCGCGGAGACCCCCAACATCGTGCGCATCGCGCCCGCGGGGCCGCTCCACATCCAGGACCTGAACGACGTCGGCGGCGTCTCCGCCATCATCGGCGAGCTCGGCCGCACCGGGCACCTCGACCTCACCGCCCTCACCTGCCACGGCACCATGGCCGAGTGGGTCGCCTCCTGCCCGCCCGTCGACGGCGAGGTCGTCCGCAGCGTGGAAAACGCCTACTCCCCCGACGGCGGACTCAAGGTCATGCGCGGCAGCCTCGCGCCCGACTGCGGCGTGGTCAAGAAGAGCGCCGTCGACCCGGGCATGTGGCGCCACTCCGGCCCGGCGCGCGTGTTCGACTCCGAGGAGGCGGCCTGCGAGGCCATCTTCGGCGGGGCGATCAACCCGGGCGACGTGGTGGTCATCCGCTACGAGGGCCCGGCGGGCGGACCCGGCATGCGCGAGATGCTCACGCCCACCTCGGCCATCTGCGGCATGGGGCTCGCGAGCTCCGTGGCGCTGATCACCGACGGGCGCTTCTCGGGCGCCTCCAAGGGCCCGTGCATCGGCCACGTCTCCCCCGAGGCCGCGGCCGGCGGCCCGATCGCGCTTGTCCGCGAGGGCGACACGATCGATATCGACATCCAGGCCGGCACGCTCGAGCTGCGCGTCGCGGACGAGGTTCTCGCCGAGCGCCGCGCCCGGTGGGAGCCGCCCGCACCCAAGTACGCCACGGGAGTCCTCTCCCGCTACGCAAAGCTGGTCACGAGCGCAGACAAGGGGGCATACCTCTCATGATCACCGTTGAGGAGAAGATCGCCCGGCGACAGCGTGCCATCGAGGGGCGCCCGTTTGGCCCGGGCAGCCACACCGAGCACGAGGGCAAGACCATGACCGGGGCGCAGGCCATCATCGCCAGCCTCGAGGCCGAGGGCGTGGACACCATCTTTGGCTACCCCGGCGGCCAGGCCATCAAGATCTACGACGCCCTCTACGACTCCAAGAAGATCCATCACGTCCTCGCCCGCCACGAGCAGGGCGCCACGCACATGGCAGACGGCTACGCGCGCGCCACGGGCAAGGTCGGCGTGGTCCTCGTGACCTCGGGTCCCGGCGCCACCAACACCGTCACGGGCATCGCCACGGCCTACATGGACTCCGTGCCGCTCGTGGTCATCACGGGCCAAGTCACTCGCGGCGTCATCGGCACGGACGCCTTCCAGGAGTCCGACATCGTGGGCATCACCATGCCCATCGTAAAGCACAGCTTCCTGCTGCAGTCCACCGACGACCTCACGCGCACCTTCCGCGAGGCCTTCTACATCGCCTCGACCGGCCGCCCGGGACCGGTCCTCATCGACATCCCAAGTGACCTCTCCGGCTCCGAGATGGTCTTCCACTATCCCGACACCGTCAACATCCCGAGCTACCGCCCCACCTACAAGGGCAACGCCAAGCAGGTCAAGCAGGCCGCGCAGCTCATCTCCGAGGCGAGGCGGCCGCTGATCATGGCCGGCGGCGGCATCGTGGCCTCCCACGCCTGCCCCGAGCTCGTGGAGCTCGCCGAGCGCATGCAGATCCCCGTGGTCACCACCCTCATGGGCAAGGCGGCCATCCCCTGCTCCAACCCGCTCAACCTCGGGCCCGTGGGCATGCACGGCTCCAAGTACGCCAACATGGCCGTGACCGAGTCCGACCTCATCGTCGCCTGCGGCGCGCGCTTCTCGGACCGCGTGACCGGCAAGGTCTCCGAGTTCGCCCCGCACGCCAAGATCATCCACATCGACATCGACCCGGCCGAGATCGGCAAGATCGTCAACCCCGCCGTCCCCATCGTGGGCGACGTCAAGGTGGTCCTCGCCGCGATCAACGAGCGCCTCGAGAAGATGGGCGCCGCGCCGGTGGCCGAGGCCTGGCGCGACGAGGTCTTCGAGTGGCGCGAGCGCTGGCCGTTCTACACCTCGGACTTCGCGGACTACCCCGATAAGATCGCCCCCGAGGTCCTTCTCGAGACGCTCTCCGCCAAGCTCGACCCCCACGCCTCCATCGTCACCACCGAGGTCGGCCAGCACCAGATGTGGGCCATGCAGAACATCCACCGCGAGCACGCGCGCACCTTCATCTCCTCCGGCGGCCTCGGCACGATGGGCTTTGGCTTCCCCGCCGCCATCGGCGCCAAGATCGGCTGCCCCGACGAGCAGGTCGTCTGCATCGCCGGCGACGGCTCGTTCCAGATGAACAGCCAGGAGATGGCAACTGCCAAGATCAACGGCGTCAACGTCAAGGTCGTCATCATCGACAACCGCGCACTCGGCATGGTCCACCAGTGGCAGCACCTCTTCTACAACGACCGCTTCTCGTTCACCGAGCTCGCGGACAACCCCGACTTCGTCAAGCTCGCCGACGCCTACGGCTGGCAGGCCACGCGCATCTCGCGGCCCGAGGAGATCGACGCCGCGCTCGACGAGATGCTCGCCGCGGACGGCCCGTACCTGCTCGACGTGCTCATCCCCGCCGCGCAGACGGTCTACCCGATGGTCGCCCCCGGCGCCCCGATCGACGACATCATCGGCGCGCTCGACGTGACCCTCGGCGGCGTCCGCGTCACCGAGAAGGGCTTCGGCGAGGCCGGACGCCCGCGCCCGTCCCACGAAGGAGTTGATGAGTGATGAACTACCTGCTCTCAGTTCTCGTCGAGAACAAGCCGGGCGTGCTCTCCCGCGTCACGGGCCTCATCAGCCGCCGCGGCTTCAACATCGAGTCGCTCACCGTCGCCCCCACCGAGGACGAGAACCTCTCCCGCATGACCATCATCGTCGAGGCCGACGAGGTGGGCTTCGAGCAGATCACCAAGCAGCTCCACAAGCTCGTCTCGGTCTACAAGATCTCCGACCTCACCTACGAGGAGGCCGTCGAGCGCGAGCTCGTGCTCTTCAAGGTCCAGTCCTCCCCGGAGCGCCGGCACGAGGTCATCGAGATCGCCAACGTCTTCCGCGCCAAGGTCGTCGACGTGGGCAGGAACACGCTCACGATCGAGGCCACCGGCGCCGCGAGCAAGCTCGACGCGATGGAGGACCTCTTCCGCGGCTACGGCATCAAGCAGCTCACGCGCACGGGCAAGATCGCCATGGCCCGCGGCGCCCATGAGCAGTGACGAGAAGGGGCCGTCCCCTCTCATCGACCCGGCACCACCCGCCGTCCTTCTCGGCGGATGAGCATAGCAATAACGGCAAGACTAAGGAGAAAAGCATGGCCGTCACGATCTACTACGAGAACGACGTCAACCCCGAGGTGATCCTGGGCAAGAAGGTCGCCATCATCGGCTACGGCTCCCAGGGCCACGCCCACGCGCTCAACCTCATGGACTCCGGCGTGGACGTCCGCGTGGGCCTGCGCGAGGGCTCCAAGTCGGCCCAGGCGGCCCAGGAGGCCGGCCTCAAGGTCATGAGCATGGACGACGCGGCGGAGGAGGCCGACGTCATCATGATGCTCGTCCCCGACGAGATCCAGCCCAAGGTCTATGAGGAGCACGTCAAGGACCACCTCAAGGCCGGTGACACCCTCGCCTTCGCCCACGGCTTCAACATCCACTACGGCTACATCAAGGCCCCCGAGGACGTCAACGTCATCATGTGCGCGCCCAAGGGCCCGGGCCACATCGTCCGCCGCCAGTACACCGAGGGCTCCGGCGTGCCCGACCTCGCCTGCGTCGCGCAGGACGCCACCGGCGACGCCTGGGACATCGCCCTGTCCTACTGCTGGGGCGTCGGCGGAGCCCGCTCCGGCATCATCAAGGCCACCTTCAAGGAGGAGACCGAGGAGGACCTCTTCGGCGAGCAGGCCGTGCTCTGCGGCGGCCTCGTCGAGCTGGTGAAGGCCGGCTTCGAAACCCTCACCGAGGCGGGCTACCCCGAGGAGCTCGCGTACTTCGAGGTCTACCACGAGATGAAGATGATCGTCGACCTCATGTACGAGTCCGGCATCCACTTCATGAACTACTCCATCTCCAACACCGCCGAGTACGGCGAGTACTACGCCGGCCCCAAGGTCATCAACGAGCAGTCCCGCGCGGCCATGAAGGAGATCCTCGCCCGCATCCAGGACGGCAGCTTCGCGCAGGAGTTCGTCGACGACTGCAACAACGGCCACAAGTGGCTGCTCGAGAAGCGCGAGGAGATCAACTCCCACCCCATCGAGAAGACCGGCGAGAAGATCCGCTCCATGTTCAGCTGGATCAAAAAGTAGCCTCTCTGTTAATTGGGGACTGTCCCCAATTAACAGACTGCGGGCCCGGTGCTGCCATCTGCGGCGCCGGGCCCGTCGTTTGGGGCGCGCCGCAGGAAGGAGAGGGGCGGCGCGCCCCGGGGAGGAAAGGGCTTGCGGGACCTGAGCCAGAGCCGGAGCTAGAGCTCGAGGTTCTTCTCGGTCTGGCGGTCGAAGAGGTGGGCCACCGCGCCGGAGAAGGCGAAGGACACGGTGTCGCCCACGCGGATGTCGGCCGGGCGCTCGCCGTCCTCGGGGTTGTTCTGCAGGATGATGATGCTGTCCTTGCCGTCCACGCTCACGTGCAGGTGCACGGCGCTGCCCATCATCTCGGTGGTCTCGACGGTGCCGGTGAGGGAGTTCGGGCCCGCCTGCGCGCGCTCGATGTTCTCGGGGCGCACGCCGAGCGTGACGTCGCAGGTGCCCACGCCGCGCGCCGCGAGCCGCGCGCACTTCTCGGCCGGGAGCGCCACGGAGATGCCGTCGAGCTCCACGTGATAGGCGTCGCCGTCGCGGACCAGGCGCGCGTCGTAGAAGTTCATCTGCGGCACGCCGATGAAGCCCGCCACGAAGATGTTAGCCGGGGTGTCGTAGACCTCCTGGGGCGTGCCGATCTGCTGGACCATGCCGTCCTTCATGACCACGATGCGGTCGCCGAGCGTCATGGCCTCGGTCTGGTCGTGCGTCACGTAGATGAACGTAGAGTGGATGCGCTGACGCAGCTTGATGATCTCGGAGCGCATCTGGTTGCGCAGCTTGGCGTCGAGGTTGGAGAGCGGCTCGTCCATGAGCAGGACCTTGGGGTCGCGCACGATGGCGCGGCCGATGGCCACGCGCTGGCGCTGGCCGCCGGAAAGCGCCTTGGGCTTGCGGTCGAGAAGTGCGGTGATGCCCAGAATCTGCGCGGCCTCCTCGACGCGGCGGTTCATCTCGTCCTTGGGGGTCTTGCGGAGCTTGAGCGGGTACTCCATGTTGCCGCGGACGGTCTTGTGCGGGTAGAGGGCGTAGTTCTGGAAGACCATCGCGATGTCGCGGTCGCGCGGCTGGACGTCGTTGACCACGCGGCCGTCGATGCAGACCTCGCCGCGCGTGATCTCCTCGAGGCCGGCGACCATGCGCAGCATCGTGGACTTGCCGCAGCCCGAGGGGCCCACGAGCACGATGAACTCGCCGTCGGCGATCTCGAGGTTGAAGTCCTCCACGGCGACGACGCCCTCGTCGGTCACCTTGAGGTTGGCGTTGCCCTTCTTGGCGTGGCGGCGGTGGCCGGAGGTCGGCCCGTAGACCTTCTCGACGTGCTTGATGGAAACCTGGGACATGATGGGCATCCTTCCGATCGTTCTTCTCGGTGGTTCTTGTCTTGCGTGGTCCCGGGCGCGCCCGGGAAGGCGGCGGCGTCAGTGCGGGGCGCGGCCGTAGAGCTCCATGAGCCTCTTGAGCCTCTCCTCGAGCTCGGGGGTGACGTAGCCGGCGGGCATGCGCCAACGCCAGTTCTCGCCCACGGTGGAGGGCACGTTCATCCGCGCCTCCGAGCCGAGCTCGAGAACGTCCTGCATCTGCACGACGGCGAGGTCGGCAACGGAGGCCCAGACGCCGCGCATCATGCCCCAGCCCTCCCCCTCGTCGTCGTTGAGGCCGAGGTAGTCGCGCGCCGCGGAGGCGTCCGCCGGCAGGGCGTGCTCGAGCCACCCGAGCGCCGTGTCGTTGTCGTGGGTGCCGACGTAGGCCACGCAGTCGCGCGGGTAGGAGTGGGGCAGATAGGGGCTGCCGGTGCCGTCGAGGCTGTCGAAGGCGAACTCGAGCACGCGCATGCCCGGAAGGCCCGCGTCCTCGCGCAGGCGCGCCACCGAGTCCGTGAGGTAGCCGAGGTCCTCGGCGACGAGACGCTCGGTCCCGCAGGCCTCGCGCAGCCGCTCGAAGAGCGCGATGCCGGGCCCCTCGCGCCACCGCCCGCCCCGCGCGTCCTTGTCGCCAAAGGGGATGGCGTAGTAGGAGTCAAAGCCGCGGAAGTGGTCGATGCGCAGGATGTCATAGAGCCTGAGCTGGTACGACACGCGCTCGACCCACCACGCGTAGCCGTCGCGGGCCATGCGCCCCCAGTCGTAGAGCGGGTTGCCCCAGAGCTGGCCGCCCTCGGCAAAGCTGTCTGGGGGGCAGCCCGCCACCTCGGTGGGGAGGAGCTTGTCGTCGAGCTGGAACTGCTCGGGGTGCGCCCACACGTCCGCGCTGTCCGGCGCCACGTAGATGGGGATGTCGCCCATCACGAGGACGCCCGCGCGCGCGGCGTATGCCCTCAGGTTGTCCCACTGCCGGAAGAAGAGGCACTGCACGCCCTTCCAGAGCTCGATGCGCTCGGAGAGCTCGCGGCGCGCCTCGTCGAGCGCGGGCGCCTCGCGGCGCTTGAGGGGCTCGGGCCACGCGGTCCACGGCGCCCCTCCCCGGCTGTCCTTGATGGCCATGAAGAGGGCGTAGTCCTCGAGCCACGCCGACTCGCGCGCGCAGAACGCCGCAAGCTCCGCGGCTCGGCCCTCGCGCAGGCGCGCGACCGCGGCGCCGAGCACCGAGCGGCGCCCCTCGTAGAGCGCGGCGTAGTCAACGCGGAGCGGGTCGTCGCCCCAGGGGAGCCCCTCGTACTCCTCGCGCCGCAGGAGCCCCTCGGCCTCGAGGTCGTCGAGGTCGATCAGGTAGGGGTTGCCGGCGAAGGTCGAGAAGACCTGGTAGGGCGAGTCGCCATAGCCCGTGGGGCCCAGGGGCAGCAGCTGCCACACCGTCTGGCCCGACGCGGCGAGGAAGTCCACGAACTCGCGGGCAGCCCTCCCCATCGTGCCGATGCCCCAGGCAGACGGCAGCGAGGTCAGGGAGAGCAGGATGCCTGAACGCCTCATGGGAGAGCCTCCAATCCAAAAAACAAGTCGAAGTCGGTCGCGCGACCACGTGGTCGCACGCTTGCGGTGGTGCGGCGCCTGCGCGGGGCGCTACATCCTCAGCGCCAGCACGCTCTCTCTTCTGAGCAGGCGGAACGGCACGAACTCGTGCGCCGGCGTCCCGCGGCCCTCGACGGCGGCCATGAGCGCCTCGACGCCGCGCCTGGCGAGAAGACCGGTGTCCTGGCGGACGGTCGAGAGGCGCGGGACGCAGTACTGGGAGACGTCGAGCCCGTCGAAGCCCACGAGCGAGATGTCCGCGGGCACGCGGTAGCCCTGGTCCGAGATCGCCCTCAGGGCGCCGAGTGCGATGACGTCGCCCAGGGCGAAGATGGCCGTGAGGTCACCCGAGCGCGCGAGCAGACGCATCGTCGCCTGGTAGCCCTCGTCCATTGAGAAGCGGCACGGCTCGTAGCTGCGCTCGCGGTCGAAGGTGACCCCGCGGGCGCGGAAGGCGCGCTCGACGCCCTCGAGCCTGCGCGCGGAGACCTCGCTCACCCAGTTGCCGCCGATCACGCCGATGCGGCAGTGGCCCATCTCCCAGAGGTAGTCGATGACGCTCTCGGCCGCCGAGGCGTCGTCGGTGGTGAAGCTCGAGAGCGTATCGAGCCCCCAGTCCGCCGCTGTGTTGGTGAGCAGCACGCAGGGCACGCTGATCTCCGAGAGCCCCTCGATGAAGTGCCGCGGGGTCCCGCCGAGGAAGAGGAACCCCTTGGGGTGGCGGACCTTGTCGAGGTGGGCCGCGCGCGCCGCCTCGTCGGCGTCCTCGTCGACGAAGTGCACGCGGACCTCCTCATCGGCCTGGGCGAACAGACCCTCTGCCTTCTCGATGATGTCCGTGAAGAGCATGTTCTGCATGCCCTTGACGATGATCGCGTAGGAGGACGAGCGACCGCGCATCTTGAGGTGCCGGGCGTTGGTGTTGGGCTCGTAGCCCACGTCGCGCACGACCTGCAGCACGCGCTCGCGAGCGCGGTCGCTCACCCCGGGGTTGTCGTTGAGCACGCGGGATACGGTGCCCAGGCTGTAGCCGGAAAGGCGCGCGATGTCCCTGATGTCCACGGCTCCCCCTCTCTTGGGACTAACCCTTGACGGCGCCGGCGGCGACGCCCTTGATGATGTACTTCTGGCAGGACAGGTAGAACACCACGACCGGGATGACGGCCATGATCAGCGCCGCCATGATAGCGCCCATGTCCACGCGGCCGTAGGAGCCCTTCATGAACTGGATGACGATGGAGATGGTCTTGTACTTCGTGGTGTCGAGCACGAGGTACGGGAGCAGGAAGTCGTTCCATATCCACATGGTCTGCAGGATGCCCACCGAGATGAACGTGGGCTTCATGATGGGGACCACCACGGTGAAGAAGGTCCTGATGGGGCCGGCGCCGTCGATGAGCGCCGCCTCCTCGATCTCTATGGGGATCGACTTCACGAAGCCGCAGAACATGAAGACCGCGAGTCCCGCGCCAAACCCCAGGTAGACCACTATGATGCCCCACGGGGTGGAGAGGCCCAGGCGGTCGGCGATCATCGACAGGGTGAACATGACCATCTGGAAGGGCACGACCATCGAGAACACGCACAGGAAGTAGATGGCCTTCGTGAAGCGGTTCTGGACGCGCGTGATGTACCAGGCGCACATGGAGGTGCAGAGCAGGATCACCGCGACCGAGCCCACGGTGATGAACACCGTCCAGCCCACCGAGTCGAGAAACCCGTACTTGTCGATGGCGGTCTCGTAGTTCTCGAGCCCGATGTAGGTCTGCTCGGTGGGCAGCTCGAACGGCTCGAGGTTGATGAACATCTTGTTCTTGAACGAGTTGAAGAGCACGATGATGACGGGCAGAAGCCACGCCACGCAGAGAAACCCCATGAGGCCCGTGCCGGCCCAGGAGAGGGCCTTCCTCTCGGAGCGCTTCATCACTGCTGCACCTCCTTCGAGCGGGTGGCCCGCAGCTGGATCAGGCCGATGGCCACGACGATGACAAAGAAGATGACGGCCTTGGCCTGGCCGACGCCCTCCCAGCCCACGCGGCCGTAGAACGTGTTGTAGATGTTGAGGGCGAGCATCTCGGACATCTTGGACGGCTCGCCGGCCGTGAGCGAGAGGTTCTGGTCAAAGAGCTTGAAGCCGTTGGTGAGCGAGAGGAACGTGCAGATGGTGATCGAGGGCATCATCATGGGGATGGTCACGTCGATCAGCTTGCGCCACGCGCTCGCGCCGTCGATCTCGGCCGCCTCGAGCACGTCGTCGGAGATGGACTGGAGACCGGCGATGTAGATGATCATCATGTAGCCGATCTGCTGCCACGCCACGAGGATCACGAGGCCGACGAAGCCGTACCACTCGTTGAGGTTGATCGCCTGGGAGTATTGGGCGAGGACGCCGTTAAGGATGAGCTGCCAGATGTAGCCGAGCACGATGCCGCCGATGAGGTTGGGCATGAAGAAGACCGTGCGGAACAGGTTGGTGCCGCGCAGCTTTCTCGTGAGCGCAAAGGCGATGGCGAACGCCACCACGTTGATGACGACGACCGAGACCACAGTGAAGAGCGCCGTGTACCAGAACGAGTGCTGGAAGACGGTGTCCTGGAGCGCCAGCACGTAGTTCGAGAACCCCACGAACGTGGCGTCGGTCACCGTGGTGAACTCGCACAGGGAGAGGTAGAGCCCCAGGACGAACGGTGCCACGAAGCCGATGATAAAGGCGAGCAGCGTGGGCAGCACGAAGATGGGGAGGTACTTCTTGATCGACTTCTCCACGAGAGACCTCCTTTCCTATAAGTCCTTTGGTTATGAGAAGGGCGGCGAGTGGTGGGGTGCCACCCGCCGCCCCAGCAGGGGTAGATCTGCGCGGCGCCCTATGCCTTGGACGCGGCAGCCTCGGTGGCCCAGCCGTCGACGAAGGCCGTCTTGACGGCGTCCCAGTTGGCGTCGGTCTGGTCGGCGGCGTAGGTGGTGAGGGCCGATCCCACGCCGTTCTTCCACTCCTCGGAGGGCATGGTCGAGAAGCACCACTTGACCGGGGTCTTGTCGGCGTTGATCTCGTCCGCGAGGTTGTTGAGGACGTTCTCGGTCTCGAGGTTGGCCTCGAACGGGATCACGAAGCCCATGCCGGGGTCACCGGAGGGCATGGCGCCCTCGGAGCCGCACATGGCCTGGACGCCCGTGTCGGAGGTGACGCACCAGTTGATGAAGTCGAGCGTGGCCTGGATGTCCTCCTCCGGGGCGTTCTTGTTCACGCACCAGTAGTTCTCGGAGCCGGTGCAGATGCCCTGGTCCTCCTCGCCGTCCACGCCAATGTAGATGGGCAGCAGCCCGAGGTTGTCGTCGCCGATGCTCGAGATGTTGGCGTAGTCCCAGGTGCCGTTCTGATAGAACACGCACTGACCGGTCACGAACTCGGCGGTGGCGTCGTCGGCCGTCTTGGTAGAGAGCAGCGTGGGCTCGCAGGTGGCGTTGTTGATGTAGAGGTCCCAGATCTGGCGGTACTCGGGCAGGTAGGTGCCCTTGATGGCGTCGGTTGTCTCGATGCCGTCGGCCTTGTACTCGTAGTAGATCGGCAGGTTGGCGAGATGGGTCTTGAAGCGCCAGTCGGAGGAGCCGTCCATGCCGGCCGAGCCAAAGGCGGAGAAGCCGAGCTCGTCCTTGCGGGCGGTGATGTCCTCGGCGACCTTCTTGAGGCTCTCGAAGTTGGTGATGTCGTCACCCGTGTAGCCGGCCTTCTCGAGCAGGGACTTGTTGTAGATGATGCCGTAAGACTCGATGACGTACGCGATGCCCTTGACCTTGCCGTCATCGCCCTTGAGGGCGTAGTCGTCCTTGGTGAGCTGGGACATGATGTCCGCGTCGTCGAGGTCGTAGCAGTAGTCCTTCCAAGAGGCCAGGCCCACGGGGCCGTTGACCTGGAAGAGCGTGGGGGCCTCGGTCTTGGCCATCTCGGACTTGAGGGTGGTCTCGTACTGGCCGGAGGCGGCGGTCATGACCGTCACGGGCACGCCCGTCTCCTCGGTGTAGAGCTCGGCGAGCTCCTGCCACTGGGCGTCCTGCTCGGGCTTGAAGTTGAGGTAGTAGACCTTGCCGGAGGCCTGCTGCTCGTCCCCGCCCTCGCCCGAGGGGGTGTCGTTGCCGTTGTCGCAACCCGCCAGGGCGACCGCGCCCATGCTCGCAAACAGTCCCAGGCCCGCCGTGACGAACTGACGCCTCTTCATCAACATGTCGTTCTCCTTCCGGCCTTCCTTCGAAACGTCCTCTTCTTTGGAAACGTTTCATTTCCGTTAGGCATATTTGAGCATACGTTGCAAGATGGGGCAACCAATTTCCGCCAGAAATCCCGGCTGCGGTCATTTTGCTACCGCTTGCGCTCTTGCAATCGCAGCGTCGCTATTTATCTGCGCTTTGTCCTTCTCGCTAATCCCTCGTCTCAGTTTTATGCTTTCCAGCCCCTGCTTGTGAAGTACCGATAAGGACGAGTGTCCGTTCAACCCTCGGAGCGTACCGCTCACAGGGCCTCCTCTGCGTTTCAGAATATTGAAACGTTTCCACACGGGACCGGCAACACAAGCCCATCACTCGGCACGTGAGGGCGAGGCCCGGCGCCAGCCATGCGGCGCCGGGCCCGACTCTTGCCCAGGGGCTACCTCGCGAGACGCCGCGCTACCGGCAGCCGTACCAGCCGATGCCCTCGTCGACCCAGCCGAGGGAGACGAGCATGTCGCGCTCGGAGGCGTCTGCGGTGTAGTTGTGCGTGCCGTTGGTGGCGTTGGGGTTGTACTGACGATAGATCGGTGCGCCCGACTCGTCCTCCGAGTACCAGCCGATGCCCTCGCCGGTCCAGCCCACGCTCACGAGCATGTCATACTCGGCCTTGTCGCGCGTGTAGTGGTGGTCTCCGCCCGGGATGACGGAGTTGTAGAGACGATAGACCGGCGTGCCGTCGATCGGGGCGAGCCAGCCGGCGCCCTCGTCCTTCCAGCCGGCGGCGACCAGGTCGGCGCGCTCGGACTGCGTGGACGTGTAGAAGTGCTCGCCGGTGTTGGGGTTGTAGAGGCGCCACATGACGACGTTCTCGCCCTCGACGTAGCCGGGAACGTCCTCGGGCTCGCTGAGCTGCGGAGGCGTGACGGGATCGTCGACGGGCGGCACGACGGCGCCGCCGCTCACCTCGAAGGTCTTGGACCAGGTGCGACCGCCCCACGTGGTCGCGGAGATCGTGGCGCGACCGGAGCTCACGCCCGTGACCACGCCGGTGGCGTCGACCGAGGCGACGCTCGGGTCGGAGGACTCCCAGGTGAGACCGTCCCCGTCAAACGTGCAGAACACCGCGTCCCACCCGGCGTTGGGGATGCAGAGCCAAAGGGTGTAGGACTCCCCCGCCGCGAGGGGCTGCGGATCGAGCTGGGCCTCGTTGAGGTTGAACCCCACGCGGTCGACCGGCACGTACGCGGTGTCAAAGTAGAGGGTGGCGTATCCCGTCGCCACGACGGGATCGACCGAGCCCTCGCCGGCACCCGTGCCAAAGAGCTGCACCCAGTACGTAACGTCCCCGAGGCTGAAGCATCCCACGCCGATGGAGCTGAACGAGGACCGCAGGATGTTCTCGCGATGACCCGTGCTGTTCATCCACTGGTCCATGGTCCCGTCGGGCGTGAGCGACCCGGCGGCGATGTTCTCCCCGGACGCCTTGGGCGAGACGGTGAAGCAGCTCGAGCCGTCCGGCCTCGTGTGGGAGAAATAAAGGGCGAGCTCGGCGGCGCGCACCATCGCCGCCTCGGTGAGGTCCTCGTCCATCGTGAGCGCGGGGACGCCGTTGGCTGCGCGCTGCTGGTTCACCAGGTCGACGACCTGAGTGGCATAGTAGTAATGGAACGTGCCCGAGACCTGGATCATCTCGATGTCGTCATCGGCGAGCAGCTGGATCCCGTCCGCGCCCTCCGGGGCGTTCGTGAGCTCCAGGGCGGAGTCCGCCCGCGCGGCGGCGGGCGCCACCGCAAACGCAAGGCACGCCGCCAGCAGGGCGGCGAACACGCCCACAAATCCTCGGGTCTTCGCTCTGGTCATACGCGACCCCCTCTCTCATGTGGCGGCACGCGGGCCGCCCGCTTAACCGTTCCTGAAAGTATAGGTTTCACGGGCGGGCTCAACGACGCGCTCACGTACGGGCGGCACGCACTTCTTGGTGGCGTTAGCTTCTCGGACAGAGGGCGTGACCTAGAGCGCCCGGCCAGCCCGACGCAAAAAAGGGGCGGCGCCCCGTTGCGCCGCCCCGCCTCGTCTGTACTTTGGAATCACCTGTCTTAGCGTCGTATGTCTGACAGGGCGATTCAATGTCTGGACCCGCTCCGTAGCTTCCTTCATCAACCCAACCCGATGTACGTATCGGAAGACGTTGGCGAGTGCGCTCGCCCGAAGCTACAGGGTCTCGGTCGCGCGGAAGGCGGGTCCAAACCCTGCTATCTGATCGCTGTTCACTGGACTCGCCTCCTCTTCCGGTCGCTTTGTGGGTAGCGACGATTGTCTGTTACTCCTCTTTTCTCCCGCATCCGCCGGCTTTACACCGGCGTTTCCGACTCCTCCGCGGACGGTCGCGTTTTACCGGCAGACGGCACAACACCTACGTCGTGGGCGAGAAGCTCGGCAAGTTCGCGGCTCGAGTGCACGCCCAGACGCGTGTAGGCGCGGGCCCGATACGCGTTCACCGTTCCCGGCGCCACGTGCAGCCGATCACAGATTAGCTGCGTCCCCGCCCCGCTCGCGATCCACGTCACCACACGCGCCTCAAGCTCGCCCAGCCCTCGGCCGCGCAGGTAGAGAACACAGCGGTCCTCGTCGGCAAGAAGGCTCTCGGCGAGCTCGCCCCTCGGCAGAAGCGCGGCGGATGCGACCCAGAGCACCCCAAGCGGGTATCCCACCATCGCCGCGACGCTCAGCCAGTCATTGCTCACGCTCATAAGTCCAAAGAAGTTGATGAAGGGAGAGCTCTGCCCGGGCAAACCTCCCAGAAGGAGCCCCTGGAGCGCCACCGCGCCGCAGAGAAACGCAAGCCTTGGCGTCATGGACGGCCGCACCCACGGGCGCAACCCCCTCACTCGCGCAACCACAAGGGCAACCACGGGCGGCGCCAGGAGAATCGACAGGACAAGAAGCGCACCGAGCGCCGAGAAGGACGAGACCAGCAGGGCGAGCAGCTTGGCCCCGCAAAGCCCCACGACGAGCAGTCCGGGCACGAGCGGGGACCCAACGTCGATGACGTCGTCCTTATCGGCAGGAACCACGGGATCGAGCTCGTCCAGCGACGCTATGCCGAGCTTCTCGCAGGCGCGCGAGCGATATGTGGCCACGGAGGAGGCACTGATCGAGAGGGCCTGGGCAATCTGCGCCTGGGTGCGGCCGGAAAGGAGCCCCTGGGCGACGGCGCGCTCGCGGTCCGTGAGGCGCGTTGCGGCGGCAAGTTCGTCAAAGGGCGTGCTCGCACTGTGCTTCTCGGGTTTCTCACCCTTCTCGGAGGCACCCGTCCCCCACAAGACGCCCGTCACCGCCCAGACAAGCATGGAGGCATAGCGCAACGCCGACTGGGCGCCCACGAGAAGGCGATAGAAACCGTAGGACACGGATTCCAAGCCGCCGTTTCCATACACCATCGAGAGCTCAAGGAGCAGCGAGGCGAGGTAGGCAACGCTGCAGACAGCCGCGATCAGGACAATGGAGCGCGCATGGCGCCTCAGGCGGTCAACGACGACATAGGCCAGCGCAGCCACGAGCACAGAGAGCGGCAGAGACGACGACCACACAAAGTCGAGCGGGCTCATACCCAAATTCGAGACGTCGCCGGACATCTGCGCGCAGAACTTAAGGTAGTACGTCCCCGCCGGGGCGGCAACAAGGACCACGCCCCAGAGCACCCAGAAGGACATCCGAACCGATCTTCTCGCCTTCATTGCGTCTCCTCTCTTCCCCCTGATGCGCCCATCGTAGGCAAAGACGCAACGAACGTCATGTCGCGGATGCTATGCAACCGTCCGCGACACGACGTTTACCAAGAAAAAAGCGCCCCGTGCACGATGCCCGGGGCGCGATGATGCGAAGGGACTGTCCCTTTGTCACCTACTCGGCGAGGGCCTTCTTGGCGACCTCGGCGATGTCGGCGAAGGTGGCCTCGTCGCTGTAGGCGATTTCGGCAAGGACCTTGCGGTCGAGCTCGACGCCAGCGAGCTTGAGGCCGTGCATGAACTGGCTGTAGGAGAGGCCGTTCATGCGAGCGGCGGCGTTGATGCGCTGGATCCACAGGGCGCGGAAGTCGCGCTTCTTGTTGCGACGATCGCGGTAGGCGTACTGGCCGGAGTGCTGAGCCTGCTCCTTCATGCCGCGGAAGGTGCGGGAACGGACTCCGTAGTAACCCTTGGTGCGCTCGACGAGCGTCTGACGCTTCTTACGGCCGGCGACGGCGCGCTTGACTCGTGCCATATCTAATCAACTCCTCGTTGGTGGTGCGTATCGGGGCGCGTCTGCGCCTAGTTGGAACCCATGCGCTGGGAGACGGTCTTGACGTCGGCAGGAGAGATGACGGTCTCCTGGCGGAAGCCGCGGATGCGCTTGGGCGACTTCTTGGTGAGGATGTGGCTCTTGAACGCCTTGGCACGCATGATCTTGCCGGTGCCGGTGCGGCGGAAGCGCTTCGCCGTACCCTTGTGCGTCTTCATCTTGGGCATGCTAGTTCTCCTTCTCCGTAGTGACGTTCTCGTCCTCGGCCTTGGGCTTCTCGTCAAAGGCGCCCTTGATCGGGACGATGGTCATGTGCATGTTGCGGCCCTCCATGAGGGGCTTCTGCTCGACGTTTGCGACGTCCTTCAGGTCCTCCGCGAGGCGATCGAGCACCATGCGACCCTGCTCCGGGTGGGCCATCTCGCGGCCGCGGAACATGATCGTGATCTTGACGCGGGCGCCCTTCTTGAGGAAGCGGATGACGTGACCCTTCTTGGTCTCGTAGTCGCCCACGTCGATCTTGGGACGGAACTTCATCTCCTTGACCTCGACCTTGGCCTGGTTCTTGCGAGCGGCCTTGGCCTTGCGGTCCTGCTCGTACTTGAACTTGCGGTAGTCGAGCATCTTGCAGACGGGAGGCTCCGCGTTCGGCGCGATCTCAACGAGGTCGAGGCCCTGGTCGTGGGCGATCCTCAGCGCGTCGCGCACGCCAAAAAGACCCATCTGGGAGCCGTCGATGCCGATCAGGCGGCAGGTGCGGGACGTAATCTCCTCGTTGATGCGAGGACCATCGTTCCTGGCTATGTCGAGCTCCTTCCTCTCTCATCCGCGGCTTGCGCCGCAAAAAAACTCCCGGCACCACAGGAGGCGTCCGGGAGACATCGCTCGCCGCAAAGGGCGAGAAGAACATACGTTGTCTGACCAGACAGCAACCGTGAGGCGCCGTGTAGGTGGGGACCCATGTTCGATCCCACTTCGCAAAAGCACACTTGACGAGAATAGCACGAGGCCTGGCTCGCGGCAACGGGTTTTTCTCGCCAGAGTATCTCCACATGTTGCGGGCGTGACAGTTGGGCCGTGTGACAATTGAACCTATCCTAATTGTCACGCCCCAGCTGTCACGCCCGCCGCTAGGCCCTAGAGCTTGAGGGAGGCCGACTGCACGTAGGCGCGCGCCTGGTACTCGCGGTCGAGGTCGTAGAGGCCCTTGGGGTCGCAGCCAAAGAGCTTCATGTTGGTGACCATGTCGCGGGCGTTGGTCTCCTCCTCGCCCTGCTCCTCGACGAACCAGTCGAGGAACTTCATCGTGCGCACGTCGTGCGCCTCGTGGGCGACCTCGTAGCAGTGGTGGATGAGGCTCGTGACGTACTCCTCGTGCTCGAGCCCGGCCTCGAGCGGCGCGAGGTCGCTCTCGAAGGTCTTGTCCGGCTTGGCGATGGCCTCCATCACAGGACGGAAGTCGTTGTCGAGCAGGTAGCGGCGGATGGCCAGCGCGTGGTCCATCTCCTCCTTGGCCTGGATCTCGTACCAGTTGGCAAAGCCCTTGAGGCCGCGGTCGTCATAGTAGTCCGCGAAGGTGAGGTAGAGGTAGCTGGAGTAGAGCTCCTTGTTGATCTGCTCGTTGAGGACGGCGGTGACTTCGCTGGTGAGCGCCATGGGACCCTTCTTTCTGACGGCTTCGGCCTGACACGTTCACTATATACCCCGGTGGCGAGAACAACGCGCGGTCTGATATAGTTCTTCTCACCTGACGCACGGCGTCCAGGCCCGAGTGGCGGAATTGGCAGACGCGACGGTCTCAAAAACCGTTGAGGCAACTCGTGCGGGTTCGAGCCCCGCCTCGGGCACCAACGCTTCCCCAGAAATCCACCTTGTAGAGACGCCCTAGCGCAAAAACGGGTTTCTCGCCAGCTCTACGGCCATCGAGGTCTCGGGCCCGTGGCCGCACAAAAGCATGGTCTCGGGAGCGATCTCTGCCGCCATGCGCCGAAGCGAGGACAGGATGGCGCGCTCGTCGCCGCCGGAGAGGTCGGTGCGGCCGTGGCTTCCCGGGAAGAGCGTATCGCCGACGAAGGCCACGCCCTCGGCGCTGCCCCCGCCCACGAGCACGATGCCGCCGGGCGTGTGGCCGGGCGTCTCCATCACGGTGAAGGTGGCGGTGCCCACCTCGATGACGTCGCCCTCGGCGAGCAGGCGACCGGCCTCCGGCGCGTTCTCGTCGTAGCTGCGGCCGACCTCGCTCATCTCGCCCGCGTGGCGAGCGAGCTCGGAGTCGGCGGCGTGGATGGCGAAGGGGGCGCCCGTCGCGCGGCAGAGCGCCGCGGCGCCGCCGACGTGGTCGCCGTGGCCGTGCGTGGCCGCGACGCAGGTCACGCGGACGTCACCGAGGTGCCCGGCCACCGCGGCGCCCGATCCGCCCGGGTCCACGACGAGGCACTCCTCCGCGCTCACCCAGGCGTAGCAGTTGGTCTGCAGCGGCGTCACCACGAAGTGGCGCAGCTCGTCTCTCTTGTCGCTCATCTCACGCTCCTCACGTGAACAGGGCCGCGTCCCCGCGTCGCGTCAGCGGACGCGCTGCTTCATCTGGTTGGCGCCCTCGCCGGGCATGATGCGGCGCGCGTCGTAGACCGAGGGCACGCGGCTCACGGCGGAGAGCAGGACGTCGAGCAGGCTCGCGTCGGAGATCGCCACGAGGAAGCGCAGGCGCGCGACGCCCTGGGCGCTCGTCTGCGTGGCGGCCGAGAGGATGTTGGCGCCGGCGTCGCCGATGGCCACGGTGATGTCCTTAAGCAGGCCCATGCGGTCGGTGGCCTCGACGACGATCTCCACGCGAAACTCCGTGGCGCCCGAGGTGTCCCAGGCGACCTCGATCATGCGGTCGGGGTTGCGCATCAGGTCGGTCACGTTGGGGCAGTTGGCGCGGTGCACCGAGACGCCCCTGCCGCGGGTGATAAACCCCACGATCTCGTCGCCGGCGACGGGGTTGCAGCAGTGCGCGAGGTGGACGAGAAGGTCGGGGTCGCCCTTGACCACCACGCCGCAGTTGCTGCGCTTGCGCTTGCCGCGCGCGGCCTGGGTGAGCGCGTAGGACTTCATGACCGGCGTGCCCGACGCCATGGCGCGCTCGTGCTCGGCGCGGCGCTCCGCCTCGGCGGCGGCCGCCGCGAGCTGCTCGGGCGAGCCCTCCTCGAGGATCTCCTCGATGCGGTTGGCGGCCTGCTTGAGCGAGACCTTGCCGGTGTGGACGCCCGCGAACAGGTCGTCCGGCGAGCGCAGCTCGAAGGACTCGCACACGCGCGCGATGGCCTTGACGGTTCGCTTGGTCGAGATGCCGTAGCCGCGCTTGCGCAGCTCGTGGGCGAGCTCGGTGCGGCCCGCCTCGGCGTCGTCGTTGCGGTTCTGGGTCGAGAAGTACTTGCGGATCTTGGCGCGCGTGGAGGGCATGACGACCATGCTCATCCAGTCGCGGCTGGGCTTGGCGTTCTTGTTGGTGAGGATCTCGACGCGGTCGCCCATGGAGAGCGTGTAGGACAGCGGCACGACCGAGCCGTTGACCTTGGCTCCCACGCAGTGGTTGCCCACCTCGGTGTGGACGGCGTAGGCGAAGTCGAGCGGCGTGGAGTCGCGGCGCAGGCTCATGACCTCGCCCTTGGGCGTGAAGACGAAGATCTCGTGCTCGAAGAGGTCCACGCGCAGGTTGTCGAGGAACTCGTGCGGGTCGTCGATGTCGTCCTCGGTGGCCCAGTCGAGCGTCTTGCGGATCCAGTTGATCGTGGAGTCGATCGCGCGGTCCTCGGCGCTCATGCGCCCGCGGGAGTTGCCCTCCTTCTTGTAGAGCCAGTGCGCGGCGATGCCGTACTCGGAGGCCTCGTGCATCTCCGCGGTGCGGATCTGGATCTCGATGGGCTTGCCGTCGGGGCCCACGACCGTCGTGTGCAGGGACTGGTAGAGGTTGGCCTTGGGCGTGGCGATGTAGTCCTTGAAGCGCCCGGGCATGGGGTTCCACAGCGAGTGCACGGCGCCGAGCGCCGAGTAGCAGTCCCCCACCGTCTGGGTGATCACGCGCAGGGCGATGAGGTCGTAGATGTCGGAGAACTCGCGCCCCTTGCGCGTCATCTTCTGGTAGATGCTCCAAAGGTGCTTGGGGCGGCCGGTGATCTGGTAGTTCTTGAGGCCTGCCGCCTTGAGCTCGTCGTCGAGCGTCTTGATGGCCGTCTCGGTGTCGTCCTCGCGCTGGGCGCGGGAGTCCTGCACCATGCGGGCGACCCGCTGGTACTCCTCGGGCTCGAGCCAGAAGAAGGCGAGGTCCTCGAGCTCCCACTTGACCGAGGAGATGCCGAGGCGGTCGGCCAGCGGCGCGTAGACGTCCATGGTCTCGCGCGCCTTGAACTGGCGTCGGTCGGGCGGCAGCGCCGCGAGCGTGCGCATGTTGTGCAGGCGGTCGGCGAGCTTGATGATGACCACGCGGATGTCGCGGCTCATGGCGAGGAACATCTTGCGCAGGTTCCACGCCTGCTTGGCGTCCATGGAGGAGACCTGGATGGAGGTGAGCTTGGTCACGCCGTCGACCAGGTCGGCGACGGTCTCACCAAAGAGGTCGCGCAGCTCGTCGAGGGTCGCCGGCGTGTCCTCCACCGTGTCGTGCAGCAGGGCGGCGCAGATCGTGTCCTCGTCCATGCGCAGGTCGTGCGCGAGGATCAGGGCGACCTCGACGGGATGGTTGATGTAGGGCTCGCCGGAGCGCCGGCGCTGGTCGCGGTGGTAGTCCGCGGCAAAGCGGTACGCGCGCTCGACCTTCTCGCAGCCCTCCTCGTCCAGGTACGTCTCGCAGGCCGCCTGGAGCAGGCGGTAGTTGGCGGCGTCCGGGACGCCCTTCTTGGGCCTCGCGGTCGCGGCGGGCGCCGTCGCGGGCGCTGCCGCGGGCGTCTTCTCCGGGGCGGCCGCGGGCGTCTCCTCGCGCCTGGTCTTGTCGTCGCTCATCGCATCTCACTTCCCCTCGGAGACGATGATACCGAAGTTCGGCGCGATGGGGCGGTTGATGCGGGCGAGAAGCTCGTCGACCGGCGCCTCGAGCGCCCAGCGGCTGAAGTCCTCGAAGGCCCGCTGGAGCCTGAGGCCCTCGAGGTAGCACGCGGACTGCGTGAGCTCCATGCGCTCCGGCGCGCTCGCCATCGAGACGCGCCGCGACGCCCCCCAGCCCGTCACCGCGCAGAACCCGAGCTCCGAGAAGACCGAGAGCCCGGAGGCGACCTCGCGCTCGTCGAGCGCCGATCCCGGCTCGCGGGAGCGCGCGGCTCGGGCGATGCCCTCGTCGTCGAGCGTGACGGCGCCGCCCGCCCGGCATAGGGCCACCAGGGTGCGGTAGAGGGTCACGAGCTGGTCGCGGCCGGGGGCGGCCGCGCCGAGGATGGCCTCGCCGGAGGGCACGTCCGCGGGGCCGAAGAGCAGGTGCACGGTCGCCGGGGCCCCGTCGCGGCCCGCGCGGCCGCTCATCTGGTTGAACTCGACCTGTCCGAGGGGCAGGCCCAGGAGCACGACGTGGCGGATGCCGGGAAGGTTCACGCCCTCCCCGAAGGCGCTCGTGGAGACGATGCAGCTGAGCTCGCCCTCTCGAAACGCCCGCTCGACGCGCAGGCGCGTCTCGCGCGAGAGCCCGGCGTGGTAGTAGGAGACGCGCGCGGCGAGCGCGGGGAGGGCGTGGCGCAGCATGCGGACCGTGGACACCGCGCGGGCGCGCGAGGGCACGTAGACCATGCACTTCTCGCCCCCGGAGACGAGCGAGGCGAGAAGCGCGTCCGCGTCGCCCGCGCCGCGCTCGTCGTCGAGGGCAAGGTTGTCGCGGACCGCCTCGTCGACGATGACGTCCGACTCGTCTATGGAGAGCAGCTCGCAGATGCCGCGGGCCGACTCGGGAGAGGCGGTCGCGGTCACGGCGAGCGCCACGGGATGCCCGAGATCGGTCAGGACCGCGGGCAGCTCGAGGTAGGCGTCCCGGTCGCCGGGGGCCGCCACGCCGGCGTGATGCGCCTCGTCGACGACGACGAAGCCCACGCGACGTGACGCCGCGAAGCTGGAGCGATGGATTGAGAGGAACTCCGGCGTGGTGAGCACGACGTCGACCGACCCGCCGGCGAGCCCCTCGAAGACGCGCCTTCGCTCCGACTGCGTCGTCTCGCCGGTCAGGACCTCGACGGAGACCCCGACCCCCGAGAGCGCCTCGCGCAGATGGAAGGCCTGGTCGGCGACAAGGGCGCGCAGCGGGTAGACAAAGACGCTCGCGCGACCGGAGGCGATGGCCTCGCGCGCGGCGTGGAGGTGAAAGATCAGCGACTTTCCGCGCCCCGTGGCCATGACGGCGAGGCAGGAGCGCCCGGCGGCGAGCCGCTCGAGCGCGGCGCTCTGGGCGGGCAGCAGGCCCGCGTCGCCGATCATCTGACGCCTGAGCGCGTCGAGCAGAGCCCCGTCGTCGAGCCCGGCGAGCTCGGCGCGGCGCCTCGCGGCCGG
>NZ_JANRHO010000013.1:0-39677 GCF_024733715.1 Thermophilibacter sp. ET337 | reverse complement strand
CCAGCGCCGCGATCGCCCACGTCATCTGCGAGAACACGCTGTCGCGCAGCGTGTTCGAGAACCTGCGCACCACCACCGCGTTCGCCTCGGGGTGCGCCAGGAGGAGAAGGACGATGCACACGCTGATGAACGAGCTCTTCGTGGAGCCTCTGCCCCCGTGCAGCCAGTAGTGCGTGTGCCCGTGGGCCATCACGTCGCCGAGCACGTCGTGGAAGGCCGGGATCACGAGCGAGGAGGCGTCAACCATTCGAGCCGCCCCCGTCGAGGCCGGGCAGTCTCTCCTGCACCGGCTGGGCCACCACGCCGAGCACGATCCTCGGCGCCGCGTCCTCGCGGCCCTCGTCGCCCTTGCGCTCCGCCTTGCCGAACTCGTCGGGGTACTTGCGCTCCAGCAGCCACGCCGCGGCGGTCCAGTACTGGTGCCTCGCGAGCGCCGCCGAGCGGATCGTGGTGAGCAGCGTCCGCTTGAACGCCGACTCCTCCTTTTTTAGCCCCTCGCTTAACGCGCGCTGCAGCCTGTTCTTGGGGTCGCCGATCCAGCGGTAGAACGTCGACTCGTGGATGCCCAGCGCGCAGATGATGTCGCCGTTGGAGAGGCCGTCCGCCTTGAGACGGATCGCCTCGTCCACCATCTCCTGCGTCAGCTTCGGACGCCTCGCCATGCGAATCACCCCCGTGAAACGTCGATAGACTTTCTCACGGTGGATTCTCGCCACGCGTCACAAGAAGGGTCAGCGGGCGAGCTCTTTCAGCGCGTCCCCGAGCGCGGAGATGCGCTCGCGGTCGAGGGTGTAGCGCAGCCAGCGACCGTCTTTTCGGGCGCTGACCAAGCCGCACTCGGTGAGGAGCTTCATGTGGTGCGAGAGGGTCGGCTGCCCGATGCCGAGGCCCTCGAGGAGCTCGCAGGCGCAGGTCTCTTCGCCCTCGGCGAGGGAGGCGACCACAGCGAGCCGCCGCTCGTCGGCGAGCGCCCGAAGGACGTCGGCGCGCACGGGCGCGGTCACGCCGGGAATCTCGCCGCGCTCCACGCGGCATGCCAGGTCGCGCACCCTCGCCTCGATGACGCGGGCGGTCTCCCGGAACGCCTCGGGGCCGCGGCCGGCGGGGTCCTCGAGCCCCCAGTCCTCGCGGTGCGCGCACGGGAACACGGGGCACCGGACCCCGCACCCCATAGTCACCACGATGTCCGCCTCTCCCAGCTCGTCGAGCGTCTTGGGGCGCAGGCCCGTTCCGTCTATGCCGTAGAGCTCCGAGAGCGCCCGCAGCGCACCGGGATCGACCTCGGGCGTGGGGTCGGTGCCCGCGGAATAGGGGTCAAGCACGTCGCCCGCGATTTGGCGTGCTATTGCTTCCGCCATCTGGCTCCGGCACGCGTTGTGCGTGCAGACGAAGGCGACGTGCGGCCGCCCGATGCTCCGTGCTCCCATGTGGCCCTCCCTGTTCTGAAAGCGTGACTCACGCAATTATTCTACTATATATCGACGTTCTTCGATGTATAATATTTCGACATCCATCAATGTGTTTACAGAAAGGGGAGCTATCATGGCTACGAGCAACGACGTCCCTTCCTGGGCTTCCGTCATCTGCGAGAACAGCACCTCGACCAGCCCTGCGGACATCCTGGAGGACCTCATGGCAGCGCCCGAGTGCGCGGCGTTCGGCCCCGTCCACCACTTCCTCGTGGGGGCCGCCCTGCTGGCGTCCGTGCGCAACGCCACGGGTTCGGGCGACCTGAGGGGGCAGCTCCAGGAGCTCTCCGAGCGCTCTGGCGCGGTTCCCGGCGGCGCGTGCGCGCGCTGGGGCGTGTGCGGTGCTGCCGCATCGTGCGGCATGGCGCTCTCGATCCTGCTTGGCAATGCCCCTCTCAAGGCCGAGGGCTGGAGCGAGACGCAGAAGATGGTCGCCGACCTGCTGGGGCAGATTGCCCAGGCCGGCTCCCCGCGCTGCTGCAAGCGCGACTCTCGCGTGGCCGTGCGGGGCGCGGTCCGCTGGTTCAACGAGGTGCTGGGCGTTGACCTTCGGCAGCCGACCTCAGAGCCGGTCTGCGCCGTCTCGTCGGACAACGTCGCGTGCATCGGCGCGCGCTGCCCGTACCACGGTTAAGAGTGAGAGCGGCGGAGCGAATCACCCCGCTCCCGCTTCCCCGCAAGCCCGTACTTCCTGCACAGCCGCGAGTTCCGCTGCCGCATCCTGTCCCGCTCCCGCCGCACGTCGTCTATGTCGGCGGCGTCCTCGGCGTGCGCCCGCTCGCGCTCCAGCTGCTCGTTGAAGGCCCGCTCCTGCGCGAGGTGGTACTCCTCGGTGCACCGCCGGCACATGCCCGTCTGGCGGTTGATCTTCACGCCCACCGCTCCGCACTGCGGGCACACCGTCTGCACGGCCAGCGAGCAGTGGATCCTGCTCGCGCGCATCTCCACCGCCCGAACGGAGTGGCGCACGCCGCACCTCCGCTCGATCTCAGCGGCGGCGAACTCCGCTCCTCGGAAGCTCACCTCGCGCAGGACGTCGTCCTGCTCCTCCGTCCACCAGCTCATCTCCGCCACCCCCTCGGACCGACCGCCTCATGCCCGGTCAAGACAGAGACGATGCCCCTGAGCAGGACGAACGCCCCCTGTCTCGACGTCTTGACCGGTTTCCGACCCAGAGCCCCCGTGCGCGTGCGCGCCCGCGCGCCCGCCCGCGCGCGAGGGGCCCGTACCCACCAACCCAGTCAAGACGGAGAGACAGGAGCCGGACGCGGCCACCCTCACCAGCCGGAACCCCCGTCTTGACTCGTGTCTCAACATGGCCCGCCCCCTTGAGACGGCGGGACGCTGGGCGCCGCCCCCGCCGCGCGGTCGAGCAGCGCCTCCAGCGCCTGGTTGTCGATGCAGACGCAGTAGACACGCGTGTCGCCGAAGCGCTTCTGCCGCGTGAACCCGCGCCCGCGCCCCTCAACCAGGAGGCCCTCGTCCGCCATGCGGCGCAGTGTCTTCTGGCGGTCGAAGTTCGCGTCGGCGAGCGCCCGGTCGAGCACGGAGGAGAACACCCACCAGCAGAACCCCGGTCGGTCACGGTACTGCTCCACGCACCCCCAGCGCTCCAGCCGGTCCATCTCCGCCGAGCTCTCGAAGTGCAGCCGGCTCCTCACCAGCCACTCGGCCACGAACTGGATGGCCTTGAGGTCGGTGTCGGTGCCGTCGGCGCCCGTGGCGTTCACGAGCGCCCACGAGGCCATGCGCATCGCGCCCTCCAGGCACGCCGCCCACTCCGTCCCCGGCGCGAACACGTAGAACTGCGCGAGCGCGTCGGCGAGCGCCAAGAGGGCAACGTTGTCCGCCTGCGGGTGGCCGTTCGCAGCCTTGCCCACGGCGTCGCGCAGGCGCCGGAACTCTCCGGCGTAGAAGGCGGGGTCGTTGCGCCTCAGCGCCTCCACGAAGGCGCGCCCGGCCGTGCCGTGCTCGGCGGCAACGAGATGGTGCATCGCCTGGGCGGCGCGCACGTCGGCGAAGGGCTCCCCGCAGAGCTCGAGCGTCCTGTTGGCGGCTCCCTGCTGGGTCGACGCCCCCACGATGGGGATCTCGCCGGTGGCTATGGTGAGGCTGTGCCAGCTTCCCGCCCGCATCATCGAGCGGTCGCTGTTCAGCGCCCCGCGCTCGTGCCCGAGCGAGAGGGAGTACAGAAGGTCCTCCACCACCTGGCGCTTCCCGGCCTGCCCGCCCACGGCGCCCTTGCTCTGCAGCTCGTCCACGATCACCGGGATGTCGTGCAAAAGCGCCGCCGCCCGCACGATGCTCTTCGGCGTGTCTGAGAAGGTCCGGAAGTAGCTGTCCGCTCCCTCGGTCGGGTCGCCCCACACCGACCCCGCCGCCTTCAGCGTAGGCGTCTTGCCCGAGCGGCTGCGCCCCCACAGGTACACGATGAAGGTCTGCACGCCGAGAAGCGAGACCAGCGGCGAGGCGAAGCTCGCCGCCATCACGCACCGGAACGCCATCGAGGAGGCTCGCGCGGGCGCCACGCCCGCGACCCAGCCCTCGAGCGTCCCGGCCGGCTCCATGAAGGCTCGGGCCTTCACCGCCTCGTCCGGGCTCGGGTCGAACCTCACCTTGCCGCCCGCGTCGTAGGGCATGAAGGAGGAGAGCGCACCCTCCGCCCAGCCCAGGTGCGTGACGCTCCTCGCGCGCGGCCGCGCCCAGCCCCAGCGGCGCTCCACGTCGGTGAGGTAGCGCACCACGTCCTTGGCGTTGGCCGAGGAGACGTTCGCGCCCATGGGCGCCAGCGCCCCGATGATCTTGCTCTGGTTGAGCAGCACGTCGCGGTCGAGGGCGCGCTCCCGCACGCCGCCCGGCACCGTCACGCGCACGAGGGCGCGCACGTCGCCGGTGTCCACGTCCACGAGGTCGGTGGCCACCCAGGGCGCCGTCGAGCTCACCGAGCGGCGGAGCTCGCCGTCCCGGTCGCAGGCCCAGAGCCTGCCCTTCGCATCGACCCGCCAGCCCTCCGCGGAGGGCGCGTTCTCGAAGTCGGGCGCCTCATCGCCCGCGGCGGCCCCACGTCCCGTACCCCCGCGTGCCCCGCCCGCGTCGGCAGACGAACATATGTTTGTGTTGTGAGCGGCAGGGGGCTTGCCTTTCTGCCTTCTTGCGGCCCTCGGCCTGTAGAACTCCGTGGCTCCCGAGATCGCGCGCTCTATCGTCTGCGCGCCGTAGGTGGTGCCGCCGCGCCTGCTGTCCCACTTGTCCCGCATGAGCCCGGAGGAGCGGAAGATCCTGTCCATCCGCGCCGCGTCGCCCGCGCACCAGAAGGCGAGGTGCGAGCACAGCGCCATGTCGGCGGCAGAGTGGTCGCCGCCCTGCGCGGAGGTGTCGCCGGCCATGAGGGCGCGTATGGCGTCCCCGTTGCGCGAGGAGCACATGCGCTCGATCAGCTCGGCGTCCGTCATGCCCCCGGCGCCCGCGCCCGCGGCTGCCTCGCCCAGCCTGGGCTGGGCCGTTGCCGCCTCCGGCTCGATCCACGTCCGGTACGCCCGCTCGACGATCCCGGGGTTCTCGGCCAGCGTGCCGCGCCCCTCGAAGACGTCGCCCGTCACGGTGAAGTACCGGTCGTGGTCGTACATCTCCACCACCCGGCCACCCGGCTGCCCGCGGCGGCTGCGCTCAGCCCAGTCGGGCTTCGCGCCCCGGAAGATCAGGTGCAGCCCGTCGCCGGAGGGCGACACCTCCGTGTAGGTGCCGGCCTCGTCCATCACCCAGCGGTATTCCGCGTCAAGTACGCCGTCGACAAGCACATGGTCGAGGTCGAGCCCCGTGAACGCCCGGTCGGGCCCGAACACGAACCCCACGCCGTCGCAGCGCCAGCGGCCGACGGCCGCCACGGCCTCCTCGAAGGTCGCCCAGGTCGCCGGGTCCGTGCTCTTGGCCATGCGCCCGTTCGCCGCGCACACCGGTAGCTTCGTCGCCCTGCCGTTCCGCTCCTCGCGCCGCCAGCACACCCAGCGCGGCTCGCGGCGCAGCTCCACCGGCACGCCCCTCAGGTCAGCCATGGGAGCGCACCCCCTCGGAAACTCCGCGCGCGTGCGCTACACTGTGCCCCGCGATTCCGGCCAGGGATTCGCACTGGGCGGGCGCGGCGGCAACCGCGCCCGCCCGCTCTCGCGGGGCGGCGCGCCTACTCCCTCTTCCCGCCGTCATACGACGTCCCCCTGCTCGCGTTCGGGAACACCACGTCGCGGCAGATGCGCCAGCGCCCGTTCACCTTGTCGGCCGGGATCCTGCCCTCGATGATGCCCCTCCTGATCGACCCCACGTGCTCGCCCGTCACCTGCGCGAGCTCGTTCGGCGTCATGAACAGCGGCACGTCCTCGAACCTCGCCTTCATCGCTTCTCTCGCCTTCCCCTCTGTCTCCTCGGTTGGCCCTGGACCTGGCGCGCGGCGCGGCGGTGCCACATGGTGGGCCGCCGCCTCCCCTCGCAGCCGTAGAATATCACAGCATTTCTCATGCATTGAGACTGTTAGCTCTATTTGGTGTAGAATGGTGTTGTTCGGTTGTTCAATTTGTCGCTGAGTGCTATCTTCTGTTGCATAGTGTTGCGCCCTTCCGGTCAGGTGGGGCAACGCACCGCCACAGAACGCACACAACTCGGGAGGTATGGCAGATGGCGAGCGCTCTTCTGGAGCTCAGGAAGGCGGCGGGGTTCAAGAAGTCGGCGGAGTTCGCGAAGGTCGTGAAGATCCCGCCGTCCACCTACGCGCGCTACGAGAGCAGCCCCGACAAGATCCCCATGGGCGCGGCGCGGAAGCTCGCGGACTGGTTCCGCGTGCCCATCGACGTCATCGTCGGCCGCGAGGAGGTGGACGTCCGCTCGCTGCGAGGCGACGTCCAGAAGAGCTACGACCGGCTCAGCCCGCGCTCCAAGTCGGCGCTCGAGGAGTTCCTCTCGTTCCTCGCCGAGAGGGACATGGACGAGGGCCTCCGCATGCACGAGGAGCAGGAGCGCCGATACGAGGCGGCGGCGTGGCGCTACGAGCGCATCTTCCTCGAGGAGCTCCAGAGGAGCGACGGGCTCGAGGACCTGCTCGCGCTCGGCACAGCGGACGAGCTCAGGTCTGCGTTCAAGGAGTTCGTGGCGGGCCGCGCCGCCGCGAGGCTAGAGGGGGAGGCAGCCGAGGAGGCGGTCGACAACGTCATGGCGGCCTACGACCGCCTCCACGGGATATGGGAGCGCGGCGGGGGCTCGTCCTTCGGCGTCCCCGAGCGCTTCCTCGGGCCCTACGCCGACCTCGAGTTCGACGGCCGCGAGGGGAGGTGACGCCCCTGGGGAGAGGAACGAAGTGGGCCCGGGGAAGGTAGCGACTTCCCCGGGCCCGTGCCCAGTCCAGTGCACCCGGAAAGGACGGTGACATTATATGTCATCAGGCGCAATGCTATCCAAAACGACCCATCCCACCTGCGGGAAGAGGGCGCTGCAGCGCCTCCGCCGCGAGGCGGGCTACCGCAGCGCCAGGGACTTCGCCGCGGAGCTCGGCATCCCCGCGTCAACCTACTCGCGCTACGAGCGCCAGCCCGAGGGCCCGGGCATGGCCGTGCCGCTCTCGGCGGCGTGGGCCATCGCCGACCGCCTCGGCTGCTCCATCGACCTCGTCGTCGGCCGCGAGGACATCGACGCCCCCGACGAGCACCCCGTCCAGTCCCGATACGACGCACTCTCCGGCGCCGGCCGCGCGCTCGTGGACAGCTACCTCGACTTCGTGGAGCAGTCCGAGGCCGACGGCCCCCGTCCCCAGGGAAGGAGGTGATCGCATGGTTGCCGAGAGCGAGAGCCGCGACAGGAGGCCGGAGGAGCCGGCCCGCGCCGAGGACAAGAGGGCGCTCGACGCGAGCCAGGAGCTCTTCTACAGCGACATCGCGGCCCGCGTCCGCCGCTGGATCGCGGAGGGCCGCCCCGTCCGCAGGGAGGGGCGTGAGCGCATTGGCGAGTAAGGTGAGGGGCGACGGCGGAATCTACCCGCTCGAGGACAAGCCCAGGAACAAGTGCCGCAAGTGGAAGCTCGTCGTCTCGCTCGGCCGCGACCCGAGGACCGGAAAGTACCCACAGAAGTCCCGTACGTTCAGCGGCACCTACACCGAGGCAAAGGCCGCGAGGCGCGAGTTCGTCGCAGAGATCGAGTCCGGCGACGTCGTCCGGCGCAGCAACTGGACGTTCGCGTCCTACGCTGAGCACTTCTGCGAGGTGCGCGAGAAGACGCGCGAGCTCGCCCCGCAGACCATCTATGCGGACCGCTCGTACGCCAGGCAGATCTCGCACCTCATCGGCCACGTCAGGCTCCAGGACGTCACGCCGACGGTTCTCGAGAGGGCCTATCTCGACCTCAGGTCCGGAGAGAGCCTCAGCGGCAGGCCCCTGAGTGGCACCACCCTCGCGAACATACACGGCTTCGTGTCCAGCATGATGAACCACGCCAAGAGGGCCGGCATAGTCGCGGAGAACCCCTGCGAGGGGGTCGACGCCCCCAAGCGGGACACGGCCGAGAAGAGGGCGCTCAGCGAGAAGGAGCTCGGCGACCTCGTCGCTCAGCTGGACCCCGCGGACTCCTACCAGTGCGCCGTCCTGCTCGCCGGCTCGCTAGGCCTCAGACGCGGCGAGCTGTGCGGCCTGTCCTGCGGCGACGTCGACTTCGACGCCATGACGCTCAGCGTCAGCCACTCGTACGACCGCTTCGGAAACCTCAAGGAGCCCAAGACGGAAGCGGGAAGGCGCGTGCTTCCCCTCTCTCCGTTCGCGGCGCTCGTGCTCTCGGTGCGCATGCAGGCCCTCGTCGAGCTCAACGGGGCCGAGGACGGCTACACGGTGACGAGGACGGTCAGGGGCAAGGAGGTCGTCATGCCCGCGCCCGACAAGCCCCTGATCACTGGCGTCACCGGAAACCGTCTGTCTACCAACTCCCTGAGCGTCTGGTGGGCTCGCCACCGCGAGCGTCTCGGCGTCGGCAATCTCACCCTCCACGAGCTCAGGCACACGTTCCTCTCCATCGCGGCGGGCAGGGGCGTCCACCCGAGCGCAATGCAGAAGCTTGCCGGCCACAGGGACCCGAGCATCACCCTGAGGATCTATACGCACGTCAACATGGAGACGCAGAGGGCGGCGATGGACGCCATCGCCGGCGCCTACGACATCGGTACCCTGACAGCCGCATAGCACCACCGGAAAGGCGCCCGAGCAAGCCACGGGGACGATTCTTGAATGCATCTTGAATCGACCCACCAGAGACAGGCCGCAGGTCGGAGCAGTCACCCGCCCCGACCTGCGACAACGCCTCACCTGCCCCTTAAAGACACCGCTGTGTTAATTTGGGACTGTCCCCAATTAACAGACACAAGACAAGGCGTCTGAGCCTCCCGCTCAAGGGTATAAAGCACAGTAACCGCAGGAAGGAGGCAAGATGGACGGCCAGTTTCTCGTCGACTCCCTTGCGATGCTGTGGGCCCCGGCGATCGTCATCCTCATGCTGAGCACGATCGCCGGCAGGTGGGTCGTCCTCGGGAAGATGGGCAGGCGGCGCTGGGCCGCCATCATCCCGGTCTTCTCGACCTGGGAGGTCTGCTCGGGCGACTCAGGCAATCGCGCCCTGTGCGTGGTCGCGTCCATCGCGAGCGCCGCCCAGCTCCTCTCGGTCCTTCTCGGCCTGGGACGCTACTACGAGTCGCAGTGGCTCGCGGCGCTTTTCCTCGCGCTCTGGTTCGTGACGCAGCTCGTGGTGAGCGAGCGTCTGGCGCGCGCCTTTGGAGCGGCGCCAAGCTATGCCTATGCGGTCGGCCTCGTCCTTCTCCCCTACGTGGGCTATCCCCTCCTCGTCGCGGAGAACAAGGTCTATCTCGGGCCAGTTGACGGCGCTTCGGCCTAGTGCCGGACACGACGCCGCGTGACGTACAATCGAGGCGAGAAGAACCTCGAGAAGGGTCCCGCATGGCCGAATCGCCGCTCGGACGCACGCTCCTGATCGCCAACCCCGCCGCCCACAGCGGCAAGGGCGCCGCGGGTGCCGACTTTGCGCGGCATTTCCTCAACAGCTTTTCCTCCGCGACGCGCGGCTACGAGGTTCGCCTCACCGAGGGGCCCGGGGACGCCGTCGACATCGCCGCGGGGGCGGCGGGGTTTGACACGGTCCTCGCGCTCGGCGGCGACGGCGTCATCCACGAGGTCGTGAACGGCCTCATGGGGCTGCCCACCCAGAGGCGCCCTCAGCTCGGCGTCATCCCGCTCGGCTCCGGCAACGACTACGCGCGGACGCTCGACATGCCCAAAAACGACGTCGAGGGCGCCTTCGCGCGTCTCGTCCGCGGGCGGGCGCGCGAGCTGGAGGTCGGGCGCGTCAACGGCACTCACTTCATGGAGACGCTCTCCTTTGGCCTCGACGCCGCGATCGCGATCGACACGACCGAGCGGCGCGCCGCCGAGACCTCACAAGAGGGCGAGGCGCTCTTCATCACCTCCGGCCTCAAGGTCATCTCTCGCGCGCACGCGGGCTATCCCTGCACCGCGCGCTTTGACGATGACGAGCCACTCGCCCTCAGCGCGCTCATCTTCGCCGTGCAGGTGGGGCCGACCTATGGCGGCGGATTCAGGGTCTGCCCCGACGCAGATCCCGGTGACGGCCTGCTCGACGTGTGCTACAACGTGCGGCGCCCCTCGATCCCCCACTTCCTGGCGCTCTTTGGGCTGGCTCGCTGGGGCAGGCACGCGCTCACCGGTGCGGTCAGGATGCGGCGCTTCCGTCACGCGACCGTCGACTTCTCAGCAGAGCCGCCCTGTCAGGTCGACGGTGAGCGGCTCGTGGGCACGCATTTCGAGATCGACGTCATCCCCCACGCCCTCCGCGTCGTCTGCTAAATCCGACCAGCACGTTGGGGACAGTCCCCAATTTGCTGCACGTTGGGGACTGTCCCCAATTCACACACAATTTTGATGTATTGCCTTTTCGATGACATAGCGGCCGAGCCCCGTTAGCCTCCCAATCTGCTTCAGAGAGAGGCCCGCCTCGGCGAGACGGTGCAGATTGGTCGCACGCCTCTGCGGTTCCATCGTCTTCAGGCTATCGAGAGACTCCGGCCAGATCGCAGCGGCTGCCGCTTCGATCGCGTCCTCGTCCGGAACTCTCACCGAAGTCCTCGGGTAATAAGGGGCGGCTTCAGGGTCATCGATAAACCGGCAGAATCCGGGCACGCCTCCGACCATTTCCAGAATCAGGCCCGTCTCGGATATATCTGGGGTTCCGAGGTACTCGGAATAGCTGCTCCACCTATATGCGCCGGGTTCCGACAGCCCCGCTTTGCTCGGATTGCAGATGATGTACCTCATCGTCACGAGCAGCTGTTCGTCTGACTGAACGGCGACGCTCGTGAAGCGCGACGAAAACACATGCCCCACGTGCCCCCAACGATCATTGAAATGACGCGCGTACGTTGTCGTCACGAGGTGCACGAAAGAACTCAGCTCCCCCTTTGGATCGTCCACAAGAAGGTGCACGTGGTTGCTCATGAGGCACCATGCCAAGACAGAAACCGAGTACTTCTCCCGCGCGCGTCTCAGCACCTGAAGGAACGCCTCATAGTCGGCGTCATCCTCGAAGATGACCTGGTTTCCCGCGCCTTTCATGATGATGTGGTAAAACCCCAGCTCCGACAGCTTCCTCGGTCCCCTCGGCATGTCTCCCCCAATCGACAGCGTGCGGAGATTCATACCCAACCCGGCGAGCACAAAACGATGCCGCCCGCCGGCGGTTCGGCGAGCGGCATCAAACTTTTGTGTTAATTGGGGACTGTCCCCAACGTGCAGCAAATTGGGGACTGTCCCCAACGTGCAGTTAGCGGGCGGCGGCCTGGAGCATGGCCTTGACCTCGGTGACGGTCTTGAGCTTCATGACCTTCTCGGTCAGGGCGTCGGCCTCGGCCTTGGTCCACTCGGAGATGATGCGGCGCGTGCGCAGGATCGACGGGGCGGACACGGAGAACTCGCCCAGGCCAAACGAGATCAGCACCGGGATCAGCAGCGGGTCGGCCGCGGCCTCGCCGCACATGCCGACCATGATGCCGGCCTTGTTACCCTCCTCGATGATGCGCTTGAGCGAGCGCAGAACGGCGGGCTGGTAGACCTCGTAGAGGTAGCCGACCTTGTCGTTGCCGCGGTCGGCACACATGGTGTAGCCGATGAGGTCGTTGGTGCCGATGGAGAAGAAGTCGCACTCGGCGGCGAGGTCGTCGGCGATCAGCGACGCGGCGGGCGTCTCGATCATGGTGCCGATCTCGATCTCCTTGTTGTAGGCCACGCCGCGGGCGTCAAGATCGGCCTTGCACTCCTCGACGAGCGCCTTGACCTGGCGAATCTCGTCAATGTTGGTGACCAGCGGCACCATGATCTTGATGTCGCCAAAGGCGGAGGCGCGCAGCAGCGCCGTGAGCTGGACCTTGTACTGGTCAGGGTTGTTCAGGCAGTAGCGCACCGCACGGTACCCCATGAAGGGGTTCTCCTCCTTCTGGAGATTCATGTACGGGATCTCCTTGTCGCCGCCCACGTCGAGCGTGCGGATGATGACCGGCTGATCCTTCATGCGCAGCGCGACCTTCTGGTACGCGGCGAACTGCTCGTCCTCGCTCGGGAGCTCCTTGGCGTCCATGAACAGGAACTCGGAGCGGAAGAGGCCGACGCCCTCGCAGTCGTGCTCGGACGCGACGTTGGCGTCTTCCGGGTTGCCGATGTTGGCGACGAGAAGGACCTTCTCGCCGTCGCCGGTGATCGTGGGCTTGCCGCGATAGGCCTCGAGCGCCTGCTTCTCCTCGGCGAACTGCTTGGCCTTGGTGCGATAGTGCGCGAGGTCGTTGTCGGCGGGGTTGACGAGCACGCGGCCGCGGGAGCCGTCGACGATGACCATGTCGCCACTCTTGATGTTCTTCGTGACGTCGGCCACGGAGAGCACGGCGGGAATCTCGAGGGCGCGCGCGATGATCGCGGAGTGGGAGGTGCGGCCGCCGGTCTCGGTGACGATTGCGGCGACGTTGTCCTTGTCGATGTCCGCGGTCATGGACGGCGTGAGCTCGTGCACGACGACGACGGAGTTCTCGGGCAGCGTGGAGAGGTCGACGACCTCCTTGCCCAGCAGGTCGGCGAGAAGACCGGTCTTGACGTCGGCGACGTCGGCGGCGCGCTCGCGGAACAGCTCGTCCTCCATGTTGGAGAACATGTTGTAGTACATGTCATAGGCCTCGGAGACGGCCTGCTCGGCGCACATGCCGGACTCGATGGAGCCGTTGACCATCTCCTGGATGCCCTCGTCCTCGGCAAACTCGATGTGGGCGCCCATGATGGCGGCGGCCTCCTCGCCCACGGTCTGCGTCATGCGCTCGATCTGGGCGTTGGTCTGCTCGATGAACTTGGCAACGGCGGCGGCATAGCGCTGCTTCTCGTCACCCGCATCGTCGGGCTTGTGCGGCGTGAAGCTCAGGTCGGGCTCGACGGCGACGCGCGCGACGCCGATGCCGATGCCGTCAGATGCGTTGACTCCCTCGTACATGTTACCCCCTACCTTAGGGCCGCCGGGGCGGCCGTATCCCAACATCGCTCACGTCCCACGGCGGACCGGGGACGGGAAGCCCGAACGACCCAGGCGCTACTTCCCTTCGGCGGCCGCGGCTGCGGCCTCTCGGTCCTTGTTGGCCTGGATGTCACGCGCGATGGTGCCGGGGATCGCGCGACCCATTTTCTTGTAGAGCGCCGTGACGACGCGGTCGATCGTGGAACGCTTGGCGATTCCCTTGCTCGCCGCCGTGGCGGTGCCACAGGCGGAGGCAAAGATGAGCGCCGTCTCGTAGTCGACGCCGCGGGTGACCTGGGAGAGGAAGCCGCCGACCATGGAGTCGCCGGCGCCCGTGGCGTTGACGAGCTTGATGCGCGCGGTGGGGACCACGTGCTCGGCGCCGTTCTCGTCGAGCAGCAGCGACCCGTGCCCGCCGCAGGAGATGATGACGTTGCGCGCGCCGGCCTCCTGGAGCTTGTGCGCGTAGGGCATGCACTCCTCGGGCTCCTCGATGTTGACGCCGTAGATGCGGCCGACCTCGTGGTTGTTGGGCTTGATGAGGAACGGGTGCATCTCGAGGGCCTCCATGAGCAGCTGGCCCGGGGCGTCGACGACGAACTGGATGCCGCGCCCGCCAAGGCGGCGCATGATCTGGGAGTACATGTCCTCGGGAAGGGTGTTGGGGATGGAGCCCGTGAGGACGAGCGTGTCCCCGGCGGTGACGACGTCCATGCGCTCGAGGAGCTCGTCGACCTTCTTCTCGGGGATCTTGGGGCCCATGCCGTTGACCATCGTCATGACGATGCCGTTGAGCTTGACGTTGATGCGCGTGTAGCCGCGGTCGAGAAGGACGAAGTTGCTCGCGATGCCCTTCTCCTGCAGGCGGCGAAGGAGGTAGTCCCCCGTGAAGCCAGCGGCGATGCCCATGGCGATGCTCGGGGTCTCGAGCTCGTTCAGGATCGTGGCGATGTTGATGCCGTTGCCGCCGCAGTGCAGCTCCTCGTTGGAGGAGCGGTTGGTGAAGCCCATGTCGAGCGTCAGGGGGTGCATAACATAGTCGAGGGCGGGGTTCAACGTCATGGTGTAAATCAACGTGCGCTCCTTCCAACGGCAAGGACACTTGTCAAGTATGCCGCATGTGGCTGGCGCTACGCGCAGAAATACGCGAGCGCGCACGTCTCTGCGGCCAGAGGCACGAGTCGAGCCGGACACCGAGCTGCCGGTGCCCGGCCCGCATGCTTCTTGGTGCGCCCTGAGGGATTCGAACCCCCGACCTTCGGATTAGAAGTCCGCGGCTCTATCCAACTGAGCTAAGGGCGCGGCAGACGTGCGCTAAGCATTTTAGAGCATACCAAAGGCCTTGGCGGCGAGAATGCCCTCGACGGTCTTGGCGTCCTGGATGAGCCCCTGGCGGATGGCCTCGACGGCGTCGGCCACCGGCACCCACACCACGTTCAGGAACTCGCCCTCGTCGAGGCGGGCGCTGCCCTGGGTGAGCCCGTGGGCGAAGTAGACCGAGGTGTGCTCGTTGGTGAATCCCGGGGCCCCGTAGGACTCCGTGAGCAGCTCGAGCCGCTCGGCGACAAGGCCGGTCTCCTCGGTGAGCTCGCGGGCGGCGCAGACGTCGCGCGCCTCGTCGGGGTCCACCTTGCCGGCCGGGATTTCGAGCGTCATGCAGCCCAGCGCCACGCGATGCTGCCGCACCAGGCACACGCGGCCGCCCATCACGGCCACCACGCCCGCCCCGCCGTGATGGCGGACAACCTCGCGCCAGTCGAGCGAGCCGTCGGAGAGCTCCACCCGCAGGTGCTCGACGGCAAAGATCTTGCCCTCCCACTCGCGCTCAGAGCTCACGACGCGCTCCACGAGCGCCGGGTCGAGCTCGAGCGCGCGCCGGACCTTCTCGAGCCCCTCGCTCTTCTCGGCCATGTCCCTCACTCCCCCACGACGGAAAACTCGCCCGTCGCGTAGTCGATGTCGAACCCGTATGCGGTGTTGAAGACCTCGACCTCGAGGTCGAGCTCGCCGTCGGAGGAGCGGACGTCGACGATGACGCTGCGGGCGAGCAGCTCGTCGCCCTCGTAGACGGGCGTCGCGGAGTAGAATACCGTGCCGTCGGGGTTGTCCCAGAGCCAGTCGCGCGCGATGCCCTCGGTGTAGGCCATGCCGCCGTCCTGGCCGCGGTTGTCGCCCACGTTCTGCGGACGGGTGCCGGTGATAAGGTTGTACGCGGCGTCGTCGCCGCCGAGGGACTTGGCGAGCAGGTGGCTGCGGTTGAAGAGGGCGCCGTGATAGGTCTTCTCGCCGGGCATCTTGATGTCGACCTCGCGGTTGTGGCCCCAGCCGGAGGGATGGATCTCGTGGATGTCCTCGCGCTCGCGGTCGCTGCCCTCGCGCATCATGTCGTAGGTGACGAGCGCGACGGCGCGGCCGGTGCGACCGAGCGCGTCGAGCCCCTCGTAGCGCGCCTCGCCAGGCTCGAGCTCCACGTCCACGACGGCGGACCCGACGACGCGATAGTACTCGGGGTACTCCTCGAAGCTCCACTCGCTGTAGGCGTCCTGGCGCTGCGAGAGGCGCTGCGGCTCGGGCGAGAGCGCGCGCTGGATGCTCGGCAGCGCCCCGGAGAGCCCTGCGACGATGAGCGCCGCGACGAGTGCGCCGAGAAGCGCGGCAGGCTTGCTGCGAGGACGTCGGGCGCCCTCGTTGCCGCCCCTGCCCTTGACGTAGGCCATGAGTCCTCCTGCGTAAGAAAAACGGCCGGACGCCCAACAGGTGCCCGGCCGAAGCTATCGTGGTGGATCGTCAGGGGTTCGAACCCTGGACCTTGGGATTAAGAGTCCCCTGCTCTACCAGCTGAGCTAACGATCCAAAATGGTGGATCGTCAGGGGTTCGAACCCTGGACCTTGGGATTAAGAGTCCCCTGCTCTACCAGCTGAGCTAACGATCCGTATTCGATTAAATGGGGTGGGCGAAGGGTCTCGAACCCTCGACCTACGGAGCCACAGTCCGTCGCTCTACCAACTGAGCTACACCCACCATTTCGCGAACCTCTTCAGGCAGCTCGATTATTATGCACGCCCGTCCGAGTCGATGCAAGGACTTTTTTGGACGGATTCGGATTCTCTCCACGCGCCGGGCGCACGCGGGCCGCCTACCCCGCGGAGCACGAGAAGAGCGCCCGGAAGATCAAGAGCAGGGCGCCGAGAAAAACGAGCGACCCGGCACACCCGGCAAGGCACGACCCTCCCCCGCCGCCTGGGCCAGAGCCCCGACCCTCGTCCGCGCGGCGCAGCTCCCCGTGGATGCCGTAGTGCGTGAAGGCGCGCTCCGGCGTCGACCAGCGTCCGTCGCGGTTGAAGTCGTAGGGGTTTCCCGCCATGGCTAGTCCAGCAGGCCCTCCCAGGTGAGCAGCGTCTCGTTTCTCAGGAAGCGCCGGAAGGGGCTGAGGTCGCCCTCCAGGTGGAAGAGGTCGAGCGCGGCGTGGTAGGTCGCGTGGTTCTGCGCGCGGATCACGATGGGCGGCATGCCCATGGCGAGCAGCACCCCGTTCATGAGCAGCCGCGCGGTGCGGCCGTTGCCGTCCGCGAAGGGGTGGATCTCGAAGAGGCGGGCGTGGAGGTATGCCGCGATCGTGAGCGAGCGCTTGCCCTTCTCGAGCTCCGTGTTGACGTCGTCGGCCAGGATGCCCACCGCGCGCGGCACCTCGACAGAGGGAAGCCCGACCTGAGCGGGGCCGCCCACGTAGTTTTCGAGCTTGAAGGTGCCGGGGCGCTCGCCGGCGAGCAGGAGCCTCTCGCCGTAGGTCCCCATGGTGACGAGCTCCTGGGCCTGCTGGATGAGCTCCTCGGAGAGGCAGGGGTCCTCGACGAGCTTGACGCGGGCGAGGTCCCAGGACAGCTTGAGGTTGCGGGTCTCCACGAGCACGTCCAGCTCTCCGGAGTAGCCGCTCACCTGGTCCCTCTCGACGATGTCCCTCACGACCGAGAACTCGAGGCTCTCGTTCTCGATCTTCTCGGAGTTATAGACGTAGTCAACGACGAACTCGCGCAGAAGCGCCTCGCGCCGCTCCTCCGGAAGTGCCACCCAGGTGGCGACGAGCGCGTCGTAGCGCTCCTTCAGAACGTTGGCCATGAGCCACCTCCCGTCTCGGTTGCCTGACAGCATCGTAGCCACCGCGCCGGTGCCGGGCGAGCTCGGCTCCGCCATCGGCACGCCCTGTTCGGCGGAGGGGCAATGACTCATTGGCCCCTTCTATCGTCATTGACATTCTCGCCATCGTCAAAGAGCCCGCGAAAGATGATCTCCCAATCGCGCTCGTCCGTCGAGCCGGACTCAAGGACCCCGTGGTCGATGGCGTCGAGCATGACCTGCTCCTTCTCGCCAAGACGCTCATAGATGTTGCGATCGAGCGACCAGCCCTCGCCCTCGCCTCCCGGGAAGACGCTCTGCATGAAGTGATACTGGGTGTATTGGTCATCGGGCAGGCCCAAACGGTTGATTCTGTCCTTTGACTGGAGCAGGTGGACCAAGTTATAGCTGTACTCAAAGTAAACCGCATCGTGACATGACATGTGAAGCGAGACCGACTCGGCAAGCGTGTGCGGGTTGGTCACGAGAACCTCGAGGGTTCCGACCCTAAAGTCCCGGAGAATGCGTGTGCGCTCCTCCATGGGAACGGACCCGCTGATCTTCTCTGCGCAGATTCCCCTGCGCCCAAGAGCCTCGATCAGGTTATCCATCGACTGCACGAAGATGCACCACACGATGACGCTCTTCCCCTCGCCAACAAGATTCTCAACCAGGTCAAGGCACGCCCTCGTCTTGGTCGAGCTGGCGTCGGAGAGCGCCAGGCGTCGGTCTCTCTCGCTCAACGCAAGAGGTTCCAGCGAGGGCGCCGGGGACGCCTCGTCCACGTCCGAATCAGAGATCGTCTCAAGATCTGCCTGGGACACCTCTCCCAGAAGCATGGATGGATCGCTCTCCAGCTGCAAGATTCTTATGATCAGCGCAAGGGGGTCCTGTCCGAGGGCCGACCGCACAACACCGAGGAGGTTGGACTCCGCCGCCGAGGCGGGAACCCCTACGATGTGGTCCGGGTTTGGCTCCGGCACCCCAAGCATGCGCTTGCTCGTCCTGCAAAAGAAGGGCTGTATGGAGCGGTTGACCGCGTCTACGACACGCTGGTCGGGGCTCTTGAGAACGCTCTCCCTGAATCCAAAGTACCAGTCGTAATCATGCGGGTAGAGGATGTGCAGAAGGTTGTAGACGTCAAGGTAGGAGTTGGGTATGGGCGTGCCGGTGAGAGCGATCGTATGCTCAGCATAGCGCGCGACCTCGAGGGCGGAGGCGGCCCGCTTTCCCCCGACGCGCTTGAACTTGTGGACCTCGTCGAAGACGAGCAGCGCCCCGTCAGCCACGACATGATTGAGAGGGTCCCCCAGGTTCGTCGCCTCATAGTTCAAATCTGACAGTCTAGAACTTGGGTGATGAGCCTCCTACGTCGAGCTGCGAAAACGCGCGCCGGTCATGAGCATGTGGCGGACCACCCTTTCCAGCTTGGGCCACTTCTCGTCGTCGCACTTGACCCGGAACAGGTACACGTAGAGGTTGAGGTAGGACTGCAGGTTTGCCGGGTCCATGCCCGTGAACCGCCACAGGTAGCGCTTGATCCACGAGCAGAGGTTGTTCACCAGGGCCATCTTCTCGAGGTAGACGGGGTCGCGCACGTCCGCCTTGTACGACTCGCTCCCGCACCCCGCCCCCCTGATCAGGCCGTTGTGCGCCTTCTCGCGGTCGTGGACGACGACCGCGCCCTCCGCGAGGTGGCCGCCGAGAGCCTCCTTGATGCGCTTCGTGGACGGCTTGCCGCGCCCGCAGACGACCGCCACGGGCTCCTCGCGCGCGTCGATGCCGACCGCGATGCAGAGCTTCTGCCTCGAGAGGCCGCGCTTGCGCGCCTGGCCGTAGCCGTGGGAAAGGTCGGTGTCGTTGACGTACGTCTCGTCGATCCAGACGCGGCCGCGCAGGACGATGCGGCCCTGGCAGCCGTCGACCGCGGCGAGCAGGCGGTGGCGCCACTCCCAGGCCGTCTGGTGCGTTATCCGGCACGCCTCGGCGCAGACGTCCAGCGGCACGGCGAACAGGGTGAGCCTGATGAAGTCGACTCAGGTCGCGAGGGGCTTCTTGCAGTTCTCCAGCACGGTGCCGGAGAGCGAGGTGAACCTCGCCCCGCACGACGGGCAGCGCCACCTCCGGACGCCCGACGGGGCGCGCCCGTCCCTCCAGGGAGAGGGCTCCCCGCAGGAAGGGCACGGCGGGGCCGACCTGTAGAGTTCGGCGGCCTCGGCGAGCGTGCCGAAGCCCAGCTCCTCCCTGAGCCTGCGCTCCTCGACGGCGTCGCGCAGAAGCTCGAGCTCGCCGGCGGACAGGCCGCCGACGAGCCCCGAGTAGGGGTTCGTGGCTCCCATGGCGAATCTTCCCATCCGCCCGAACGCCCACCCGGAGGGAATGTCGCCAAACATAGATCCGGGTGGGCGCTCGGGCAAATTCTATGCTTGGCTGGGAAGCGGATACCACGGGGCCCGGTGGCGGTTCCGCCTATCACCCAAGTTCTAGACTGTTAGATAGCCAACAATTCGGTCAGGGGCTGCTAACTCATGACCTCGATCTGGTCGACTAGATGACGAATACGGGAGGGCAGCGTGTCGTAGCTCTGACCGTAGAGCGCAAGCATCGCCCGAACGCGCCCGCGGTCAACAGGCGCCGACTGACTCTCGCGCAACAGGGCCTCCGCCTCACCCGCGAGCTGCTCCTCAGCGAGGCTTCCCCACGCCGCCCACTCGGACATGACGTTGCACATAAAGCATCATCTCCCCCGTCACGTCAGGGTCATGATCTCAATGAGGGGACTATACCCAAGCTGGTCGGGTGAGAATTCGATAAGGCAGCAACGTAGGGTCTATACTGTCGGGTCGGCAAGACCGACAGAAGGGATTCCCATGAACGTCACCAACGACGAGATCGCCGCGCTTCTTGGCGCGCTCTCGAACGCGAAGGCACCCTCCGGCTTTGAGGAGGAGACGCTCGCCGTAGCGCGCGAGTTCTGCGCGGGATGGGCGGGCCTCGAGGAGAACACGCTGCGCGACGGCCTCATCACGCCCAACAACTTCACCGGCGAGAAGCCGGTGCTCATGCTCGACGCCCACGGAGACGAGGTCGGCGGCATGGTCAAGGCCGTCCTCTCAAACGGCACCATGAGCTTCGTCGAGCTCGGGCGCTTCTCTCCGGGCACGCTCGCAGGCCAGGGCGTGTGGGTGCGCGCCACGGACGGCTCCTGGGTGCGCGGCGTCATTGGCGTCAAGCCGCCCCACTTCTGGACCGAGGCGGAGCGGGCCGCGGGCAAGGCCGGCATGATCCTCGACGTGGGGGCCCGCTCGCGCGAGGAGGCGCTCGAGCGCTTCCGCATGGGGATGGGAGAGCCCTTCGTTCCGGACACCACCTTCTCCTATGACGTCGAGACCGGCGTGGCCTTTGGCAAGGCGTTCGACTGCCGCGCTGGCGTGTGCGCGATGCTTCTCGCCCTGCGCGAGCTCGCTGGCCGCGACGACCTCCCGGTGGACGTCGTCGCGTCAGTCTCCTCCCAGGAGGAGGTCGGCGAGCGCGGCGTGGCGGCTGCGGTGAGGCACTTCTCGCCCGCGGCGGCCTATCTCTTCGAGGGCTGCCCGGCCGACGACACCTTCACGCCAGCCGACGAGGTGGGGGCGGCGCTGGGCAGCGGGCCGATGTTTCGCTACTACGACTGCTGCATGATCACGCACCCCCGCTACCAGCGCTTCGTCCTGGGCGCGGCGGCCGAGGAGGGCCTGCCCGCGCAGACCTCCGTGCGCGAGGGCGGCGGAACCAACGGCGGCGTCATCCACCAGCTCGACGTCCCGAGCGTGGTCGCGGGCATCCCCTGCCGCTACATCCACGCGGGGACCTCGGTCTGCCGCCTCGAGGACGTGCGCGCCGCGGCGCAGATCGCCGTGGCAGTGGCCGAGCGGATGACCGGCGAGGTGCTGGCGAGCCTCTAGGGGAGGTTCTTCTCGACAAGGCGTCCGGACCCCGCACGTGCCCAGAGCAGGTGCGGGGTCCGGACGTTTTTCCTCCCCAAACCGTCCGGAATCCGCACCTTCAAGAACCACATGCGGCTACCGGACGTTTTTCGATCTCAGACCGTCCTAAACCCGCACGTACGAGAAGGACGTGCGGAATCCGGACACCCCACAACGAGAAACCGTCCTAAACCCGCACGCCCCCAAGAGGACAGGCGTTCCGGACGGTTCCAAGGTACCGAGAAGAACCTCGGCCCGCGCCCCTACACCAGGTACTCGGCGATCTGGACGGCGTTGGTCGCCGCGCCCTTGCGGATCTGGTCGCCGCAGCACCAGAACGTGAGCGAGCTCACGCCGTCGGGGGCCGAGAGGTCACGCCTCAGGCGGCCCACCCACACGAGGTCCTGGTCGGAGGTCTCGAGCGGCATGGGGTAGCGGCTCGCGGCGGGATCGTCGACGACCTTCACGCCCGGGGCGGCCTCGAGCAGGGCGCGCGCCTCCTCGACCGAGAGCGGGCGCTCGAACTCGGCGGTGATGGACTCGGAGTGGGAGCGGACCACCGGCACGCGCACGCACGTGCAGTTCACGCGCAGCTCGGGCAGGTGCATGATCTTGCGCCCCTCGTTTTGCATCTTCATCTCCTCGGAGGTGTAACCCACCTCATTGAAGCCGCCGATCTGCGGGATGAGGTTCTCGGCGAGCTGGTACTGGAAGGGCTTGCTCTCCCCCACCTCCTCGCCGGCGGCGACGCAGCGGATCTCGCGCTCGAGCTCGAGCAGGCCCGGCAGGCCCGCGCCCGAGGCGGCCTGGTAGGTGGAGACGACGAGGCGCGTAAGGCCCGCGGCCTGGTGAAGCGGCCACACCGGCACGAGGCCGATGATCGTGGCGCAGTTGGGGTTGGCGATGATGCCGTTGTGCGCAGCGATGTCGCCGGCGTTGACCTCGGGCACCACGAGCGGCACGTCGGGCTCGAGGCGGAAGGCATGGGAGTTGTCCACGCACACGGCGCCTCGGCGGACGGCCTCGGGCAGAAGGGCGCGGGCCGTGGCGTCGTCGGCAGCGCCGAGGACGATGTCGACGCCCTCGAAGGCGTCCGGCTCGGCAAGACGCACGGGGACCTCCTCGCCGCGGAAGGTCACGGTGCGGCCGGCCGCCACGGAGCGCTCGCTCGCGAGCGGCACGAGGCTCGAGACGGGGAAGTCGCGCTCCTCGAGGCACTGGAGCATCTGCTGGCCGACGACGCCGGTGGCGCCGAGGATGGCAACGTTCTTCTCGCTCATTGGCGTTTCCTCTCTGTCTCCGCCCTGGGGCGGCCTGTTAATTGGGGACTGTCCCCAATTTACATATGCGAATTGGGGACTGTCCCCAATTAACAGAATCAGCTGGCGGTGACCATCTCGTCGCGGACGAAGCGGTCGTAGATCACCTGGATGGCGCGCTCGAAGTCGTCGTTGTTGACGCCCATGATGATCGAGATCTCCTGAGAGCTCTGGGTGATCATGCGGATGTTGACGCCCGCGTCGCCGAGCGCCCCGAAGATCTTTCCGGAGGTGCCCGAGCGCTTGGACATGTTGCGGCCGACGACGGAGATCAGCGCGAGCTTGTCCACCATCGTGATGTCGTCGGGCTCGAGCTCGCGGCGGATGTCGGTCACGATCGAGTAGATGGAGTCGCGCACGTCGGCGCCGTTGACCACCACGGAGAACGAGTCGACGCCCGTGGGGATGTGCTCCACCGAGATGCCGTAGCGCTCGAAGACGGAGAGCGCCCGCCGCACGAAGCCGACCTCGCCCGACATGTGAGCCTTCTTCACGTGCACGGAGATGAAGTCGCGCTTGCCGGCGATGCCGGTGATGAGGTGCTCGTCCTCGCCGATGCGCGCCTTCTCGCGGATGATCGTGCCCTCGTCCTGGGGACGGTTGGTGTTCTTGATCTGGATGGGGATGTTGACCTCGCGCACCGGGAAGATGGCCTCCTCCTGGAGGACCGACGCCCCCATGTAGGAGAGCTCGCGCATCTCGTCGAAGGTGATGCGGCGGATCGAGCGCGGGTGCTCGACGATGCGCGGGTCGGCGGAGAGGAAGCCGGACACGTCGGTCCAGTTCTCATAGAGGCCGGCGTCGATGCAGCGGGCGAGGATGGCGCCCGTGATGTCGCCGCCGCCGCGCTGGAAGAGCTTGATCTGGCCGTCGACGGTCGCGCCGTAGAAGCCGGGGAGCACGAAGGAGCCCTGGCGCACCATCACGTCCTTGAGGCGAGACGCGGTGCGCTCCATGTCGACCTCGCCGTTGTGGTGGAAGACCATGACGTCGGCGGCGTCCACGAAGGGCATGCCGAGATACTCGGCCATGAGGTGGGCGGTGAACCACTCGCCGCGCGCGACGACGTACTCGGGCGAGTGCTTCTTGATGTTCTTGGCGAAGAGCTCGAACTTCTCGTGGACGGGCCACTTGAGCCCGAGCTCCTCGGCGATGTCGAGGAAGCGCTGCTCGATGTCGGCGAGAAGCGACGTGCAGTCGACGTGATACTGTACGTGCGCGTTCACGAGCAGCAGAAGGTCGGTGATCTTGTTGTCGGCCGAGAAGCGCTTGCCCGCCGCGGACACCACGACGAAGCGGCGGTCGGGGTCGGCCTCGACGATGGCCTTGACCTTGCGGAACTGCTCCGCCGAGGCGACCGAGGAGCCGCCGAACTTTGCGATCTTGATCATGCGAGAAATCCTTCCTGAGGGCAAGCTGTCAAGGTTGACAATGTAACCTGACGTCATTGTCAAGGTTGACAATGTAACCTGACGTCATTGTCAAGGTTGACAATGTAACCTGACGTCATTGTCAACTAAGGGCCGCCATGAACGTGGTGGGGTCGGACTCGAGCGCCTGGTCGAGAAGGGCGCGCGCCGCCTCGGCGGTGAGCCCGCGCACGAGCACGGCGCCCTCGGCGTAGGACTCGCCGCCGACCTGCGCCGCGGTGCGGTAGACGTAGTCGGCGCGCAGGAGCGACGGCTCGTAGGCCAGGCCGCGGGAGAAGTCGTAGACGGGCCGGCGGGCGCCCGTGGCGCAGTCGAGCACGTCCTGGACGATCGCGTTGCCGGTGGGGAGGCTGCCCGCCCCCTGGCCGTAGAACTTGAGCTCGCCCACCGTCGTGGCGTCGAGCGTCACGAGGTTGAAGTTCGAGGGGACGTTGGCCTCGAGCGAGTCGGTCGCCACGGCGACCGGCTCAACGGCGGCCGCGTAGCCGCCGTCGCGAGACACCCCGCGGCCGAGGAGCTTGACCGTGCGGCCGTGAGTGGCGAACAGCTCGAGGTCGGAGAGGCGCAGGTTGCGGATGCCCGTCGCGGGGAGGTTCTTCTCGCACGCGACGTCAAAGGCCACGGAGGCCGTGATGATGGTCTTGTTGAGGACGTCGATGCCGTCGACGTCGGCCGAGGGGTCGCGCTCGGCGTAGCCGAGCTCCTGGGCGCGCGCGAGCACCTCGTCGAAGTCGGCGCCGTCACGGCGCATGGCGTCGACGATGTAGTTGGTCGTGCCGTTCATGATGCCCATGAACGACGTGACCTCGTCGACGCGGCGCGCCTTCTCGATGCCGGCGATCCAGGGGATGCCGCCGCCCACGGAGGCCTCGATGTAAAGCCCCGCGCCCGCGACCTGCGCGGCGGCCGCGAACTCGGAGAGGTGCGCGGCGACGACGGCCTTGTTGGAGGTGACCACGTGCTTGCCCGCCGCGAGCGCCGCCATGAGATAGGTGTGCGCGGGCTCGACGCCGCCCATGCACTCGACGACGAGCTCGACGTCGGGGTCGGAGACGATGTCCTCGAAGCTCGAGGTCATGCGGGGGTCGCTCAGGCGGTCGGGCAGCTCGAGGATGCGGGAGACCTCGACCTGAGGCACGCGCGAGGAGATGATCTCGTCCACGCCGCGGCCGACCGTGCCGTAGCCGAGAAGGGCGATCTTCATGTGCGTCCAATCTTTCGAGTCTGTGTCAGGCAACCGCGGACGGGCGGCCTGCGGCTATCATACTTGCATCGAGGGGGACAAGAGCCCCTGGGCCCGACGCAAGGAGCAACCGTGACCACGTTCTACCACAGCACGCGCTCGGCTGATGATTCCGTAACAAGCAAGCAAGCAATTCTCACCGGCATCGCACCGGACGGCGGCCTCTACGTGAGCGACGGGCTCGGCGAGAAGACCCTGGACCTCGCGGGCGTGTGCGCGCAGGGCTTCCACGACACCGCGCGCCTCGTGCTCGGCACGCTCCTTCCCGACTACGCGGCCGACGAGCTCGCCGGCTGCGTCGACGCGGCCTACGGCGCGCAGTGGGACTGCGAGGCGGTCTGCCCGCTCACCCCGCTCGGCACCGACTGGCTGCTCGAGCTCTACCACGGCCCCACCTGCGCCTTCAAGGACGTCGCGCTGCAGATGCTGCCCCGCCTCATGAGCGTGGCGCGCGCGGGCGACGGGCGCAAGATCATGATCGTCACCGCCACCTCCGGCGACACCGGCAAGGCGGCCCTCGACGGCTTCGCGGGCGTGGAGGGCACCGGCGTCACCGTCTTCTACCCCGACGGCAAGGTCTCCGACATCCAGCGCCTGCAGATGGTGACCCAGCTCGGGGGCAACGTGGCCGTGTGCGCGGTGCGCGGCACCTTCGACGACTGCCAGGGCGAGGTCAAGCGCATCTTCGCCGACCGCGCGCTCGCCGGCCGGCTCGCCGGGCGCGACGTGGTCCTCTCGAGCGCCAACTCCATCAACGTGGGCCGCCTCGCCCCGCAGGTCACCTACTACTTTGACTCCTACGCCCAGCTCGTGCGCCGGGGCGCCGTCGCGATGGGCGACGAGGTGACCTTCTGCGTCCCCACCGGCAACTTCGGCGACGTGCTCGCCGGCTACTACGCCAAGCGGCTGGGGCTGCCCGTGCGGCGCCTCGTCGTGGCGTCCAACGCCAACGACGTCCTCACGGACTTCCTCACCACCGGCACCTACGACCGCCGGCGTGACTTCCACAAGACGATCTCGCCCTCGATGGACATCCTCGTGTCCTCCAACCTCGAGCGCCTGCTCTACTTTGCCTCCGACGGAGACTGCGAGCTCGTGGCGTCGCTCATGGGCGAGCTCGCCGAGAAGGGCGCATACACCGTTCCCGCGGCCGTGATGGACGAGATCCGCTCGACCTTCTCGTGCGGCCGCGCCGACGACGAGGACACGCGCGAGACCATCCGCGACACCTGGCGCGAGCTCGACGTCCTCATCGACCCGCACACCGCCGTGGCAAAGCACGTGCTCGACTCCGTCCCCGCCGACGGCACCGAGCGCGTGTGCCTCTCCACCGCGAGCCCCTACAAGTTCTCCTCCGACGTCCTCGCCGCGCTCGGCGAGGTGACCGACGGCATGAACGGCTTCGCCTGCATGGACGCCCTCGAGCGACTGACGGGCACGACCGCCCCGACGCAGCTCTCGGGCCTGCGCGCCGGGGAGGTGCTCCACGACGACGTCTGTGACCGCGAGCGCATGGGCGCCTTCGTTGAGTCCGCCTGCGCGAGGGTGTTCCTGTGATCGGAGCGGACGGCCGCGAGCGGCCCATGGTCATCGTCCGCGTCCCGGCGACGAGCGCCAACGTCGGCGTGGGCTTCGACTGCCTGGGCATCGCGCTCGACCTCACGGCGACGTTTCTCATGACGCCCTCCGACCGTCTCGAGGTCGAAGGCTGCGAGCAGCGCTTTCGCGGCGAGGACAACCTCGTCTGGCAGAGCTACCTCGACGCCTGCGAGCGCCTGGGCACGCAGGCGCGGCCGCTCCACATCACGATCCTCTCGCCCATCCCGCTCTCGGGCGGCCTCGGCTCGAGCTCGGCCTGCGTCATCGCCGGCATCGGGGCCGCCATGGCGCTCTCGCCCGAGGGCTTCGACCGCGCCCGGGCGCTCGAGCTCGCCGTGGCCATCGAGGGGCACCCCGACAACGTGGCGCCCGCCCTTCTCGGCGGTCTTGTGAGCTCGTTTGTGGACGAGCGGGGGCAGACCACCTCGACGCGCATGGGCGTCGCGGGCAACCTGCGCTTCGTCGCCGTGGCGCCCCCTTACGAGGTGCGCACCGCCGAGGCGCGTCGGGTCCTGCCGACCGAGGTGACGCGCGAGACGGCCGTGTGGCAGATGGGCCGCTGCGTGGCCGTGGTCCGGGCGCTTGAGCTCGGCGACGCGGCGCTGCTCGCAGCCGCCTGCCACGACCGGCTCCACGAGCCCTACCGAGCCAAGCTCATCCCCGACTACGAGCCGCTGCGCGAGGCGGCCCTCGCCGCGGGAGCCTGCGCGTACATGATCTCGGGCTCCGGCTCCACGATGCTTGCCGTCGCCGACGGCGACGAGACGGCCGCGCGGGTCGCCGACGCCCTGCGCGCCGAGCGACCCGACTTCTGGCTGCAGACCCTTCCGGCCAACACCCTGGGCACCACCGTCGAGGTGCACTAGCGAGGTCCTTCTCGCCCAACCCGTTGTTTTCCGCACCCAATCAATCGACGTGCGGATTCCGGACGATTTCAGCTGCCAGACCGTCCGGTTCTCGCACCCATTCAACCAACGTGCGGATTCCGGACGGTTTGTGCTCGTAAAGCGTCCGATAGCCGCACCTTAACCGGGACAAGAGAGGCGGCGGGCCCGGGAGGGTGGCCCGCCGCCTGAGACGAGGGCGACGGCGAGCCGCCGCCCAGGTACACGATGTTTGACGCCCGCGGCTCCCCTACCCGCCGAGATAGGCCTTGCGGACGTCGTCGTCGACGAGAAGTTCGGCGCCCGTGCCGGTCTTCTTGATCGTTCCGATCTCGAGGACGTAGGCGCGGTCCGCCACGGAGAGCGCCATGTTGGCGTTCTGCTCCACGAGAAGAATCGTGGTTCCCGCGGCGTTGAGCTGCTTGACGATGTCGAAGATCTCCTGGACCAGGATCGGCGCGAGGCCCATGGAGGGCTCGTCGAGCATGAGCAGGCGCGGCTTGCTCATGAGGGCGCGGCCCATCGCGAGCATCTGCTGCTCGCCGCCGGAGAGGGTGCCCGCAACCTGGTTGCGACGCTCCTTGAGGCGCGGGAAGTGCGCGTAGACCTTCTCGAGCGTCTCGCGGTTCTCGGCGTCGGAGCGGGTGTAGCCGCCCATCTCGAGATTCTCGGCGACGCTCATCTGCGTGAACACGCGCCTGCCCTCGGGGCACAGCGCAAGCCCGCGCTGGACGACCTTGTGGGCGTGCAGCCCGACGATCGACTGGCCCTCGAGCTCGATCGAGCCGCTCTCGGGCTTGATCAGCCCCGCGACGGTGTTGAGCGTCGTGGACTTGCCGGCGCCGTTGGCGCCGATGAGCGTGACGATCTCGCCCTCGTTGATGTCAAACGAGATGCCGCGGACCGCCTTGATGGCACCGTAGGAGACGTGCAGGTCGCGCACGGAGAGAAGCGCCATGTTACTTCACCTCCTGCTTGCCGAGATACGCCTCGATGACGCGCGGGTCGTTCTGGATCTGCTCGGGCGTGCCCTTGGCGATGATCTTGCCGTAGTCCAGCACGCCCACGACCTCACAGACGCCCATGACGAGCGACATGTCGTGCTCGATGAGCAGGATGGCGATCTTGAGCTCGTCGCGGATCTTCTGGATGTTCTCCATGAGCTCCTCGGTCTCGGCCGGGTTCATGCCGGCCGCGGGCTCGTCGAGCAGCAGCACCTTGGGGCCGGTGGCCAGCGCGCGCAGGATCTCGAGGCGGCGCTGGGCGCCGTACGGGAGGTTGCCCGCCTGCGTGTCCGCGAACTTGCGCATGTCGAAGATGTCGAGCAGCTCGAGCGCCCGATCGCGGAACTCGGCCTCCTGCCTCCAATGGCCCGGCAGGCGCAGCATGTCGGTGATCAGGTGCGTCCTCATGGTGTTGCCAAAGCCCACGAGCACGTTCTCCTCGACCGTCATCTTGGAGAAGAGGCGGATGTTCTGGAACGTGCGCGCGATGCCCATACGGTTGACCTCGGCGACGGACTTGCCGGCCGTGTCGTAGCCGTCGATGAGCACGGTGCCGCGCGTCGGCTTGTAGACGTTTGTCAGCAGGTTGAAGATCGTGGTCTTGCCGGCGCCGTTGGGGCCGATCAGGCCGGAGATCTCCGTGCGACCCATGGCGATGTTGAAGTCGTCCACGGCGGTGAGGCCGCCGAAGTCGATGCCCAGGTGCTCGGCCTGCAGCACCGGGATGGTGCCGAGGTCGCGCTCGGGGATGAGGTTGGGGGTCTCGACCTGGACGAGGACCGGGCGGCGCTTCTTCGCGCCCCTCTCGTTCTTCTCGCTAGGCATCGGCGCTCACCTCCTTCGCGGCAGGCTCGTCCTTCTCGGCGCGACGCGCCGTCGGGAAGTCGCGGTTCATGACGCGCTCGATGATGCGAGAGAGCGAGAAGTCATAGGAACCGAGAAGACCCTGGGGACGGAAGATCATCACGAGGATGAGGACGATGGCGTAGGCGATCATGCGGTACTCGGAGAAGGCGCGCAGCGCCTCGGGCAGGATCGTGAGCACGGTGGCGGAGAGCGCTGAGCCGAGCATCGATCCCATGCCGCCGAGAACCACCATGACGAGGATCTCGATGGACTTCATGAAGCCGAAGACGGCGGGCTGCAGGACGCCGACGCACCCGGCATAGAGGCCGCCCGCGACGCCGGCGAAAAACGCCGACACGACGAAGGCGAGTGTCTTGTAATAGGTGGTGTTGACGCCCGAGGCCTCGGCCGCGATCTCGTTGTCGCGGATGGCCAGGATGGCGCGGCCGTGGCGGGACTTCATCATCGTGTGCGTGAGGAAGCACACCACCGCGACGCAGCCAAAGACGAGCAGGAAGCTCGAGTAGCCGGGGATGCCCGTGAGGCCCGCGGCGCCGCCCGTGAGGTCAAAGCCCACGACGTCGTCGATGTTGAGCATGACCACGCGGATGATCTCGGCGAAGGCGAGCGTGATGATGGCGAGGTAGTCGCCCTTGAGGCGAAGCGCCGGGATGCCGATGACGATGCCGGCGACGGCGGCGCAGACGCCACCGACCACCAGGCCGCCGAATACGAGGACGAGCGCCATTGGCGTGCCGGTCACGAAGTCGCGGGCGCCGACGCCGAGGGCCTCGCTCATGCGGATGATGAAGATCGAGCAGCCGTAGGCGCCCATCGACATGAAGCCCGCGTGGCCGAGCGGCAGCTGGCCCAGGTAGCCCGTGGCGATGTTGAGCGAGACGGCGAGGATGACGTAGATGCCCACCTGCTCGAGCACCGTGGACTGATAGCGGTTGATGGCCCCGCCGTCGATCATGAGCTCGCCCAAGACGAGAAGGACGAGAACGACCACGGCGTTGATGGCGTAGCGGACCGGCATCGGAAGCGTCTTGCGCGCCGCGCCCTCGCGGCGCGGGCCGCCCCCGGCGGAGATGATGGGGCGCTTCTCGGTCATGACCTCTTCTTCCATGATTGCACCCCCTAGACCTTCTCGTTCATCGTGCGGCCGAAGATGCCGGTCGGGCGCACGACGAGGACGATGATGAGCAGGAGGAAGACCACGGCGTCCTTCCACACGGAGAGGCCGATGGCGGTAACGAAGACCTCGGCAAAGCCCACGAGCAGGCCGCCCACCACGGCGCCGGGAATCGACCCGATGCCGCCGAGGACCGCGGCCACGAAGGCCTTGGTGCCGAGCATCATGCCCATGGTCGGGTTGGCCTGGGTGTAGGCCATCGCGTAGAGCACCGCACCGATGCCGGCGAGCGCGGAGCCCACGGCAAAGGTGAACGAGATCGTGGTGTTGACGTTGATGCCCATGAGGCGCGCGGCGCCCATGTCCTCGGACACGGCGCGCATGGCCTTGCCGAGCTTGGTCTTCTGGACCACCACGGTGAGCGCCACGGTTGCCACGGCCGTCACCAGGACGGTAAGGATGGACGGGAACGAGAGGCTGAGCCCGCCGAGCTGCACGGTGGTGAGCTCGGTGTAGGCCGGGACCACCTTGGCGTCGGCGCCAAAGACGAGCTGCGCGCCGTTCTCGAGGAAGTACGAGACGCCGATGGCCGTGATGAGGATCGAGAGCCTCGGCGCGTTTCTCAGCGGCGCGTATGCCACCTTGTCGATGAGCACGCCCATGAGCGTGCACGCCGCGACCGAAAGGATGATCGCGAGCACGGGATGAAGCCCCAGCTGGGCCATGACCAGCCACGACACGTACGCGCCCACCATGATGATGTCGCCGTGGGCGAAGTTGAGCAGCAAGATGATGCCGTACACCATCGTGTAGCCCAGGGCCACGAGCGCGTAGATGCTGCCGAGCTGCAGGCCGTTGAGCACCTGCGTGAAGAACAAGGGAGAACTCCTCTCAGGGATAGCGCGCACGGAGCGCGCCTAGCAAAAGCGGGGCATCGGGCGAACCCGATGCCCCGAGACGAGGCGAGAATGCGAGCGACTAAGCCTCGAGCACCTCGAAGGTCTCCTCGGTGCCGTCCTCGGCGAAGGTGATGATCAGCGAGGACTTGATCGGGTCGCCGGTGCCCTCGTAGGAGATGGAGCCCGTGACGCCCTCGACGGTGCCGGAGGCGATGCCGTCGATCACGGCCTGCTTGTAGTCCTCGGAGCCGGGCTCGAGGCCGGCCTCCTCGGCGGCGGCGAGGCCGTTTGCGAGCACCATGGCGGCGTCATAGCCAAGCGCGCAGAAGTTCGTGGGGGTTTCGTTGTACTCGGCCTCATAGTCCTCGATGAACTGCGCGGCGACCTCGGAGTCGTTGGAGGAGCTGAACGCGCAGCAGTAGTAGCAGTCGTGGAGGTCGGCGGCGTCGGCGTAGTTCTCGGAGCCGCCGTAGATGCCGGACCAGCCGTCGACGCCAAGGAAGACCTTGTCGTAACCCTGGGCGCGAGCCTGGGTAACAATCATGCCGTCGTCCTGGTAATAGTTGGGAACGAGGATGGCGTCGGGGTTGGTGTTGATGATGTTGGTGAGCTGCGTGTTGAAGTCGACGTCGCCCTCGGAGTAGGACTCCTGGGCGGTGATGGTGATGCCCTTGGCCTCGGCCTCCTCGACGAAGGCGTCGTTCACGCCCTCGGAGTAGTCGGAGCCGTTGAGGTAGAGCGTGGCGACGTTCTTGTAACCCTGCTCCGCGGCGAAGTTGGCCATGACGCGGCCCTGCTCCGGGTCGGTCACGCAGGCGCGGAAGTAGTTGGAGCCGTAGGTGACGACGTCGGCCGCGGTGGCGGACGGGGTCACGCAGGGCATGTTGTCGGCAACGGAGGCCTGGGCCACGGCGATCGTGGGGCCGGTGGTGACGTCGCCGACGATGCCGGTCACGCCGTCCTCCTGGACGAGGCGGTTGTAGGCGTTGACAGCCTCGGTGGCGTCGCCCTTCTCGTCATAGACGACCGGCTCGACCTGCTTGCCGTTGACGCCGCCGTCCTCGTTGAGCTGCTTGAAGTAGAGCTGGGCGCCGTTCAGGCAGGCGAGGCCGTACGAAGAGTTGTCGCCGGTGTGCGGGCCCATGATGCCGACCTTGATGGAGCCGGAGGCGTCGCCGCCCTCGCCGGAGTCGCTGCTGCCGTTGCAGCCCGCGAGGCCGAGAAGGGCCACACTCGCGGCGGAGACCTGCAGGAAGTTGCGCCTAGAAACGTTCTCGAACATGTCTTTCTCCTCCCGTCGCTTCTTTCTGAAGCAAAAAGCGTGGGGCTACCGTACGCCGACGTTCTGCTTTCATTGGTGATGTGGAGGATTTGTTAACCGAGCCGTGACGCTGCTAACACGTCCGAAACAATGCCACGCGCACATGTTTCTTGATCGCAAGGCGACTTGTTTCAGATAGGTTAACTCCACACCTGGCATGATCTCAGGAAATAAATTATGGGGACTCGAATAGCCGTTAATGTTGAAGTTGCGATAAGAACCACCAGGTATGGCGTCTTAGCAAAAAGACGCGGCGACCCCGTGGGGCCGCCGCGCCGAGTCGCGTGCGAGAAGCCCTTAGCCCTGGGCCGCCATCGGGACGGCGAAGTGCTTGGCAACGTGCTCGGAGGCCTCCTCGTTGTCAAGGTCGAGGCGCTTGGAGGAGGAGGTGCCCCCCTCGAGCACGCGCAGGAAGCGGTTGTAGCTGCGCCGGGCAACGGGAGAGGAGCTCTTGGCGAACTCGTCCTCGATGAGGTAGTCGACGTAGGACTCCGTGTCGACGACCTCGGGGTGCCCCGCGGGGGTCTTGAAGGGGATGAACGACGTCTGGAGCTCGAGGTTGTCGGGCTCGTCGAGGGTGTCGACGCCACCGACGAGGTCCACGAAGGGCGTAGGGATCTGCGAGGCGGACTCGATGGCGATCCGCTCGTCGAGCGAGCGCAGCGCGAGGTCCCACTCGTCGGACTGGTTGAGGTCGTCGACGGTGCGGCGCTCGGGATAGGCGCCCTCGTCGATGCGCGCGACGCGCATCGAGATGCCCCCGGCCCTCGGTGCGGGGGCGAGAAGGGCGGCGGTGGCGCCGGTGAAGTCGGAGGGGATGGCGAGCGCGTCAGAGTCGTCGGCAAAGCCCGAGTCGGCGATGATCGTCTGCTCCCCCACCGCGCGCTTCCACCATGCGGTGCCGACGTCGCCGACAGACCCGTCGGCCCGCTCGATCACGGGGACGCCGTCCATCATGTTCGAGCCGAGGCGCTCCCTTAGGGTCGCCGCCACGCCCTCTGCGCGGCGCGCCATGCGCGCGCGGAACGTCGCACGGCGGGCGTAGTTCTCGGCGATGTCCTCGTAGTCGCTCGCGGCGTGGCTGGGAGCGGGCTCAGAGACGGCGGGAGCCTCGTCCTTCTCTGCGGCGACGGGCGCGTCGACGCGCAGATGGCGCGGACGATACCCGGACGGCTCCTCGCCCGCGGCCTCCTGCACGACAAGCGGCTCGGACGCGGCCGTCGGGTCGGTCTGGTCCTGGGACGCCTCTGCGGTGCAGCGCGCGCGGCGACGCGAGACGAGCGCGGCGGAGCCAACGACGATGCCGGTGAGCAGCGCCCCGCCTGCGAGTCCGGCGGCAAACGCGACGGACGGCGAGACGAACGCCCCGTCAAGGGCGGCGATGGCGTCTGTGAGGGAGAGGGCGGCCGCGGGGGCTGGGGCGCCCAGCGCGAGGCTGCCGACAAGGCCTGCGTATACGGCGGCGTTTCTTCTAACGCCCATGTGCTCCCGCTCCCCCCAAGATGGGAAGACGAGACGAGCTGCAAACCTATGGTCCCCGCCCTTCTGGGGCGGGCGCGACGTCAACGGTTTGGGCTGCGTTTCATCTTCGTGTACCGTGACTGGCCCGCAATGCGGACAAACAAGAATATAACCATTTCACCAGCGGGAGCGCAAGTAAGGAAACGACGTTTGAGTGCGTCGTTTAGGGTTGCGCGAAGGCGCCCGCGCGCATGGGCGCGGGCGCGCCCGCCGGCTACCCGACGTAGCCGGACTGGGCAGCCTTCTTTGCGCTCTTGATGAGGAACTCGCTGTTGGACTCGGTCTCCTTGAGGCCGCGCACGAGGGCGTTCGCCGCGCGCTCGATGTTGTTCATGTTCGCGAGGATGCGGCGGATGCCCCAGACGAGCGGCTGATACTCGGGCTCGATGAGCAGGTCCTCGTTGCGCGTTCCCGAGGAGACGGGGTCGATGGCCGGGAAGATGCGCTTGTCGGCGAGGTCGCGGTCGAGCTTGAGCTCCATGTTGCCGGTGCCCTTGAACTCCTCGAAGATGACCTCGTCCATCTTGGATCCCGTGTCGACGAGCGCCGAGGCGATGATCGTGAGCGAGCCGCCGTTCTCGATGTTGCGCGCGGCGCCGAGGAACTTCTTGGGCGGGTAGAGCGCCGCGGAGTCGACGCCGCCGGAGAGGATGCGCCCGCTCGCGGGCTGCGCCAGGTTGTAGGCGCGCGCGAGGCGCGTGATGGAGTCGAGGACCACCACGACGTCCTCCCCCATCTCGACGAGGCGCTTGGCGTGCTCGATCACGAGCTCGGAGACGTGGGTGTGGTTGTCCGCGGGCATGTCGAAGGTCGAGGCCACGACCTCGCCCTTGATGGAGCGCTCCATGTCGGTGACCTCCTCCGGGCGCTCGTCGACGAGCAGGCAGAAGAGATGGACCTCGGGGTTGTTCGCGGCGATGGACTGGCAGATCTTCTTGAGGACCGTCGTCTTGCCGGCCTTGGGCGGGGACACGATAAGCCCGCGCTGGCCCTTGCCGATCGGCGAGACGAGGTCGATGGCACGGCCGGTGATGGAGTCGCGGCCGCACTCCATGACGAGGCGCTCGTTGGGGAAGACCGGGGTCAGGTCGCGGAAGCGCGGGCGCGACCTCATGGCCTCGGGAGGCATGCCGTTGACCGAGGTAACGCGCTGAAGCGGCGGGTACTTGCTGTTGGATCGGCCGGGGCCGACGGTGCCCGCCACGCGGTCGCCCGGGCGAAGGCCCAGCGAGCGGATGAGCTGCTGATGGACGAAGGCGTCGTCATCGCCCTCCATGTAGTTGCCGGTCCTCACCCAGCCGTAGCCCTCGTTGCCGATCTCGAGGATGCCCTCGACCGGGCGGAAGCCCTCGGCGCGGGCCGCGGCCTCGTAGACCGCCTCGACGAGCTCGGGCTTGCGGACGCCCACGTACTCGACGCCGAGCTCGGCCGCCTTGGAGCGCAGCTCGGCCACCTTCATGGCGGCGAGCTCCTCGCGCGTGAGGGAGGGCTCGGCGGCCTCCTGCTGGCGACGGTTGCGCCGGCGACCCTGGCCCTGACCGCCCTTCCGACGGTCGGGGAAGCCGGCCTCGGCGCCGCCCTTACCGTTGGCGTGATCGGCGCCGTTGCCGTGACGGCGCTTGCGGCCGGGGCGCGCGTCCTCCTCGCGGGCGGGGGGCTCGGACTCGGAGGGGGCCTCGGCGACCTCCGGCGCGGGCGCGGAGGCCGGGGCCTCGGCGGCGGGGACGGCCGTCACCTCGGAGCGCGCCTCGGCGTCGGCGGCCTCCTGCTTCCTCGGCCTGCCCCTCCTGCGCTTGGGCTGCGCGACGGGGGCGTCAGCGGCGCGCTCGGGGCCCTCCAGGACGCTCGCCTCGGCGGCGGGGGCGACGGTCTGCGCCTTGGCGGCGACGGTCTCGGCGGCCTCGGACTCGCTCTTCTTGGGCCTGCCGCGACGGCGCTTGGGAGGCCAGGGCTCGCCGGCTGCCTCCGCGGCCGCCTTCGCGGCGGCCTCGGCCGCGCGGGCGGCCTCCATCTCGGCCTTGGTCCTGCGACGGCGGCGAGGCTTGGGCTGCGCGGCCTCGGCGCCGGGCTCGACCTGCGCGGACCCGGAAACGGGAGTCTCGGCTTCCGACATATGTCAACCTCTCTTGCTGATGGGCGGCGACACATGCAGAAGGTCGCCTCGCCCGTGGCGAAAAGTGTTCGCGCTATGACAGTTGGTGGGGACGCGCGCGACGGGCGACAGAGCACGCCGACGTCTCACGCATCCTGAGCAGTATACCAGAGCGCGGTCCTTCTCGCCACGCAGAGGAGCTACGCCCGCGAGGAGCGCAGCTTCCGGCGGACGACGATCCCCTCGATGCTCTCCTCGAGCTCCTCGGCGGCCTTGGCGCCCCGGGCCGTCAAGGAGACGCTCGTCGTGCGCAGGCTCGAGACGCCGCGGTCGCGCGTGACGTAGCCGGCCTCGGCGAGCGCCGCGACCGACATCGAGACCGTGGGCTGAAGCAGGCCGAGGGCGTCGACGAGCTGCATGACGGTCAGCGGGCCGCCGCCCGCCGCCCTGAGGCCGAGAAGCACGATGTCGCCGGCCTGGCAGAAGAACGACCCCATGGCGTCAACGTAGCGGCAGATGCGCTCGGGCGAGGTCCTCCCGAGCGAACGGCCGCTCGGGATGCGGGAGCAGGTGAGCTCCGAGAGCTCTCGGACGCGCCGCGCGCCGAGCTCGGAGATGGAGCAGACGACGTTGCGACGGTCGCGCTCCCCCTCGACGCGGTCGATGAGCCCGAGGCGCGCGAGGTGGTTGGTGCGATGGGTCATCGTGGGCCTGAGCGCTCCCTGATAGTCGGCTATCGCAGAGGTCTTCATCGGCTCGTTGGAGATGAGCAGGCGGCAGAGGATGGCAAACTCCTCGAACGTCAGGCGATCGTCGGGCGTCTGGTCCTGCCTGACGATGTTGTATGCCCTTCTGACGGACATATACTCCCTGAGGTCCACGCATCAACCTCCCCCGCGTCGTGACAAGCGGCGGACGTCAACGTCGCCCGCGCAGGCGCCAGTATACCCCCTTTGACCGCCCGCGACCCAAAACGTGACATCAAAGTTAACGGGCGACCGGTCACGACCGGTCGCCCGCCGCCTACATGCTCTGGGGGGCGCTCACGCCGATGAGCTCGAGGGTGAGCGCGAGCACGCGCCGCGTCGCGTCGACGGCCGCCAGGCGCGCGTGGGAGAGCGCGTCGTCGAGCGGGCGGCCCTTGCCGGGGAGGACCTGGCAGGCGGCGTAGAAGGAGTGGAACTCCGCCGCGAGCTCCTCCGCGTAGTGCGTGAGGCGGAAGGGCGCCCGGTCGCGCGCGCAGCTCTCGACGAGCCCCGGGAGCTCGGAGAGCTTGCGGGCGAGGGCCGCCTCGGCGGGCTGGGTGAGAAGCCCCAGGTCGTAGCCGTCGCCCACCGCGCGGCGCGCGACCTCGTCCATGCCCAGCCCCGCGGCCTCCTCGAGGGTCACGTCGGCGCCTCGGCGCAGGATGGAGCAGATGCGCGCATGCGCGTACTGCACGTAGTAGACCGGGTTGGTGTTGTCCTGCTTCTTCACGCGCTCGATGTCGAAGTCGATCATCTGGTTGGAGGACTTCGAGATGAGCGTGTAGCGCGTGGCGTCGGCGCCCACCTCGGCGAGCAGCTCGTCAAAGGTGACCATCGTGCCCTTGCGCTTGGACATGCGCACGGGGTTGCCGTCGCGCAGCAGGTTCACGAGCTGGCCGAGAAGGACCTCGAACTGCGTGGGGTAGCCGAGCGCCTCGCAGGCGGACTGGACGCGCTGGATGTAGCCGTGGTGGTCGGCGCCCCAGATGTCGATCACGTGGTCGACGCGCTGGAACTTGTTCCAGTGGTAGGCGACGTCGGAGGCGAAGTAGGTGTACTCGCCGTTGGTCTTGATGAGCACGCGGTCCTTGTCGTCCCCAAAGGTCGTCGAGCGGAACCACAGCGCGCCCGCCTCGTCGTGATAGAGGTGGCCGAGCTCGCCCAGGGCCGAGAGGGCGCGGTCGACGGCGGAGGTGCCGGACGCGTCCTTCTCGTAGAGGCTGCGCTCGGAGAACCAAACGTCGAAGTCGCAGCGAGCCTCGTGGCAGGTCTGGCGGATGGAGTCGAGCATCCAGCGGTAGCCGCGCTCGCGGAACTCAGCCATGCGCTCGTCCTCGGGGACGCCCGCCCAGCGGTCGCCGTCCTCGCGCACGAAGCGGCAGGCGATGTCGACGATGTAGTCTCCGCCGTAGGCGTTGCCGCCGAGGGCCTCGTTGAAGGCGTCGGTGAGCGGGTGGGTCTCGGGGCGGGAGTCGTCCTCGTCGGCGACGTAGGCCTCGCGGTCGGCGAGAAGCGCCGCGCGGGCGGCGTCGAGGTCCTTCTCGCCCTGGGCCATCACGTCGAGGAGCTGGCGGTAGCGCATCGAGACGGAGTGGCCGAAGACGTCCATCTGGGAGCCGTGGTCGTTGATGTAGTACTCGCGCTGGACCTCGTAGCCGGCGTGCTCGAGCACGCGGCACAGCGAGTCGCCCAGCGCCGCCCAGCGGCCGTGGCCGATGTGCAGCGGCCCCACGGGGTTGGCCGAGACAAACTCCACCTGGACCTTGGTCCCCGCGCCCAGCTGCGAGCGGGCATAGTCGCGACCCTGCTCGCGCACGGTGCGGAAGACCTCGTTGGCCGATGCCGCGGCGAGGTAGAAGTTGATGAAGCCGGGGCCGGCCACCTCGACGCGCTCGACGGACGCGTCCTCGGCGATGTGAGAGACGATCGCCTCGGCGATCTGGCGCGGGGCGCGGCGGGCGAGCTTGGCGGAGCGCATCGCGACCGTCGAGCTCCAGTCGCCGTTGGCCGAGTCGGCGGGCCGCTCGAAGCCGAGCTCGGTCACCTCGAACTCCGGGAGCTCCCCGGACTGTTGGGCGGCGGCGATGGCGGCTCGAACGAGCTCCTCGATCTTCTCGGGCATGGGTTCTCCCCCGTGACTTGGGATTGTTCGCAACTTTTTGAGTGTAGCAGAGGCGCGACGCATCAGGAGACGTCCTCGAGCGGCACGAGCACAAATCCGCATTTGCGTGCTCGTGGGCTTCCACGCACTCGACGACGTCCGCCGGGACCGTGCCCGCACTTCTCGCCCGGCGCATCCGGTGCGGGCCGGGGCGCACTCGATCCGCGCACTTGGCAGCGTTCGCCGAGAAGGGCCGCGCACTCGATGCGTCACGAGCCCAAATCCGCCCGCACTTGATGAACGCACTCACGAGTGCGGGCAAGGCGCGCCGTCCTTCTCGACATTCTGGGGCGCAATCTCCGTGCGAGAAGGACGCGGGCGGCAGCGGTTAGT
>NZ_JANRHO010000012.1:0-41578 GCF_024733715.1 Thermophilibacter sp. ET337 | reverse complement strand
CCCACGGCGGACGACGAGCCGCACGCGACGCCGGACTTCTCGGAGGTGATCGACCAGGAGCTCGCCAAGCGCGCGATGGCCATCGCGGCCGCGGGGCGCCACGGGCTTCTCATGGTGGGGCCTCCCGGGGCAGGCAAGACGATGCTCGCCCGCCGCCTCCCCACGATCTTGCCTCCGCTCACCGACGACGAGCAGGCGGAGGCGCTGCTCGTACACTCGGTGGCGGGACAGGACCTCGAAGCGCTCTCTCGGGGGGAGCGGCCGTTTCGGGCCCCGCACCACTCGATATCGACCGCCGGGCTCGTGGGCGGGGGCAGGCCGGTGACCCCGGGCGAGATCTCGCTCGCGCACGAGGGGGTGCTGTTCCTCGACGAGCTCCCCGAGTTCCCCCGGGGGTCGCTCCAGGCGCTGCGTCAGCCCATGGAGGACAAGACGGTGAGGATCGCCCGGGCAGACGGCGTCTGCACGTTTCCCTGCGACTTCCAGCTCGTCGCGGCGGCCAACCCCTGCCCCTGCGGCCACCTCGGCGACCCGGGCCACGAGTGCACGTGCTCCGCCGCCCGCGTGTCCGCGTACCAGGGGCGCATCGGCGGCCCGCTCATGGACCGCATCGACGTGGTGGTCGACGTGGCCCGCCCGAGCTCGTCGCGCGTGATTGAGGGGCGGCGCGGCCTGGGCTCGAGCGAGATGGCCGAGGCCGTCGCCGCGGCGCGGGAGTTCCGCGAGCGGAGGGAGGCGCGCTCGCGCCGGGCGGCCGACCCGATCGCCGAGGCCGCCCTCGACCCCCGCGCCCGCGCGACCTTCGAGGGGCTCGCCGAGGGGCTCGCACTCGGCGGGCGCGCGATCGCGCGCGTCGCACGCGTGGCGCGCACGATCGCAGACCTCGAGGGGCGCGACCGCGTGAGCGAGGAGGACGTCGTCGAGGCACTCGGCTTTCGGTCGAGGTCGATGGGATGAGGTGAGGCAGCATGGCGCGACCTGACGACGGATGGGAGCTTCGCCCGGGTGAGAGCGGCTACCCGGCGGCTCTTCTCGACCTCGAGCGGCCGCCCGAGGTGCTCTATGGCAGGGGAGACCCCGCGGCGCTCGAGGGCCCGTGCCTCTCGGTGGTTGGCGCGCGCCGAGCGACGCCCTACGGGCTCGCCATCGCCGAGATGGCCGCCCGCGCCGGCGCGCGCCACGGGGTGACGGTGGTCTCCGGCGGCGCCATGGGGTGCGACCATGCCGCGGGGGCGGCCGCGCTCGCGGCCGGCGGGAGGACCGTCGTGGTCTCCGGGTGCGGGGCGGACGTCGTGTACCCACTCTCCTCGGCCGACGTCTACGAGGGCGCGGTGCGCGCGGGGGCGGTCGTCTCCGCGGAGCGCTGGGGCGCGGGGCCGAGGCGCTGGGTCTTCCCCAAGAGAAACGCCCTCATAGCCGCCCTCTCGCGCGTCTTGGTGGTGACCGAGGCGGGCATCGGCTCGGGCACGCTCTCCACCGCCGAGGCCGCGGCGGAGCTCGGCAGGGTCGTCTACGCCATCCCCGGGTCGATCCTCTCGCCCAACTCCGCGGGGACCAACCGGCTCATAGCGGAGGGGGCGCGCGTCATCCCCGACGAGCAGTCGCTCTCGGTGGCCCTGTCGCTCGACTACGGGTACGCGGAGCTCCGGGAGGCGTGGGGGAGGGAGGCGGCGGGACCTGTGCTCGGGGCGCTTCTGGCCTCGCCGTCGCGGCCCGACGAGCTCGCCGCGCGCCTGGGCGAGAGCGTGCTCACCGTCCTGAGGACCCTCACGGACTATGAGGCCCGCGGACAGGTCGAGCGGCTCCCCGACGGAAGATACTCCGTCACGCGGGCCTACGTCTTGGGGCACAATGGGATGAGTTGACGCGTTGGCGCCCGGGCGCCGGAAGGGACGCACATGGAACAGGTCGTGACGGTGGTGGGGGGCGGGCTCGCCGGCAGCGAGTGCGCCCTGCAGCTCGCCCGCAGGGGCGTTCGCGTGAGGCTCTTCGAGCAGCGCCCGACCAGGCCCTCGCCCGCCCACCACGGCGCCGGGCTCGCCGAGCTCGTCTGCTCCAACTCGCTCAAGTCCACCAAGCCCGACACCGCGGCGGGGCTGCTCAAGTGGGAGCTCGAGCGGCTGGGAAGCGAGCTTTTGCGCATCGCGCGGGAGTGCTCGGTCCCGGCGGGCGGGGCGCTCGCCGTCGACCGCGAGCTCTTCTCGCGCGCCGTCACCGAGCGCGTGGCCGCGGACCCGCTGATCGAGCTCGTACGCGAGGAGGTCACGACGATCCCCGAGGGCCCCTGCGTCATCGCCGCGGGGCCGCTGTGCTCAGACGCGCTCTTCTCGGCCATCGCCGAGGTCGTGGGCGGCGAGCGCATGAGCTTCTTCGACGCCGCCGCCCCGATCGTCGACGCCGAGAGCCTCGACCGCTCGCTCGTCTTCGAGCAGTCGCGCTACGGCGAGGAGGGGAGCGGCGACTACCTCAACTGCCCGATGACCCGCGAGGAGTACGACGCCTTCATGGGGGCGCTCCTGGGCGCCGAGCGCGTGATCGCGCGCGACTTCGAGCAGGCGGACCTCTTCTGCGCGTGCCAGCCGGTCGAGGAGGTCGCCCGCACGGGGCACGACTCGCTGCGCTTCGGCGCGCTCAAGCCCGTGGGCCTCACCGACCCGCGCACGGGCCGGCGCCCCTGGGCCGCCGTCCAGCTCCGGGCGGAGAACGCCTCCCGCACCGCCTACAACCTCGTGGGGTTCCAGACCAACCTCACCTGGCCGGAGCAGCGCCGCGTCTTTCGCATGATCCCCGGCCTGGGGGAGGCGGAGTTTTTGCGCTACGGCGTCATGCACCGCAACTCCTTCGTCGACGCCCCCCGCGCGCTCGACGCCACCTTCGCCGTCCCCGGAACCTCCGTCAGGCTCGCCGGCCAGATCACGGGGACCGAGGGGTACGTCGAGGCCATCGCCTCCGGCCTGCTCGCCGCGCTCAACACCGCCGCCGAGCTCTCCGGAAAAGAGCCCGTGAGGCTCCCCGCCACGGGCGCCCTCGGCGCGCTCGTGGCCTACGCGACCGACCCGGCGACCTCCGACTACCAGCCCATGCACGTCAACTTCGGGCTCGTGCCGCCGCTCGCGGACCCCCCGCGCAACAAGGCGGCCCGCCGCGAGGCGCTCGCCGCCCGCGCCAGGGCCGACCTCGACGCCTACCTCGCGAGCCGCCCCGACCTGCTCGCGGGCGCCTGATGGGGGCGGCCGGGCAGGGCGGGCGCGCCGAGTCGGAGCAGCGCGCGCTCGAGCGCGCGATCCCGGCGTTTTGCGACCACCTCGCGGCGGTCCGCAACCTCTCGCCGCACACCGTCCGGGGCTACCGTTGCGACCTCGAGGCCTACCTCGCCTGGGCGCGGCGGCGCGGCGTTGCCCCCCTGACGGCGTCCCACCGCGAGCTGCGCGCCTACCTCGCAGAGCTGACGCGCGCCGGCTACTCGCCGCGGACCGTCAACCGCCACCTCTCGTCGCTGCGCGGGCTCTTCCGCTGGATGGCGCGCGAGGGGCTCTGCGACGACGGGACCGTCGCCGCGCTCGCGAGCCCCAAGGTGCCCCGGTCGCTCCCGAGGACCATGAGCGACGCGGACGCGGGCGCCCTTCTCGACTCCTGCCTCGCGGACGGCCCCGTGGGCCTTCGCGACCGCGCCTTCCTCGAGCTGCTCTACGCGACCGGCGCGCGCGTCTCGGAGATGGCGTCGCTTCGCGTGGGCGACCTCGACTTCGCCCGCGGCCAGGCGCGCCTGTTTGGCAAGGGCTCCAAGGAGCGCATCGTCCCCGTCTACGAGAGCGCCCTCGACTGGGCCCGGCGCTACCTCGACGAGGGCCGACCGGACCTCGCGGCCCGCGGGGACGCGGCGGGGGAGGCGCTTTTCCTCTCGACGCGGGGAAACCCCATGAGCGCCGACGCGCTGCGCACCGTCTTCGAGCGGCGCGTGCGGCAGGCCGGGCTCGACGGCGCGCTCTCGCCCCACGCGATGCGGCACACCTTCGCCACCGAGCTGCTCGGCGGCGGCGCTGACCTGAGGAGCGTCCAGGAGCTTCTCGGCCACGAGAGCCTCTCCACGACCCAGGTCTACACGCACCTCTCCGTCGAGCGCCTCCGCGAGGCCGCCGCCCGTGCCCACCCGCGCGCCTGACGCGCCGCCCGTCCTGACGGACGGGCTCAACCTCACTCGGCGACGTCCGCCGGGAGCGCGCCCGCACTTCTCGCCCGGCGCATCCAGTGCGGGCCGGGGCGCACTGGATGCGCGCACTTGGCGACAGTGGCCTAGAAGGGCCGCGCACTCGATGCGCCTCGGGCCCTAAACCGTCCGCACTCGATGAGCGCACCCACGAGTGCGAGCATCGAGTGCGGGCGCGGCGCCGACCCAATCGAGGATTTGGGTCGCAGAGAAGAGCCTGTGAGCGGCGCGTGAAGCCCTCGACAAGGCGCAGGCCGCCCGCTATACTACCTATTCGTTGTGCACAAGCACGGCATGTCGCGTGACCGCGCGGCACCATCTCGCACGCGCGACGACCCGCCCGCCGTGGTGCCCAGGGCTCTCAGCCAGGTCCTGGGTGGCGAAGCGGGGATGACTCGCGCGGAGGACCAACCACAGGAGGTTACCATGGCTAAGATCACTATCCAGACCCTGCTCGACGCCGGCTGCCACTACGGCCACCAGACCCGTCGCTGGAACCCGAAGATGAAGTCCTACATCTTCGGCGAGCGCAACGGCATCTACATCCTCGACCTCAAGCAGACCATGCTCGGGGCCGACAAGGCCTACACCTTCCTCAAGGAGACCGCGGCCAAGGGCGGCACCGTGCTGTTCGTCGGCACCAAGAAGCAGGCCCAGGAGCCCATCGCGGCCCAGGCCGAGCGCTGCGGCATGCCCTACATCAACCAGCGCTGGCTCGGCGGCATGCTCACCAACTTCGTGACCATCCGCTCCCGCATCCAGCGCATGGAGGAGCTCGAGGCCATGGTCGAGGACGGCCGCATGGCCCTTCTCCCCAAGAAGGAGCAGGCGGTGCTCGGCAAGGAGCTCGACAAGCTGCAGGCCAACCTCGGCGGCGCCCGCACCATGACCGCCCTTCCGCAGGCCATCTTCGTCGTCGACTCCAAGCGCGAGGAGATCGCCATCCGTGAGGCCAACCGCCTCCACATCCCCGTCGTGAGCCTGCTCGACACCAACTCCGACCCCGACGTCATCGACTACGGCATCCCCGCCAACGACGACGCCATCCGCTCCGTCTCCCTCATGTGCGAGCTCGCCGCCGACGCCGTCCTCGCCGGCTCCGGCAAGGAGCAGATCACGGCCGAGGAGATGGCCGCCGGCACCACCGAGCCCGCCGTCGAGGCTGCCCCGGCCGAGGCCGAGGCTCCCGCCGCCGAGTAACGAACCCACGACCAAGAGGAGAACCACCATGGCACAGGTTACCGCCGCCCTCGTCAAGCAGCTCCGCGAGATGACCGACTCCCCGATGATGGAGTGCAAGAAGGCCCTCGTCGAGGCCGATGGCGACATCGACAAGGCCGTCGACATCCTCCGCACCATGGGCGTCGCCAAGGCCGTCAAGCGCGCCGGCCGCGACACCAATGAGGGCACCATCGCCACCTACGTCTCCGAGGACTCCAAGCTCGGCGCCATCCTCGAGCTCACCTGCGAGACCGACTTCGTGGGCACCAACCCCAAGTTCACCGGCTTCGCGCTCGAGCTCGCCAAGGTCGTCGCCGAGAACGACCCCGCCGACGTCGACGCCCTCAAGGCCTGCGCGATGGGCGCCTCCACCGTCGACGCCGAGCTCACCGAGATGATCCACGTCATCGGCGAGAACATGAAGATCGCCCGCTTCCAGCGCGTCACCGCCGACGAGGGCGCCCTCGGTAGCTACGTCCACCTGGGCGGCAAGCTCGCCGACATCGTGACCTTCAAGCTCGGCAAGGCCGAGACCGCCCAGGCCGACGAGTTCAAGACCTTCGCGCACGACGTTGCCATGCAGGTCGCCGCCGCCGCGCCCGTGGCCGCCCGCCGCGACGACGTCCCCGCCGACGTCATCGAGCACGAGCTCTCCATCTACAAGGCTCAGGCCGCCGAGTCCGGCAAGCCGGAGGCCATCCAGGAGAAGATGGCCCAGGGCCGTCTCGAGAAGTACTTCAAGGAGAGCGTCCTCACCGAGCAGGAGTTCGTCAAGGACAGCTCCCTCACCATCGGCCAGCTCGCCAAGAACGTGAGCAAGTCCCTCGGCGACGACGTCGAGGTCATGAGCTTCGTCCGCTACACGTTCGGCGAGTAGCGCGCAACCCAGAGCTCTTGCGGGGGCCGGCGAACGATCGCCGGCCCCTTTTGCTGCCGCAGGTCCTTCTCTCCCGCGCCCGCTCGCGTGAGAAGCGAGAGCGGTCGCGCACGCACCGGCGGCACGGCCCGCGCGCTCTGGTAGAATCACGGGAGCGCACAACGAGGAGTGGAGGTCGGCTTGTCTGACGCAAACATCAAGTATCAGCGCGTTCTTCTCAAGCTCTCGGGCGAGGCCCTCATGGGGGACCAGGCCTACGGCATCGACCCGGCGGTCCCGCAGCGGCTCGCCGAGGAGATCAAGCCGGTCTGGGAGGCCGGCGTGCAGGTGGCCATCGTCGTGGGCGGCGGCAACATCTTCCGCGGCCTGGCCGGCGCCGCCGCGGGCATGGACCGCGCCCAGGGCGACAACATGGGCATGCTTGCCACCGTGATCAACTCGCTCTCGCTCCAGGACTGCTTCGAGCGCAACGGGATGGACTGCCGCGTCATGAGCGCCATCGAGATGCGCCAGATCGCCGAGCCCTACATCCGCCGCCGCGCGATCCGCCACCTCGAGAAGGGCCGCATCACCATCTACGCCGCCGGCACCGGCAACCCCTACTTCACCACCGACACCGCCGCGGCCCTGCGCGCCTGCGAGATCAACGCCGAGGTGCTCATGAAGGCCACCAACGTCGACGGCATCTACGACGCCGACCCGCGCACCAACCCCGACGCCAGGCGCTTCGACACCATCTCGTACCGCGAGGTCCTCAACCGCGACCTCAAGGTCATGGACGCCACCGCCACGGCGCTGTGCCACGACAACAAGATGCCCATCATGGTCTTTGACATCAAGCAGCCCGGCGTCTTCATGAAGGCCGTCAGCGGAGACAACGTCGGAACCACCGTCGTCGAGGAGGACTAGACAATGAGCACCTACACCGACCGCGCCGAGAAGAACATGGCCAAGTGCCTCGACACGCTCAAGGCCAACTTCGCACGCGTCCGCACCGGCCGCGCCAACGCGCAGATCCTCGCCCCGATCATGGTCGACTACTATGGCCAGCCCACGCCGATCACCCAGCTCGCCGGCATCAAGGTCCCCGAGGCCTCCATGCTCGTGGTGGAGCCGTGGGACAAGAGCGCCCTGCGCGCCATCGAGAAGGCCATCGAGAGCTCTGACCTCGGCATCACGCCTTCCAACGACGGCGTCTCGATCCGCCTGCCGTTCCCCAAGCCCACCGAGGAGCGCCGCCGCGAGCTCGTCAAGGAGTGCAAGGAGCTCGCCGAGGAGGCCCGCGTCTCCGTCCGCAACGTCCGTCGCGACGTCAACGGCAAGATCGAGCGCGACGAGGAGCTCTCCGACGACGAGCAGTCCCGCGAGAAGAAGGCCGTCCAGAAGGTCACCGACTCCTACGTCGCCAAGATCGACGAGCTGCTCAAGGCCAAGAGCGCCGAGGTGATGGAGATCTAGTGCGCCTCGACACCGAAAAGCTCCGCGCCTACTACGCCGACGCGCCCGAGGACATCTCCCTCGGCGACATCGACCTCGACCGCATCCCCGCGCACGTCTCGATCATCATGGACGGCAACGGACGCTGGGCCACGGCCCGCGGGCTCGACCGCTCGCGCGGGCACGTCGCCGGCGTCGACTCGCTGCGGGAGGCCGTGACCACGAGCGTGCGGCTCGGGCTCGACGCGCTCTCCGTCTACGCCTTCTCGACCGAGAACTGGAGGCGCCCCCAGCACGAGGTCGACCTGCTGATGCACCTGTTCGCGACGACGCTGGTGAAGGAGCTCCCGCTCTTCCACCAGGAGAACGTCCGCCTGCGCTTCCTCGGCGACATCGACGCGCTCCCCGAGCGCACGCGCACGGTCTTCCAGCGCGGCCTCGACGAGACAGCCGACCACGACGGCATGACCTTCGCGCTCGCGGTCAACTACGGCTCGCGTGCCGAGATCGCCCGCGCCGCGCGCCAGATCGCCCTCGAGGCGGCCCAGGGCCTGATCGACCCCGCGGGCGTCGACGAGCGCGCGGTGTCGGAGCACCTCTACACCGCAGGCCTGCCCGACCCGGACCTGCTCATCCGCACCTCCGGCGAGATGCGCCTCTCCAACTACCTCCTGTGGCAGCTCGCCTACACCGAGTTCTACGTGACGCCCACCCTCTGGCCCGACTTCGACCGCTGGGAGTTCCTGAGGGCCGTCGCCGCCTTCCAGGGGCGCTCGCGCCGCTTCGGGGGAGTGGTGGCCTCATGACCAAGAGAGCCGACAAGAACGCGTCCGCCGGCCTCGACCGCCAGATCGAGCGCCTCGAGGACCGCCGCGCCTCGAAGGAGGAGGCGCGCGCCGCCGGGGACCTCAAGGGCCAGAAGGCCAGGAGCTCGGCCGAGCGCCTGCTCACCCGCACCATGTCGGGCGCGATCTACGCCCTTGCCACCCTCGTGTGCCTGTTCGTGGGACCGGTCACGACCACGGTCCTCATCGCCGCCGAGGCGTGGCTGTGCTGCTCCGAGTTCTTCCGCATCTGCCGCATGGGCGGCCGCATGCCCAACGAGGTCGTGGGCCTCGCCGCGGCGCTGCTGTTCCCGCTGGCCGCCTACGCCAACGGGCTTCTCGCCCTCACGCTTGTGATCTTCATGCTGCTCATGGCCTGCGCGGTCTGGTACGTCCTCACGCCGCGCGCCAACATCGCCGACGTCGCGGTCACCGCGTTCGGCCCCGTCTACACCTCGCTCGCCTTCTCGAGCGTCGTGCTCATCCGCGCCTCCGACGCCGGCCTCACCGGCGCGCTGCTCGCCCTCACCGTCATGCTCTCCATCTGGGGTAACGACGCCATGGCCTACTTCGTGGGCTCGGCGATCGGCGCGCACAAGCTCGCTCCGCGCATCTCGCCCAGCAAGAGCGTCGAGGGCTTCGTCGGCGGCCTCGTGGGCTCGGTGCTCGTGTGGGTGCTGGTGACGCTGTTCTTGGTGCCGACCCTCGACGTCGCGCTCGCCGCGGGATGCGGTCTGGTCGTCGGCATCGCCGCCGTCTTTGGCGACCTGTTCGAGTCGCGCATCAAGCGCGGCGCGGGCGTCAAGGACTCCGGCAACCTCATCCCCGGGCACGGCGGGCTGCTCGACCGCAGCGACTCCATGCTCTTCGGCGGCATGGCCGCGTTCTTCCTGCTTCGCTTTGGAGGCATCCTGTGACAGAGATGAGCCGCGCCGGCGAGCCGGCGCGCCACGGCGAGCCGCTGCGCGTGGCCGTTCTCGGCTGCTCCGGCTCCATCGGCACCCAGACCCTCGACGTCTGCCGCCGCCACCCCGACAGGCTCCGCGTGGTCGCGCTCTCCGTGAGCTCCTCGACAGGCGCGCTCGTCGCCGCCGCCCGGGAGTTCGGCGCGGCCCACGTGGCCGTCGCCGACCCCGCCCACGCGGCCGACCCCGTGCTCGGGGAGCTTCCCGCGGGCTGCGCGCTCGGCAGCGGACCCGAGGCCGTCACCGAGCTCGCGACGCTGCCCGACGTCGACGTGGTGGTGAACGCCCTCGTGGGATTTGCCGGCATCCACGCCGGCCACGCCGCCCTTCTCGCCGGCAAGTCGCTCGCCTACGCCAACAAGGAGTCGATCGTGTGCGGGGGCGACCTGCTCATGCCGCTCGCGCGCCCGGGCAGGCTGCTGCCCGTCGACTCCGAGCACAGCGCCATCTTCCAGTGCCTGGTGGGGGAGAAGCCCGAGGACGTCGCGCGCATCTGGCTCACCTGCTCGGGCGGCCCCTTCTACGGCCGCACCAGAGACGAGCTCGCCCGCGTCACGGCCGCCGAGGCGCTCGCGCACCCCACCTGGACCATGGGCGCCAAAATCACGATCGACTGCTCGACCCTCATGAACAAGGGCCTCGAGGTCATCGAGGCGCACCACCTCTTCGACCAGCCAGTCGACGCCATCCGCGTCCTCGTGCACCGCCAGAGCAAGATCCACTCGATGGTCGAGTTCGTCGACGGGGTCGTCAAGGCCCAGCTCGGCAGCTCGGACATGCGCGCGCCGATCCAGTACGCGCTCAGCTACCCCGAGCGCTGGGAGGCCACGGCGCGCCGTGTGGACTGGTGCGCGGAGGACCCCTTCACGTTTGGCGAGGCCGACGAGCGGGCCTTTGGCTGCCTCGCGCTCGCCCGCGAGGCGGGGCGTGCCGGCGGCACGCTGCCCTGCGCGATGAACGCCGCCAACGAGGTCGCCAACGCCGCCTTCCGCGAAGGTTTGTGCTCTTTCCTCGACATCGAGCGCGTCGTCGCCGCCGTCATGGGACGCACGCCCGTCGAGCGGGTAGAGTCGGTCTCGCAGCTCGACGAGGTGGACGCACGCGCCCGAGAGCTGGCCCGCGCCGAGCTCATGGAGGTTCGCATTTGACCGCGCTCATCGGCTTTCTCTCAGCCGTCTTCTGGGGGCTTCTGGTCCTCTCCGCCCTCGTCTTCGTCCACGAGGGCGGCCACTACCTCGCCGCCCGCGCCCTGCGCGTGCGCGCGACCGAGTTCTTCCTCGGCCTGCCCTGCCCGCTCAGGCTCTCTCGCAAGAGCCGCTCGGTGGGCACCGAGTTTGGCGTGACGCCTATCCTTCTTGGCGGCTACACCCGCATCTGCGGCATGGAGGGCACAGACGACGAGCTGCTCGCGCCCGCCCTCGACCTCGTCACCAGGCGGGGCCGCGTGCGCGCCGAAGAGGTCGCCGAGGAGCTCGGCTGCGACGTCGACCGCGCCTACGACCTGCTCGCCACCCTGAGCGACTGGGCCGCGATCCGCCCCTACTACGACGCCGAGCTCGGCGAGAAGCCCTCCCAGAGCACCTGGCCCGCCGCCTTCGAGACGACCCCGCGCGACGGCGCCCACCTCACCGAGTACGACCGGGGCCACGACTTCGCGCTGCCCGGCTCCACCGCCGCCGGCCAGCCCCACGACACCGGCATGACGCCGGAGGAGTTCCTCGCCCACGAGCGCTCGCGCACCTACCTCGGCGTGGGCGCGCTCAAGCGCATCGTCATGCTGGTGGCCGGCCCGCTCGTCAACATCGTCCTCGCCTTTGCGATCATCACCTGCTCGTACATGGTGCGCGAGTTCAGCTACGTTCCCGACGTGAGCGTCATCGGCGGCGTCGAGCAGGGCACCCCCGCCGAGGCCGCCGGCCTTGCCGCCGGCGACCAGATCACCGCCGTCGGCGACACCGAGGTCAGCACCTGGAACGGTCTCGTCGAGGCGCTCGAGCCCTATCTTTCGAGCGGCACCGACTTCGAGCTCACCTTCGAGCGCGACGGCCAGCAGCGCACGACCCTCGTCGACCTGCCGGACGGCGAGGCGACCGAGCTCTTTGGCATCCTCTCCTCGGTGGCGAGCTATCGCCTGACGCCCGCCCAGGCCGTCCAGGCCACCTTTGACTACACCGGCCAGGTCGCCTCCTACGTGGCGCAGCTGCTCAACCCGAGCCACACGATGGAGGTCCTCGACCAGTCGAGCTCGGTCGTCGGCATCTCGGCGATGGCCTCCGAGGCGGCCTCCGAGAGCCTCTCCTCGCTTTTGATCCTCGCCGCGGCGCTCTCGATGTCGCTCGGCTTCATGAACCTCATCCCCGTGCCGCCCTTCGACGGGGGCAAGATCTTGATCGAGCTCATCCAGCTCGTCATCAGGCGCCCGCTGCCCCAGCGCGTCCAGCTCGGCCTGAGCTACGTCGGCGTGGCCTTCATGCTCTTCGTCTTTGTCGTCGTCCTCAAAAACGACCTCGTCCGCTTTGTGATCGGCTAGGTGATTCCATGAGCGAGAACAACGCGCGCCCCGCGCCGCGCGAGCTGACGCGCCGGGTCATGGTGGGGGAGGTCCCCGTGGGCGGGGGCGCCCCCGTCTCGGTCCAGTCCATGTGCACGACGCCCACCTCCGACGCCCAGGCCACGCTCGAGCAGATCGGCCGGCTCGCGGAGGCGGGCTGCGAGATCGTGCGCGTGGCCGTCCCCGACGCCGGCGCGCTCGACGGCTTCGAGCGCATCTGCGCCGACTCCCCGCTGCCCGTGGTCGCCGACATCCACTTCGACCATCTCCTCGCCATCGAGGCCTGCCGGCGCGGGGCCGCGGCGCTGCGCGTCAACCCCGGCAACATCGGCAGCTGGGACCGCGTCGACGCGGTCATCGACGAGGCGGGGCAGGCGGGCATCCCCATCCGCATCGGCGTCAACGCCGGCTCGCTCGACCCCGCCTACGCCGAGCGGCCCGACCTCACGCAGGTCGAGAAGCTCGTGGGCTCCGCCTCCTCGTTCGTCGCGCACTTCCGCGAGCGCGGCTTCCGCGATATCGTGCTCTCCGCCAAGGCCCACGGCGTCCCCACGACCGTCGAGGTCAACCGCGCCCTCTCCCGCGAGCTGCCCGACGTCCCGCTCCACATCGGCGTCACCGAGGCCGGCACCGCCCGCCAGGGCACCGTCAAGAACGCCGCCGCCGTCGGGGCCCTGCTCATGGAGGGCATCGGCGACACCATGCGCCTCTCGCTCACGGCCGACCCGGTCGAGGAGGTCCACGTGGCCTGGGACCTGCTCTCCGCCGTGGGGCTGCGCCGCCTGCGCCCCGAGCTCGTGAGCTGCCCCACCTGCGGCCGCTGCCAGTGGGACCTCATGGGCGTCGCCGCCGAGGTCGAGCGGCGCCTGGCCGGCGTGCGCGCGCCCATCACCGTTGCCGTCATGGGCTGCGTGGTGAACGGCCCCGGCGAGGCCAAGGGCGCCGACATCGGCCTCGCGGGCGGCCGCGGGAAGGCGGTGCTGTTCGCCGCGGGCGAAAAGATCCGCACCGTCGACGAGGCGGACGCCGTCGACGAGCTCTTCGCCGAGATCGAGCGGCGCTTCACCTAGAACGCCCTGCCCAGCGGTGGCCGCATATGCCCCGGCGCTCAGACAGCTTGCCGAGAAGGACGCTCGGCAAGAACTCGCGGCGGGACATATGCGGTCGCCGCTGGGCCTACGTCAACCAAGCGCAACTCTCGATGGCGTGACGTCTTGGCCGCCTGCCCGGCGGGGCCAACCCCCGCCGCGAGTTCCGCAGCGAGCGAGGACTGTCCGAGCGCCGGGGTTGGCCCCGCCGGGCAGGCGGAGGTTGAGTTGCGGCCTCGACCGTTCTTCTCGGCCGTATGTCGTAGAATCATGGGCGTTGCACGTTGAACAGAAGGGATACGCACGTGAAGCGTTATCAGAAGATGTCCCAGCTCTACGCCCCCACGCTCAAGGAGGACCCCGCCGAGGCCGAGCTCGCGAGCCATCGCCTGCTGCTGCGCGCCGGCATGATCCGCAAGACGGCCGCCGGCCTCTACAGCTACCTGCCGCTCGCCTGGCGCTCGATCCGCAAGATCGAGGCCGTCATCCGCGACGAGATGGAGGGCATCGGCGCCCAGGAGATGATGGTGCCCATCCTCACGCCCGCCGAGCTCTGGCACGAGTCCGGGCGCTGGGACGCCTACGGCCCCGAGCTCATGCGCATCGCCGACCGCCACGGCCGCGAGTTCGCCCTCGGCCCCACGCACGAGGAGACCTTCACCGACCTCGTGAAGAACGAGCTGCGCTCCTACAAGCAGCTGCCCTGCACGCTCTACCAGATCCAGGACAAGTTCCGTGACGAGATGCGCCCGCGCTTTGGCCTCATGCGCGGCCGCGAGTTCATCATGAAGGACGCCTACAGCTTCTCCGCGACGCAGGAGTCGCTGCAGGAGTGCTACGAGCAGGAGAAGGCCGCCTACGCCCGCATCGCCGAGCGCTGCGGCATCTACGCGCTGCCCGTCGTGGCCGACTCCGGCCAGATCGGCGGCGACACCTCCGTCGAGTTCATGGCGCTCGCCGACTCCGGCGAGGCCGAGCTCGTCTACTGCGACTGCGGCTTCGCGGCCGACGTCGAGGCCGCCGCGACCAAGGTCCCCGTGACCGAGGGTCCCGGCGACGGCACGCTCGAGAAGGTCCACACCCCGGGCCTCGGCAGCATCGAGGACGTGGCCGCGTTCTTCGGCTTCCCCGAGAACGGCACGCGCAAGTCGCTCGCGCTCGTGGCCGAGGACGGCACGAGCGTCGTCGCCATCGTCCCCGGCGACCACGAGCTCAACGAGATCAAGGCGGGCAAGCTCTTTGGCGCCTACCACCTCATGAGCGACGAGGAGCTCGAGCTCGCCGGCCTGCACAAGGGCTTCATCGGGCCCGTGGGCCTGCCTGAGGGCGTGCGCCTGGTCTGCGACGAGTCGCTGCGCGAGAGCGTGTCGTGGACCTGCGGCGCCAACGAGGTCGACTACCACTTCACGGGCGCCCGTCCGGGCCGCGACTTTGAGGTCGACGAGTGGGCCGACCTCGTGAGCGTGAAGGCCGGCGACCCCTGCCCGCACTGCGGCGCGGCCCTCAAGAGCGCCCGCGGCATCGAGATCTCGCAGGTCTTCCAGCTCGGCACCAAATACTCCGAGTCCATGGGAGCCACCTTCGCCGACGAGGACGGCGTCGAGCGTCCCTTCCTCATGGGCTGCTACGGCATCGGCGTCTCCCGCACGCTGGCCGCCGTCGTGGAGCAGCACAACGACGAGCACGGCATCTGCTGGCCCGTCTGCGTGGCGCCCTACGAGGTCGAGGTCGTGCCGCTGGCCGTGGGCGACGACGTGGTGGCCCCGGTGGCCGAGAAGGTCGTGGAGGAGCTCTCCGCCGCCGAGATCGAGGTGCTTCTCGACGACCGCAAGGAGCGCCCGGGCGTCAAGTTCGCCGACGCCGACCTCATCGGCATCCCGTACCAGGTGATCCTGGGCAAGCGAGGCGTCGCCGCCGGCATGGCCGAGGTCAAGGTCCGCGAGACCGGCGAGCGCCTCGACGTGCCGATGGACGAGCTCGTCTCCTGGATCTCCGAGCGCGTCGTCCCCGCCCGCGCCTAAGCCGTGACCCCGCGTGCCCCGGCCCCTCTCGCCGGGGCACTCTTGTATCGAAAGGACGTCCCATGACCTACTCAGAGCTCGCGGCCGCCGCGCGCGGCAACATCGGGCCCCACTGCCGCGCGTGCCCCGTCTGCGACGGGCGCGCATGCGCCGGCGTCATGCCAGGACCTGGCGACAAGGGCGTCGGGCGCGTGGCGCACCGCAACTGGGAGGCCTGGCAGGCCCTGCGCGTGAACATGGACACGCTGCACGAGACCTTCTCCGCGGACACGCGCGCCACGGTGCTCGGGCGCGAGCTCTCGCTGCCGGTGATGGTCGGCCCCGTGGGCGACGTCCAGCGCCACTATGGCGAGAGGTACGACACCGTGGGCTACAACCGCTGCGTGCTCGAGGCGGCGGCCGCCGAGGACACGCTCGCCTGGACCGGCGACGGCCTCGACGCCTCCATCATGACCGAGGCGTGCGGCCTGGTGGGCTCGCTTGGCGGCGCCGGCGTCCCCACGGTCAAGCCCTGGGACGACGCCACGCTCTCGCGCAAGCTCAACGAGGCGCTCTCGGCGCGCCCCGCCGCCGTCGCCATGGACATCGACGCCGCGGGCCTGCCCTTCCTGCGCGGCCAGCAGCCGCCAGCGGGCGCCAAGTCGGCCGACCAGATCGCGCGGGTCGCCGCGCGCTGCCACGACGCGGGCGCGCGCTTCGTGCTCAAGGGCGTCATGACTGAGCGTGCCGCGCTCCGGGCGGCGGATGCCGGCGTGGACGCGATCGTGGTCTCCAACCACGGCGGCCGCGTCCTGGACGGCACGCCCGCCACGGCCGAGGTCCTTGCGGGCATCGTCGACGCCGCGGGCGAGGGGGTCGAGGTGCTCGTGGACGGCGGAATCCGCAGCGGCCTCGACGTCTTCCGCGCGCTCGCGCTGGGCGCCCGCGGCTGCCTCGTCTGCCGCCCCTTCGTGGTGGCCGCCTTTGGCGGGGGAGAGGACGGCGTGCGCGCCTACCTCCGCGAGCTGCGCTCCGAGCTCGCCGACGCCATGGAGATGTGCGGCGCGTCCTCCGTGGCACGGATCTCGCGCGAGATGCTCTGGGGGTAGGGGAGGCGCGGGCGCCCGGCGACGCCGCGACAAAATCAAAATTGGGGGTTGACCGCATCGCTCACTCTGGTAATATTCTCTTCGCACCAACGCACGGGGATATAGCTCAGTTGGGAGAGCGCGTGACTGGCAGTCACGAGGTCAGGGGTTCGAACCCCCTTATCTCCACCATGAAATTGCTGGCGGCGGCTTCGGTCGCCGCCTTTTTCATATCACGGGCTCATGGCGCAACGGTTAGCGCAGGGGACTCATAATCCCTGGGTTGCAGGTTCGAATCCTGCTGGGCCCACCAAAAGACCAGCTCAGAGGCCATTCGGGTCTCTGAGCTTTTTTGCGCGTCACGACGTCGCCGCGCGCGCGGCGCCTTGCGAAATCGTCACCTGCCGATAAGGGCGAGCCCTGTCGGCCGCGCCTTCGGCACCGTACAATGGACCAAGCAAAGGGAGGTGCGAGGCCATGAGAGCGGTTCTGAGGGTCGTTCGGCGCGTTCTTCTCGTCCTTGTCGCCATCGGCGCCGTCGCGGCCGCCATCGTGGCCGTGCGGGGCTATGCGCTCTATCGAGACGTCCTTGCCGAGCGGCCTGTCGAGGAGGCGGTCGAGGAGGCGCGCTCGGCGGAGGGCTACGTCCGCGTCGAGGAGCTCCCCGACTTCTACCTGAGGGCGGTCGTGGCCATCGAGGACCACCGCTTCTACGAGCACCCCGGCTTCGACGTCATAGCCATCTGCCGCGCCGCCTGGCACGACCTCACCACGCTCTCGCTCGAGCAGGGCGGCTCCACGATCACCCAGCAGCTCGCAAAGAACCTCTTCCTCACGCAGGAGAAGGACTTCAGCCGCAAGGTCGCCGAGCTGCTGCTGGCCCTCGACCTCGAGGCGCGCTACGAGAAGGACGAGATCCTCGAGCTCTACGTCAACACGTCCTACTTCGGCGACGGCCGCACGGGCATCGGGCCGGCCGCCCGCGGGTACCTGGGCAAGGAGCCGTCCCAGATGACCGAGGGCGAGTGCGCCCTGATGGCGGGGCTGCCCAACGCGCCGAGCGCGCTCTCCGCGGACCCCGCGCTCGCGTGGGCCCGCGCGGAGCTGGTCCTCGCCCAGATGGAGCGGTACGGCCTGGCGTGAGGCGCGGCGGCGCGACGGCGGACCGCGCGCGGACGGCGGCTAGGCGCTCAGGTACCAGCGGAAGTCCCAGGCGGCGAGCTCGAAGGTCTGGAACTCGGCCGCGGCGCCGGTGACGAGGTCCTCGTACATGGCCAGCGCGGGCATCCAGAGCGTCCGGTCCTCGCCCGAGAAGTTGAAGACGGCGTCGAGGGTCTTCTCGCCCGCGCGGCGGCGGATCCACAGGACGGCCGGGTCGCTGTAGTCGACGATCGTGACCTCCGCGCCGGCGTCGAAGACCTCCTGCGCGCGACGGACGGCCTCGAGCGCGCGGAGCGCGGAGAAGACGCGCGCCTGCACCGTGCCCGGCTCGTCGGCCCGGTCGACGAGCGACCAGTCGAAGCGGCCGCGGTGGATGTAGCGGGAGTCCTCCGCGCGCTCGGGGTCGTCCTTGTAGGAGTAGTCGTTGACCTGGGCGACCTCGTCACCGCTGTAGACAATAGGGAGCCCCGACTGGGCGAGCAGGTAGGCGTGCAGCGTCACGTCCTTGCGCACGGCCACCTCCATGGCCGCCTCGTCGCCCTCGAAGCCCGCCGCCTCGACGCCGCACATGGAGGCCGTGGTCGCGCAGAAGCGCGCGTCGCCCGTCACGGGGTCCGCGTTGTAGAGCTCGCCGCGGCTCGTGCTGCCGGGCTCGAGGCCCTGGAAGTAGCGGTTGAGGTAGGCCTTGTGCGGGACCTCCTGCATGCCCCAGGCCGAGAGCGTCACGTAGTCGAGGCCCCAGCCGATGTCGTCGTGGCAGCGCAGGTAGTTGAGGAAGGTGTACTCGCGCGGCAGGCCGCAGACAGCCTCGAGCTGGCCGCGAAGCAGGCGCGTGTCCTGGCAGGCCACGGCGTTCCAGGTGGTCGCCATCGTGGTCACGTTGTAGAGCATGTGGCACTCGGGCTTCTCGACGGTGCCAAAGTAGGGGACCACCTCGACGGGCGCCATGACGACCTCGCCCAGCAGCACGATGCCTGGGCACACGATCTCGCCGATCATGCGCATCATGCGCACGATGGTGTGAACCTGCGGGAGGTTGCGGCAGTTGGTGCCGAGCTGCTTCCAGATGTAGGGGACGGCGTCGATGCGGATGATGTCCATTCCCTGATTGGCCAGGTAGAGGAAGTTGTACATCATCTCGTTGAAGACGCGCGGGTTGCGGTAGTTGAGGTCCCACTGGTAGGGATAGAACTGGGTCATCACGCTCTGGCCGAGCTCGGGGAGGTACGTGAAGTGGCCCGGCGCGGTGGTGGGGAAGACCTGGGGGACGTCGCGCGTGTACCGGTCGATGACGCCCTGGTCGCGCACGAAGAAGTAGCGGCTCATGTACTCGCCCTCGCCGGCGCGGGCGCGGCGCGCCCACTCGTGCTCGTCGGAGGTGTGGTTCATGACGAAGTCCATGCAGAGGCTGATGCCGCGGCCGTGGCACTTCCTCGCGAGGCGGGAGAGGTCCTCCATCGTGCCGAGCTCGGGCTTCACGCGGCGAAAGTCGCTGACCGCATAGCCGCCGTCGGAGCGGCTTCTGTCCGCGGGCGTGTCGAGAAACGGCATGAGGTGCAGGTAGTTGACGCCCACGCGCTCGAGATAGTCGAGGCGGTCCTCGACGCCTTTGAGGTTGCCGGCGAAGTTGTCGACGTACATCTGCATGCCAAGCAGGTCGCGGCTGCGATACCACGCGCCCTGCGCCTCGCGCTCGGCGTCGAGGGCGCGCAGGGCGTCGGGGCGCTCGTCGTAGAAGCGGCGCAGCTGGCTCACGAGCTCGCCGAACATGTCCGCGTTGTCGTAGAGCTCCATGTAGAGCCAGCGAAGCTCGTCGTGGTGACGACGCAGGCGACGGAGAAAGACCTCGTCGGCAGAGGTCGCGCCCGGGGCGTTCTTTCTTGGCATCCTCTCGGCCCCTCTCTCAGGTCCCGGAGTGTGGGAACGTTATCATATCGGGCACATTCTATGACGCGGCGCTCTGCTGCGGGCGATGTTTTCCCCGAGCGGGCGAAGACGGGGTGGGAACGTTCTCTTATCGCTTCCGCGGGGCGGGCGGGGGCGGAGCATGCGCTCTGTGACGCGCACGAGGCCTTGATGCGGCGCCCTCCGCGCGAGCGCGTTGCGTTGTAGGCAGTTTTTTGCGGGGCACCGAAGTACTACCGGCGACATGCCATTTCAGTACCTGCCGTTTTGTCGTGGCCCGGGCAGCCCATACGAGGGGAGTTCCCAAAATCGACCTACAACCGCGGATGAGACCGCGCGAGCGCATGGACATTGCCGCCGAGGCGCCGGGGCATGAGACGAAAAAGGCCGTCGGGCAGGTGCCCGACGGCCTGATCTGTCATGGTGGAGATAAGGGGGTTCGAACCCCTGACCTCGTGACTGCCAGTCACGCGCTCTCCCAACTGAGCTATATCCCCAATGGTGGGCGATGCTGGATTCGAACCAGCGACCCCTTCCGTGTGAAGGAAGTGCTCTACCCCTGAGCCAATCGCCCTTGCTTGCGCTAGAGCATCTTATCAGAACTCGCACCGCATGGCACGACTTTTTTTGAAATCACGACAAACCGGGATGATTGCGGCGAAGGCTAAGCGCCGGCGCCCGTCGAGAAAGGACCCTATCGTCCCGTGATCGCGCGGCGCAGCATCATGACGTAGGCCTCGCCGCCCTCGGGGCGAAGGTGCGTGCCGTCGTCCCAGAAGTACTCGTCGTGGCCGGCGCTCTCGCCGTACCAGTCGATGATCTGGACGTTGTCGTAGGTTGCCGCGACGTCGCGGAAGAGCTGGTTGTTCATGTCCTGGTACGCCTGCGGCACGCGCACCGTCACCAGATAGACCTTCTTGTCCGGGCCCGCCGCGTCGATGAGCGCCCGGACCTGGTCCTCGCGCGCCACGCCGTTGTTGCCCAGGGCAAAGACCACCACGTCGGCGCCGTGCCCGTCGGCCACGCACTGGTTGTAGACCTCAAGCCCCACGGGCAGCTGCCTGCCCACGGCCGAGTCGATCCAGCCGTTGGGGAAGACGCGCTGGAACTGCGTCGCCGCGCCGAGCGACACCGAGTCGCCGACGAGCAGCACGCCGGCGTCGGTGGCGCCGGTCTCGACGTCGACGTCGTAGTTGAGGCGGTTGATCGTGTCCACCGCCGAGGCGAAGCCGGTCCCCGCGAGGTAGGTCCCCGAGACGTCATACCCATCGGTCTCGGGGTTGAACTGCACCACCTGGGACTCGGCGCCCTGCTCGGCGGTGGGGACGCCGGTCTGCTCCGCTGAGATGGGCGCGAGCGAGACCACGATCACCGCGAGCAGCGCGGCGGCCTCGGCCACGAGCGCCGGGCGCGCCTGGCCGAGCAGCATCGGCGCGCCCACGCCGCGCTCGACCACGCGGAACGTGAGCTCGGACACCACGACGATGACGAGCAGCTCCAGGACCCAGCCCCACCACGGCAGCTCGGTCGTGCGGGTGGCGGGGTTCATGATGAGCAGCAGCGGGTAGTGCCAGAGGTACACGGCAAACCCGCGCGCGCCGGCAAGCGCGAGCGGCCGGGCTCCGACGATCCGGGCAAGCAGGCTCGAGGGGCGCGCGAGCGAGCCGATCAAGATGCCCGAGAGCACGGCGGCGAGGAAGATCCCCCCGCGATAGGCGAACTCGGAGTAGCCGTTCAGGAGCACCATCATCGCGCCGAGGCCCGCCACGGAGCCGAGCGCGGCGAGCTCGAAGACCCAGCCGGGCACCGTGCGCCGCGCGGCGCGCCGACCCTGGGAGGGCAGCGCGATCTCCCAGCCGCGGCCGCGCGTCATGAGCGCGACGAGCGCTCCCACGAGCAGCTCCGCGGCGCGCGTGTCCGGCCCGTAGTAGATGCGGTTGGTGTCCCCGGCGGGGTCGTAGAGCACCGCCATCGCCACCGCCGAGGCGACGGCCAGCACGGCGACCACGCGCTCGGCCGTGGCGCGGCGGCGCGCCACGCGCGTGAGCAGGAACAGCAGCAGCGGCCACACGAGGTAGAACTGCATCGTCACGCCCACGAACCACAGGTGCGTGAGCGGGGAGGGGAGGCCCGCCGCGGCAAAGTAGGAGACGTTGCGCACGATGTAGTAGATGTTCTCGAAGAACAGCAGTGCGGGCACCGCGTCGCTTTTCACCTTGGGGAGCAGCGCGGGCGAGAAGATCGCGGCGAGCACCGCCACGGCGCCCACGACGACGAGCATCGAGGGCAGCAGCCTCCGCACGCGCCCGATGACGTAGCGCGGGTAGTCGAGACCGCCGTCGCGCGCGATCATGCGCTCGAGGGAGAGCGTCGTGAGATAGCCCGTGAGGACGAAGAAGACGGTCACGCCGAAGTAGCCGCCCGGGAGCCACGTGGGGTTGGCGTGGTAGATCACGATGGCAGCGATGGCGATGAGCCTCAGCCCGTCAAGGGCGGGGACCTTCCTGGTGGTTGGCATTGCGTGGTACCTCGGTTGTGTCGTGGCGCTCGGCCGCGGGATTTTCTCGTCCCATTCTAGCGTCCCCAGGGGCCGCGAACGCCATGCCAACGCCAAGTTGACAATCGCACCACGAGCGAGCCGCCGCCCGCCGGGGAGCGCCCGGGCAGCCCCGCGCAAGACGGCACCGGCAGCTGGGAAGATTGTGAGATGCCAAACGGCCGCGGGCTCGGGCGCCGCCTCGCCTATACTGAATTGGTTTGTACGAAGAAGAGCCAGGGAAGACGCACGTGATAGCACTCGCAGACAAGATCACCAAGTCCTTTGGCGGCCGGGTCCTGTACTCGGGCGCCACGCTGCAGCTCAACGCCCACGAGCGCTGGGCCCTCGTGGGCCCCAACGGCGCGGGCAAGACCACGCTGCTCAAGATCATCATGGGGGAGGAGAGCGCCGACGAGGGCACCGTGAGCTTCGCGCGCGACGCCACGATCGGCTACCTCGAGCAGGAGACCCACCTCGCCGGGCAGAAGAGCGCCCTTGCCGAGGTCGTCGACTCCGCGCACGAGGTGAAGGAGGTTGAGCGCCTCGTCGCCGAGCTCGAGCGCCAGATCTCGGCGACCGCCCCCGGCCCCGAGCTCGACGCGCTGCTCGAGCGCTACGGCCACGCCCAGGACCGCTTCGAGCGCCTGGGCGGCTACGAGCTCGAGAGCCGCGCGCGCCAGATCCTGGCGGGCCTGGGCTTTCCCGTCGAGGACTTCGACAAGCCCGCCTGCGACTTCTCCGGCGGCTGGCAGATGCGCATCGCCCTCTCCAAGCTGCTGCTTCGTCACCCCGACCTGCTGCTTCTGGACGAGCCCACCAACCACCTCGACCTCGAGAGCGTCAAGTGGCTCGAGCAGTTCCTCGCGGGCTACGACGGCGCCGTGCTTCTCGTCTCGCACGACCGCGCCTTCATGGACGCCTGCGTCTCCCACGTGGCGGCCGTCGAGAACCGCCGCATCACGACCTACGCCGGCAACTACTCGAGCTACCTCAGGCAGCGCGAGGACAACCTCGAGCAGATGCGCGCCAAGCGCGCCGCCCAGGAGCGCGAGATCGCGCACATGCAGGTCTTCGTTGACAAGTTCCGCTACAAGCCCACCAAGGCCGCCCAGGCCCAGGAGCGCATGAAGAAGATCGAGCAGATCAAAAGCGAGCTCGTGATCTTGCCGGAGGGCACCAAGAAGGTGCACTTCTCGTTCCCCGAGCCGCCGCGCACCGGAGACGAGGTCATCAAGCTCGAGGGCGTCGCCAAGTCCTTTGGCGAGAACCACGTCTACTCGGACGTCGACCTCACGCTCTACCGCGGCGACCACGTGGTGCTCGTGGGCCCCAACGGCGCGGGCAAGTCCACGCTCATGAAGCTCATGAACGCCCAGCTCGCGCCCGACGCGGGCAGCGTGTCCCTGGGCAAGAGCGTCACGATGGCCTACTACGCCCAGCACCAGCTCGAGCAGCTGAACGAGGCCAACACCGTCCTCGGCGAGATGGACACCGTCGCGGCGGGCTGGACCACCTCCGAGGAGCGCCGCCTGCTCGGCGCCTTCCTGTTCCACGGTGACGACGTCGAGAAGCGCGTGAGCGTGCTCTCCGGCGGCGAGCGGGCGCGCCTGGCGCTCGCCAAGATGCTCGTGGCCCCCGACCCGCTGCTGCTGCTCGACGAGCCCACCAACCACCTGGACATCGACTCGGTGGACGTGCTCGAGCGCGCCCTGGTGGACTTTGCCGGCACGATCGTGCTCATCTCCCACGACGAGCACCTCGTCCGCGCCGTGGCCAACAAGGTCGTTGACGTGCGCGACCACAAGGTCACCGTCTACGACGGCGACTACGACTACTACCTCTTCAAGCGCGCCGAGCTCGAGGGCCGCGCCGCGGAGCAGCAGGCCGCCCAGGCCCAGGCGCCGGCCCGCCCGGGCGCGCCCGCTGCGGACGCGCCCCAGGCCCCGGGCGGCCGCAACGTCAAGACGCGCGAGCAGCGCCGTGCCGAGGCCGAGGAGCGCAACCGCAGGAACCGCGCCCTCAAGGCCGAGCGCGACCGCCTCAAGCAGGTCGAGGCCGCGCTCGAGCCCGCGCAGGCCCGCCTCGCGGAGCTCGAGGCGCTCATGGCGACCGAGGAGCTCTACGCGGACGCCAGGCGCTTCGACGAGTGCATGACCGAGTACACCGCGCTCTCGAAGAAGGTCCCCGCGCTCGAGCAGGAGTGGCTCGAGCTCACCGAGAAGATCGAGGGGGCCCTCGATGCGTAGCGCCCCCGCCCGTCGGCAGGGCTCCCCGGCCGCGGCCGCCCTGCGCGTCGCCGGCCTCGCGCTGAGCGTCGCCGCGTGGGTCCTCGCCCTGCTCGTCGTGGCCGACGCCGTCCTGCCCGCCGGCGCGCGCACCCACCTGCTCGGCCTCAACGGCGCGGTGACGCGCCTGGTGCCGGGGGCGCTCTCGGGCCTCTTCGTCTTCCAGACGCCCCTCGGGGGCGCCTTCCGCGGCGACTTCGCCGCTCTTGCTATAGTGTTGCTCGTGCTCGACTGGATCTTGAGCCGCGCGTCCGCCTCGCTGCGCCGTGGTTGACACTGGCGTCAGACGACATTGTCCGCTGCGCCGTGGTTGACATTGGCGTCAGACGACATTGTCAATGTTGACACTGGCGTCAGACGACATTGTCAATGTTGACGCTGGCGTCTGACGACATTGTCAACCCGCGTCGTCAGCCTAAGAAGCGCCCGAAGAAGGAGGGATATGCCAACCACGCTCGAGGGGCTCGTCTCGGTCGCCGTGACCGTCGCCCTCGTCATGCTCTCCGCCATGGTCCACGAGGTGGCCCACGGCTTCGTGGCTCACCTGTGCGGCGACGACACCGCCAAGGAGGCCGGGCGCCTCACGCTCGACCCGCGCGCCCACCTCGACCCGCTCGGCTCGGTGCTGCTGCCGCTCATGATGGCGCTTCTCGGCGGACCGGTCTTCGCCTTCGCCCGCCCCGTGCCCTACAACCCCTACCGCCTGCGCAAGCCCCGCCGCGACGAGCTGCTCGTGGCGCTCGCGGGCCCGGCGTCCAACCTGCTCCAGGCGCTTCTCGGCACCGCGGTCTTTGGCGCGCTGCTCGCGGGAGGGCTGGGCTCTGCGGCCTATGCCGACGGCCCCGCGTGGTGGGTGCTCGACGGCCTTCTCACCTACGTCTACGTCAACCTCGTGCTGTGCTTCTTCAACCTCATCCCGCTGCCGCCGCTCGACGGCTCCAAGGTGATCCTCTACTTCCTCAAGGGCCCTGCGCGCCAGAAGTACTACGAGCTGCAGAACTACTCGATGGCCATCCTGCTCGCGGCGCTCTACGTGCTGCCGGGCCTGCTGAGGGTGGACCCGCTCGGCGCCTACCTGGGCGCCACGGCCGGGCGGCTCTACGCGGCCCTGATCGGGGCGGTGCTCTGACGATGTCCTACCGCGTCCGCACCCAGGCCTACTCGGGGCCCTTCGACCTGCTCCTCACGCTCGTGAGCAGGCAGAAGGTGACCATTGGGTCCATCTCGATCTCGGAGGTCGCCAACCAGTACCTCGAGGAGGTCGACCGCATGGGCGAGATCGACCTCGACGTGGCGAGCGACTTCGTCCTGGTCGCCTCGACGCTGCTCGACATCAAGGCGGCCTCGCTCGTCCCGGAGGAGCCCCTCGCGCGCCCCTCGGTCGACGACGAGGAAGACCTCGACCTCGAGGGGCTCACGCCCGAGGAGGCCCGCGAGGTGCTCGTCGCGCGACTGATCGCCTACAAGCAGTTCCGCGGCGCCGCCGCGGCGCTCGCCGCGCGCGGGGAGGCGGAGGGGCGCATGCACCCGAGGACCGTGGGCGCCGACCCCGAGTTCCTCGGCCTCATGCCCGACTACCTCGAGGGGATCACGCTGCGCAGCCTCGCCGTCATCTGCGCCGACATCGACAGCCGCCGGGAGACCTTCCTGCTCGAGGCCGAGCACGTGGCGCCCAGGCGGCTCCCCGTCGCGCTCACCATCGCCTCCGTCGACCGCCTCGTGCGCGGGCGCGGGCGCCTGTGCTTCTCGGACCTCGTCGATGACGACGACCCGCCCGAGGCGGTGGTGGCCAACTTCCTCGCCATCCTCGAGCTCTACAAGCGCGGGCTGGTGAGCGTGCGCCAGGACGAGCTCTTCGGCGACATCGAGATCGCGCACGTCGAGGGGGCCGACCCCTACGAGCTTGACGACTCGGTCCTCGCGGAGCTGCGCGAGGACTTTGGCGAGGACCCGCTCGACATCGGGACGCAGGAGGAAGGAAGCCTCTCATGACCGACCTGGACCGCCTTGACTCGGGATCTCTCAAGGGCCTGCTCGAGGCCCTGCTGCTCGTCTCGGACGACGCCGTCAGCGCGCCCGACCTCGCGCGCGCCTGCGACGCGACGCCCGGCGAGGTCGCCTCGGCCCTCGCCGAGCTCTCCGCCGAGTACGCCGACGCCGAGCGCGGCTTCCAGCTGCGCGAGGTCGCCGGAGGGTGGCGCCTGTTCACCCACCCCGCCCATCACGACCGCGTGGCCGACTACGTGATGAGCTGGGACACGCGCCGCCTCTCGCAGGCCGCCCTCGAGACGCTCGCCGTCATCGCCTACCACCAGCCGGTCACGCGCGAGGGCGTCCGCGCGATCCGCGGCGTCAACTCCGACGGCGTGATCGCCTCCCTGCGCGAGAAGGGCCTCGTCCGCGAGGTCGGGCGCGCCTCGGACCGCGGGCAGGCGCAGCTCTGGGGCACCACGCGCCTGTTCCTCGAGCACTTTGGGCTGAGGAGCATCCGCGAGCTGCCGCCGCTCGAGGACTTCGCGCCAGACGAGGAGTCGCGCCGCTTCATCCGCGAGCGCCTCTCGGGGCGCTCCGTGGGCCCGCTGATCGAGGAAGAGGACGCGCCCGGCCTCGACGCCGAGGCCTCGCTTAAGGCTGAGGTCGAGGCTTCGCCTGAGGCTGAGGCCGAGGTCGAGACTTGGGCTCAAGCCGAGGTCGAGACTTTCGCGGACGCCGAGGTCAAGGCCGCCGAGAAGGACGGCGAGGCCCATGAGTGACCCCCTCCGCCCGGACGGGCTCTACCCCATGCGGCTCCAGCGCTTCCTCGCCCGCGCGGGCGTCGCGAGCCGGCGCGGCTCCGAGCGCCTCATGACCGCCGGGCGCGTGCGAGTGAACGGCCAGGTGGTGACCGAGCTCGGCAGCAAGGTCGACCCCGCGCGCGACGTGGTGACCGTCGACGGGCGGCCCGCCCGCATCGAGGAGCGCCCGCGCCACCTCATGCTCTACAAGCCCGCGGGGTGCCTCACCACCATGAGCGACCCCCACGGACGCCCCACCGTCGCGGACCTCGTGCCCTGCGACGAGGCGCCCGGTCTCTACCCGGTGGGCAGGCTCGACCTCGACACCACGGGCCTTTTGCTGTTCACCACGAGCGGGGACCTCGGCCAGGCGCTGCTGCACCCCTCCCGGCACGTGACCAAGCACTACGTGGCCCTGGTCTCGGGCACCCCCGACGAGCGCGATCTCGAGCGGCTGCGCCGCGGCGTCGAGCTCGAGAACGAGGGCGTGAGCGCCCCCGCGCGCGCCGAGCTGCTCTCGCCCGGCGACCCGCTCTTCTCGGTGGTGGCGCCGCGCGGGCCGGGGCGGACCGGCGGGGGAGAGCGCAACGCCGTGGTGGGGCTCACCATCCACGAGGGGCGCAAGCACCAGGTCAAGAAGATGATGCAGGCCGTGGGGCACAAGGTCTTGCGGCTGCACCGGGACGCCTTCGGGCCGCTCAGGCTCACGCGTCTCGTCGAGGGCGCGTGGCGCGACCTCGACGAGGCCGAGGTCGCCGCGCTCGAGGCGCTCGTGAGCAGATAGGAGTGCGCATGATCGTTGCCATCGACGGGCCCTCGGGCTCCGGGAAGTCCTCCGTCGCGCGGGAGGTCGCCCGCCGCTGCGGCCTCACCTACCTCGACACCGGGGCGATGTATCGCTCCGTGGCCCACGCCTGCCTGGAGCGCGGCGTGGACCCGGCGGACGACGCGGCCACGGCCGAGGTCGCCCGCGGGCTCGCGATCGAGTTTCTCCCCGACGGCGAGGGCCAGCGCGTGATCGCGGGCGGCGAGGACGTCACGGCGCAGATCCGCACGCCCGAGGTCGAGCGCGCCGTCTCGCCCGTCTCGGCCAACCCCGCCGTGCGCGAGGCCATGGTCGCCGCGCAGCGCCGCTTCGGCGAGACCGGCGACGTCATCGCCGAGGGGCGCGACATCGGCACCGTCGTGTTCCCGGCGGCCGACGTCAAGGTCTTTCTCAGCGCCTCGCCCGAGGCCCGCGCGCGGCGTCGTGCGGTGCAGCGCGGCGGGGGGGACCTCGCCCGCGGCGTGGGCGCCGACGTCGACGCAAAGGAGGAGCGCGCCGTCCTCGAGGCCCTCGTGAGGCGCGACGCCTATGACTCCTCCCGCGCCGCCTCGCCGCTTCGCCCGGCCGCCGACGCCGCCCGCATCGACTCCTCGGAGCTTCCCTTCGAGGAGGTCGTCCGGGCCGTGATCGCGCTTTCGCCCGAGCTTTCCGCCCGCGCCGAGAGGGGGCAGCGATGACCGAGAAGAACGAGCCCCAGGGCGCCCCCGCCTCCCAGGGCCGCATGCGCGCCTTTGCCGGCAACACCCTCGACGACTACTACGACCACGCGCTGAGCGAGCACCCGCTGCCGGGGCGCCTGTTCATCGGCGCCGTCGTGAACATCCTGTGGGTCGTCACGCGCATCCTGTGGCCCTGGAGGATCGAGCACGCCGAGCGCCTGCTCGCCGACCCCCGCGGCCGCGTGGTCATCATGAACCACCAGTCCATGCTCGACCCGGTGATCGTGGTCGTCACGATGTGGCGCGCCGGCGTCCCGGTGCGCATCGTCTACAAGAGCGACTTCGACCGCATCCGCCCGGCCGCCTGGCTCTTCTCGCGCGCCGGCGGCTTTCCCGTGGAGCGCGGCACGGCCGACATGAGGACCGTGCGCCGCGCCCGCACGATGCTCATGCGCGGGGAGTGCGTGCTCATCTACCCCGAGGGCACCCGCATCCGGAGCGACGCCGACGAGAAGCCCCACGGCGGCTACGCCATCATGGCCCAGCTCGCCAAGGCGCCCGTGCAGCCCGTCGCCATGATCGGCGCCCGGCGCCTGCGCCCGCGCAGCCGGGTGTTCGTCGACGTGGGCGAGCCGATAGAGTGGTCAGAGCTCTCCTCCGAGAAGCGCAAGGAGCAGCTCGCCGAGATGGAGCGCGAGGGCATGCGACGCGTCTACGAGCTGCGCGACGAGCTTCGCCGCGAGCACCCGGGGGTCGAGTAGCCATGGTCGAGATCCGCGTGGCGAGCGAGGCGGGCGCCTGCTACGGCGTGGAGCGCGCGCTCCAGATGGTCGAGGCCGCCGCCGACGAGCGAGCGGGGCGCGTCCACACGCTCGGCCCGCTCATCCACAACCCGCGCGTGGTGGCCGGCCTCGAGGAGCGCGGCGTCACGGTGGTCTCCTCGCCCGAGGAGGCGGCCGGCGACGCCCTCCTGCTGCGCACCCACGGCGTCACGCCTGACGAGGAGGCGCGGGCGCGGTCCCTCTGCTCGCGCGTGCTCGACGCCACCTGCCCCTTCGTGAAGAAGGTCCACCTCGCCGCCGAGCGGCTCTCCACCGAGGGCTACCAGGTCGTGGTGGTGGGGGAGGCGGGTCATCCCGAGGTGGAGGCGACCCTGCCCCACGCGCCGGGGGCCGTCGTTATCGGGTCGGCCGCGGAGGCCGCCGCGCTGCCGCACGCCCGCAAGGTCGGCGTGGTGGTGCAGACCACCGCGCGCCGCGCCCTTCTTGCCGCGGTCGTGGGGGAGCTTCTGGGCGTGGCCGAGGAGGTGCGCGTGGTCAACACCATCTGCGAGGCCACGGCGGGGCACCAGGCCGCGGCCGACGAGCTCGCCCGCGAGGCCGACGTCATGGTCGTCATCGGCGGGCGAAACTCCGCCAACACCACGCGCCTGGCCGAGATCTCCGCCGCCCGCTGCCCGCGGACGCACCACGTGGAGGGCGCCGACGAGCTTTGTCCCTCGTGGTTCGAGGGCGCGCGGGTCATCGGCATCACCGCGGGCGCGTCCACGCCCGCGAGCCAGATCGAGGCCGTCCGCGAGCGCATCGCCGAGCTGGCGGGGGAGTAGGGCGTCCTTCTCGCCCGGCCGGCGAGCTGCACGCACTTGACGACGTCGGCCGGGAGCGCGCCCGCACTTCTCGCCCGGCGCATCCAGTGCGGGTGACGGCGCACTCGATGCGCGCACCAGGCAGCATTGGCCGAGAAGGAATGCGCACTCGATGCGCCAAGCGCCCAAAACTGCCCGCACTCCTTGCCCGCATTCATGAGTGCGGGCACGCAGCGCGGACGCGACGCCTCGACGCGCGACCCAAATCCTCATTCGGGTTCATGACGGACACGAATGAGGATTTGGGTGCGCGGTCCGCGGCATGGCACAATGACAGCAGAGAAGAACCTGGAGCCGGGAGGACCTCATGGCTGAGCAGAAGCGCGCCGACTACGCGTCGACCAGGCCCCAGGCCACGGGCGCCTGGGTCGCCTCGGTCGAGGAGGGCAGCCCCGCCTGGGAGGCCGGCATCGAGCCCGGCATGCGCGTCGAGCGCGTGAACGGCGTTGTTCCGCGCGACCTCATCGACTGGCGCTGGGAGGCCGACGGCGGAACCTGCGAGCTCGAGGTCTTTGACCCGCGCGACGGCACCACGACGCCCTGCGAGCTCTGGCGCGAGCCCGGCCAGGACTGGGGCGTCGACTTCACCGACGTGCTCTTCGACGGCATCCGCACCTGCGTGAACGCCTGCCAGTTCTGCTTCATGGCGATGCTTCCGCCCGAGGCGCGCGCCACGCTCACCCTGCGCGACGACGACTACCGCCTGTCCTTTCTCCAGGGCAACTTCGTGACGCTCACCAACGTCTCCGACGAGGAGGCCGAGCGCATCGTGACCTGCGGCCTCTCGCCGATGAACGTCTCCATCCACGCCATCACGCCCGAGGTGCGCCGCTCGCTCATCGGCCGGCACGCCGACCGCGGCATCGAGGTCCTCGAGCGCCTGCTCGCAGGCGGCGTCGAGGTGCACGCGCAGATCGTCCTGTGCCCCGGCATCAACGACGGCGACGAGCTCCGCGCCACCCTCGACTGGGTCGAGGCGCGCCCGGGCATCACCTCGCTCGCCATCGTCCCGCTCGGCTACACCAAGCACAGCCGCCGCTTCAAGAGCTCCTACTCGGACGACCCCGAGGCGTCGCGCGCGGTCGTCCGCCTGCTCGAGCCCTATCAGGAGCGGGCGAGAAGGACACTCGGCATCACGCGCTTCCAGCTCTCCGACGAGTTCTACGTCGACGCGCGCCTGCCCGTCCCCCCTGCCGAGACCTACGACGGCTACCCGCAGTTCTACGACGGCATCGGCATGCTGCGGAGCTTCCTCGACGAGACCGCGCTCGTGGCGAGCGAGCGCGCCGGCGACCTCGCCCGCATAGGCGCGACCCTTGCCGAGAAGGACCTCGTCGCCGAGCTCGTCTGCGGCGAGGCCGCCCGCGAGACCATCGACGGGCTCTGCGCGCTCGCCTCGCCCGAGGGCCGGCTCCGCACGCGCGCGATCCGCAACGACTACTTCGGCGGAGACGTCAACGTGACGGGGCTCATCGTGAGCGAGGACCTGCTCGCCCAGCTCCCGGCCGACCTCGCGGGCACGCTCGTCGTCCTTCCCGAGGTGATGTTCAACTTTGACAGGCTCACCCTCGACGGAGACTCGCAGGGGCGCATCCTCGAGGAGCTCCGCCGCCGCGGGGCCCTCACGGCCGTCAGCGTCCCCAACCCCGGCGACTACCTCGACGCCCTTCTCGCCGCCCTCGATCTGTAACGCGCCCGACGCGGGCGGCCGATTATGCAGCAGCAGCTCGTCGCGGCGCTGCCAGCGTCCGCCGCGAGTTCTTGGCGAGCGTCCTTCTCGCCAAGCTGTCCGAGCGCCGGATGCTGGCAGCGCCGCGACGAGCGGACGACCCGTGGATTTCTCGCGCTCACAGGCCAAAACCAACCGCTCATGGTAAGATTTGCAGGTCAAACGAATAGCAAGGAGGCGAGATGCCCAAGCCCGTAGTCGCCGTGGTCGGCCGTCCCAACGTCGGCAAGTCCACGCTCGTCAACCGCATCGCGGTGAGTCGCGACGCCATCGTCCACGAGTCGCGCGGCGTCACGCGCGACCGCTCCTACCACGACGCCGACTGGAACGGACGCGACTTCACCCTCATCGACACCGGCGGCATCGAGTCCGTCAAGTCCAAGGACGTCTTCGCCCCGCGCATTCGCGAGCAGGCCCTCATGGCCTGCGAGGAGGCCGACGTCATCGTCTTCGTGGTCGACGGCACCACCGGCGTCACCGACGAGGACGAGGAGGTCGCCCGCATCGTCCGTCGCGTCGAAAAGCCCGTCTTCCTCGTCGTCAACAAGAAGGACGACCCCTCGCGTGAGCAGGACGGCCTGTGGGACTTCTACTCCCTGGGCGTCGGCGAGCCGCGCCCGCTCTCGGCCGGTCACGGCCACGGCACCGGTGACCTGCTCGACGACATCGTCGCCGCCTTCCCCGAGGAGGTCGAGGAGGAGCCCGAGGAGGACATCCTCTCCCTGGCCATCGTGGGCCGCCCCAACGTGGGCAAGTCCAGCCTCGCCAACCGCCTCGCCAACAAGAAGCGCTCGATCGTCTCGGACGTCGCCGGCACCACGCGCGACGCCATCGACACCGTGATCGAGTGGAAGGGCCAGCCCATCAAGCTCGTCGACACGGCCGGCATGCGCAAGAAGACGCAGGTCCACGAGGACGTCGAGTACTACAGCCTCGTCCGCGGCCTACAGGCCATCGACCGCGCCGACGTGTGCCTGCTCGTCGTGGACGCCACCGTGGGCGTCACCGAGCAGGACCAGAAGGTCGCCGGCATGGCCATCGACCGCGGCTGCGCCCTGGTGCTCGTGCTCAACAAGTGGGACCTCGTCGAGACCGAGCAGCAGCGCGACGAGATCGTGGCCTCGATCAACAAGCGCCTCGCCTTCGCGCCGTGGATCCCCACCGTCAACGTCTCCGCGCTCACCGGCCGCGCCACCGACAAGGTCCTCGCGCTCGCCGTGCGCGCCGCCGAGGCCCACGCCTCCCAGACCAGGACCTCCGAGCTCAACGACCTTCTCGCCCAGATCCGCGAGGGCGGCCACACCCGCTCCGAGAAGGGGCGGCGCCTCAAGATCCAGTACGCCACGCAGACTGGCTCCAAGCCGCCCGTCTTCACCTTCTGGTGCAACGCCCCCGACCTCGTGGACGACAACTTCGAGCGCTTCCTCGAGAACCGCCTGCGCGACCGCTTCGACCTCACGGGCACGCCCGTGCGCCTGAAGTTCCGCCGCAAGTCCGAGGGGGGCGACCGCGCGTGAACGAGCTCGCCGTCTGGACCGTCGTCTTCACGGCGGGCGCCTACCTCGTCTGCGGCATCCCCTTCGGCCTGATCGTGGCCATGGCCATGGGCCACGTCGACGTGCGCACCGTGGGCTCGGGCAACATCGGGACCACCAACGTCGCGCGCTCCGTGGGCAAGGGGGCCGCGGGCCTCACGCTGCTGCTCGACGCCGCCAAGGGCCTCGTCTGGATGCTCGTGGCGCGCTGGGCCATCGCCGCGCTCGCCCTCGGCGGGGACGCGGCCTCCCTCGACCACACCACGGTCTTCGGGACGACGCTCTCCTGCGTCTTCCTCGGCTGCATCCTCGGCCACGTCTTTAGCCCCTACCTGCGCTTCCGCGGCGGCAAGGGCATCGCGGTGGGCTTTGGCGCGGCGCTCGGGCTCTACTGGCCCATCGGCGCCGGCCTGCTCGCGCTGTTCCTTCTACTCGTGATCCCCACGCGCTACGTCTCGCTCGGCTCGGTCGCGGCGGCGGCGTCGCTGCCCGTGTGGTGCGCGGTCTTTGGCTTCCCGCCCGTCTCGATCGCGCCGGTCGCCGTGGCGGCCGTGGTCGTCATCTGGTCGCACCGCGACAACGTCCGCCGGCTCGCCCACGGCGAGGAGCGTCGCTTCTCGTTCCACAAGAAGGGCGAGAAGAACGACCCCGTCGAGAGGGAGGCCAGGTGAGCGCGCGCGTGGGCAAGGTCGCCGTCATCGGCTCGGGGTCGTGGGGCACCGCCATGGCGGGGCTTCTCGCTGCCCGCGCCGGCGAGGTCGCCCTGTGGTGCCGCGACGCCGCGCTCGCCGACGAGCTCAACGCCACCCGGAGAAACCCGCGCCACCTGAGCTCCTACGAGCTGCCCGCGCCGGTCCGCGCGACCCACGACGCGGCGGACGCGCTCGAGGGGGCCGAGGTCGTGGTGCTCGCCGTGCCCTCTGCCTACCTGCGCCCCACCTGCGCGCGCATGGCCTCGCTCGTGCCGCCCGAGGCGCCGGTCCTGGTGCTCAGCAAGGGCGTCGAGCTCGGGACCCACGAGCTCATGCTCGACGTCGCGGCCGACGAGCTCGGCGGGCGTGGGCGCGTCGCCGTGCTATCGGGCCCCAACCACGCCGAGGAGGTCTGCCTCGGCAAGCTCTCGGCGGCGGTCCTCGCCTCCGAGGACCCCGAGGTCGCCCTGCGCCTCCAGCGGCTGCTCGTGAGCCCGTCCTTTAGGGTCTACGTCTCGCAGGACGTCACCGGCGTCGAGGTCTGCGGCGCCGTGAAGAATGTCGTGGCCATCGCCTGCGGCGCCGCCGTGGGCTTTGGTGCGGGCGACAACACGCTCGCCGTCATCATGACGCGCGGCCTCGCCGAGATCGGCCGCGTGGCCGCCGCGCTCGGCGCCGACCCGCTCACCCCGATGGGCCTCGCCGGCATGGGGGACCTCGTGGCCACCTGCACCTCCCGTCACTCGCGCAACCGTACCTTCGGCGAGGCGCTCGCCCGCGGCGAGACCCTCGAGGCCTTCGAGGCGCGCGAGCACGTCGTCGTCGAGGGCGCCCGGGCCGCGGAGAGCGTGCTCGCCCTCGCGCGCGCCCACGGCGTGGAGGTCCCCATCACGAGCGCCGTCCACGCGGTCCTGCACGACGGCGTGGACGTCCAGGAGGCAACGGACATGCTGCTCGGGCGACGCCCGAGCGAGGAGTTCTACGGAATCTCGACACAGGAGAAGGAGAGCAACTGATGCTCGAGGAGATCAAGATCGCCCCGTCGGTGCTCGCCGCCGACTTCGCCCGCCTCGGCGCGGACGTGGCCGACGTCGCCACGGCAGACCTCATCCACTTCGACGTCATGGACGGGCACTTCGTCCCCAACATCAGCTTCGGGCCTGACGTGCTGCGCGCCGTGAAGGCCTCGACCGGCCTGCCGGTCGACGTCCACCTCATGGTGTCCAACCCCGAGGTCGCGGTCCGCGGCTACCTCGACGCAGGCGCCGACATGGTCTCGTTTCACTACGAGGCGGCCACGCACGCGCACCGCATCGTCTCCTACATCCACGACCGCGGCGCCAAGGCCGCCGTGGCCATCAACCCCGCGACGCCCGTCTGCCTGCTCGAGCCGCTGCTCGGCGAGCTCGACATGATCCTGGTCATGACCGTCGACCCCGGCTTCGGCGGCCAGGCGCTGATCGAGAGCTCCCCGCGCAAGCTCCGTCGCCTGCGCCGCATGTGCGACGAGCACGGCGTGAACCCGCTCATCGAGGTCGATGGCGGCATCACCGAGGCCACGGCGCCGCTCGTGACGGCCGCCGGCGCCAACGTGCTGGTCTCCGGCAGCGCCGTCTTCGGCGCCGCCGACCGCGCCGCCGCCATCGCCGCCCTGCGCGCCGCCGGCCAGTCCGGCGTCTCCAAGATGGCCTAGCCCATGACGGGAAGAGCCGTATATCTCGACCACGCTGCGTCCTCGCCGCTGCGCCCCGAGGCGCTCGCGGCCGAGCGCGCCTACGACCAGAGCGAGGTCGCGGGGGCCAACCCCAACTCGCTGCACACGCTCGGGCGCGCCGCGGCCCGCGAGCTCGACGGGGCGCGCCGCGCGCTCGTCGGCGTCCTCGGCGGGCGCTTCCGCCCCTCGGACGTGACCTTCACCTCCGGCGGGACCGAGTCCAACAACCTCGCCGTGATCGGGCTCGCCGAGGGCGCGCGCGGGCGCGAGTCCCGCAGGCGCCGCGTGGTGCTCTCCGCGATCGAGCACGACTCGGTCCTCGACCTCGTGGGGCCCCTGCACGAGCGCGGCTTCGAGGTCGACCTCGTCCGCCCGAGCCGCGAGGGGATCGTCGAGGCGGGCGCCCTGGAGGCCGTCCTCGACGGGGACTGCGCGCTCGTCTCGGTCATGTACGCCAACAACGAGACCGGCGTAATCCAGCCCGTCCCCGCGCTCGCCCGGGCGGCCCACGCCGCCGGCGCGCTCTTCCACACCGACGCCGTCCAGGCCCTCGGTCACGTGCCGCTGGAGCTCGCCGACGTCGACGCCGTGAGCGTGGCCGCCCACAAGCTCGGCGGCCCCGTGGGCGTGGGCGCGCTCGTCTGCCGCGGGCGCGTGCCGCTGCGACCGCTCTCCTTTGGCGGCGGCCAGGAGCAGGGCCGGCGCGCCGGCACCCAGGACGTTCGCGGGGCGCTCGCCTTCGCCGCGGTCGCCGAGGCCTGCCACGCGGGGCTCGACGCCGCGCGCGAGCTCGTCGCGGGCCGCGCCGAGAGGCTCGTTGGGCGCCTCTGCGCCCCCGGCACCGGCATCGTGGCAACGGTCGCCTCCCGCGTCGACCGCCTGCCCGGCATCGTGAGCGTCATGGCCCCCGGGCTTGACTCCGAGACCATGATCTTGGCCCTCGACCAGGCGGGCTTTGAGGTCTCCGCCGGCTCGGCCTGCTCTTCTGGCTCCCTTGACGCGAGCCACGTCCTTCTCGCCATGGGCATCCCCCGCGAGGAGGCGCTCGGTTCCCTGAGGATCTCCTTCGACGAGCGCGTGGACGAGGGCGACCTCGAGCGCTTCGCCGACACGCTCATCACCATCGTCGCCGAGCGCGGGGGCGCCCGCGCGCGGCGCCCGAGAGAATAAGGACAGAGATGACTGAAGCAACCGCCCTCATGAGGCTCCAGGAGCTCGACCTCGAGCTGCTCAAGTGCGCCTCCTCGCTCGCATCCATGCCGCAGCAGGCGCGCCTCAAGACCATCGGCCTGGCCGCCAGGAAGGTCGCCAGCGAGCTCACCGGCATCGTCGGCCAGCGCAAGGACGCCGAGCTCGAGCTCGCCGACACCCGCGCCGACCTCGCGCACTATCGCGAGAAGACCGCGGAGGTCCAAGCCCTGGCCGACGCCGGCGGCCACACCCACCGCGAGATCCGCGACTTCGAGCAGCAGCTCACCTCGCTCGCCAAGCGCATCGAGAAGTGCGAGTTCCAGATCGGCCCGCTGACCGAGCGCCTGGAGCGCCTCGAGCGCGCCGAGAAGAACGCGCGCCTCACCGCCGAGCGCCTGGAGGGGGAGCGCGCGACTACCGAGTCCGCGCTCACCGAGGGCTCCAAGGCGCTGCGCTCCCGCATCGTCGAGCTCAGCCGCGAGCGCGAGCGCGCGGCTGAGGGCGTCTCTCCCGAGCACCTCGCCGCCTACGAGAAGGCGCGCAAGCGCTTCAAGGGCCTCGCGGTGGAGCGCCTGGCGGGCAACGTGCCGAGCGTCTGCCGCGTGAAGCTGCAGCCGAGCTCCTTCCACGACCTCGCCCACGGCGACGAGATCACCGAGTGCCCGTACTGCCACCGCATCCTCATCACCTCCGAGGAGGGCCAGGCGTGAGCGGCGGGTCCGCGCGTGCGGGGGAGCGCCGGCCGCGCGTCCTTCTCGCCGTGTGCGGGGGCATCGCCGCGTACAAGGCCTGCGAGGTGCTGCGGGGCCTTCAGAAGGCGGGCTGCGAGGTCCGCGTGACCATGACCGCGGACGCCGAGCGGTTCGTGGGCGCGGCAAGCTTCGAGGCGCTCTCCGGCTCTGCGGTGGCAACCTCGCTCTACGGCAACCCCGGCTCGCCGATCCCGCACATCGAGCTCGCCGAGTGGGCGGACGCCGCCGTGGTGGTCCCCGCCACGGCCAACGTGATGGCCAAGATGGCCTGCGGCATCGCTGACGACTGCCTCACGACGACGCTTCTGGCCTGCTGGGGGTGCTGCCCGGTGCTGGTGGCCCCCGGCATGAACGTCCACATGTGGCAAAGCCCCGCCACGCAGGCCAACGTCGCCCGCCTGCGCGAGCGCGGCGTGCGCTTTTCCGGCCCCGACAGCGGGCGGCTGGCCTGCGGGGACGTGGGCGAGGGCAAGCTCGCGGCCGTGGACGAGATCGTGGCCGCGGCGCTCGCGCTTCTTTCACCGCGCGACCTCGCCGGGCTGCGCGTGCTCGTGAACGCCGGGCCCACGCACGAGGCCATTGACCCGGTCCGCTACATCGCCAACCGCTCCACCGGCAAGATGGGCTACGCGCTGGCGGAGGCTGCGGCCCGCCGCGGGGCGGAGGTGACGCTCGTCTCCGGGCCCACCGCGCTCGCCACGCCCGCGGGCGTGAGCCGCGTGGACGTGGAGAGCGCCGCGCAGATGCACGACGCGATGGTCGCGGCCTTCGAGGGCGCCGACGCCGCGATCTGCAGCGCCGCCGTGGCCGACTACACGCCCGCCGCGCCGGCCGACCACAAGCTCAAGAAGTCTCGCGAGCACCTGGACTGCGTGCCGCTCACGGAGACGGCGGACATCCTGGCCGACCTCTGCGAGCGCAAGGGGGAGCGCGTCGTCGTGGGCTTTGCCGCCGAGACCAACGACCTTCTCGCCCACGCGACCGAGAAGCTCCGCCGCAAGGGGGCCGACCTCATCGTCGCCAACGACGTGAGCCGCCCCGAGTCCACCTTCGGGGCCGACACCAACCGCGTGGCGCTGGTGAGCGCGGCAGGCGTGGAGCAGCTCGAGACCATGCCACTGGCGGACGTGGCCGACGCGATCCTCGACCGCGTCGCCGCGCTCTGCTAATTCTGCTAATTGGGGACGTGTTATTTCGTGCAGACGTTTTGGGACAGGTTATTGCGTGGTGGCGAATGCCGCAGACGTCACGTTTCAGTTGCCGCCCACCTGCCCGATAACCTGTCCCAAAACGTCTGCACGAAATAACACGTCCCCAAATGACAGGAGCGAAGATGCCCGACCTCAGGATTGGCTGCCACCTCTCGACGTCGGCGGGGTATGCCGCGATGGCGGCCGACGCCGTGTCCATCGGCGCCACCACGTTCGCGTTCTTCACGCGCAACCCGCGCGGCGGCAACGCGCGCGAGCTCGATGACGCCGACCTCGCCGCGTTTCTCGCCACGCTCGAGGAGCACCGGATCGGGCCGCTCGTGGCGCACGCGCCCTACACCATGAACCTCTGCTCCGCCAAGCCCGAGACCGTCGAGTTCGCGCGCCGCGCGATGCGCGAGGACCTGGCGCGCATGGAGCGCCTGCCCGGCCACCTCTACAACTTCCACCCCGGCGCCCACGTCAAGCAGGGCACAGGCGAGGGCATCCGCCTCATCTGCGAGGGGCTCAACGAGGTGCTGGTCCCGGGGCAGGCCACGACGGTGCTGCTCGAGACCATGGCGGGCAAGGGCACCGAGGTCGGGCGCAGCTTCGAGGAGCTCGCGCGCATCATCGACGGCGTGGAGCACGACGAGCTGCTGGGAGTGTGCCTGGACACCTGCCACGTGGCCGACGCGGGCTACGACATCGTGGGCGACCTCGCCGGCGTGCTCGACGAGTTCGACCGCGTGATCGGGCTCGAGCGCCTGCAGGCGCTGCACCTCAACGACTCCAAGAACCCCTTGGGCAGCCACAAGGACCGCCACGAGAGGATCGGCGCGGGGACGCTCGGCCTCGACACCTTCCGGGCCGTGGTCCGAGAGCCGCGCCTGGCCGGGCTGCCCATGGTGCTGGAGACCCCGCAGGCGGGGCTCGACGGCTGGGCGGCCGAGATCGCGCTGCTCCGCGGCCTGGCGGCGGGGAAGTAGCGGGCGCACGCCCTTCTCGGCGTGACGCCCTTCTCGGCCGGTCGCGGCGTTACCTACTTCTAAACCATGTGGCAACGGGCATCCAGCGCCGGATTATCTCGCCGAGACCCTCGTTGCCACATGGTTTTGAAGCAGGTAATCGCATGGGCCCGGCCGGTCGCGCGCCAGGCGAGAATAACGCGCGGCCCGTATACTATCGACGGAAAGACACGGGAGGTCGGCATGGGAATCCTCATCGGCCTTGAGCACGTGGGCCACGAGTGGCCCGGCAAGCGCGTGCTCGAGGACCAGACCATAGGCATCAACGAGGGCGATCGCATCGGCATCGTCGGGCGCAACGGCGACGGCAAGTCCACGCTGCTGGAGATCGTGGGCCACGTGCTCGAGCCCGACGCGGGCGCCGTGACCTGGCGCCGCAACCTCTCCGTGGGCTACCTCGGCCAGGCGGACGACCTCGCCGACGCCGACGCCGTGCGCCGCGCGATCTTTGGCGACGTGCCGGACTACACCTGGGCCTCGGACGCTCGCATCCGCGCGATCCTGGACGAGCTCGTGGGCGACCTCGACCTCGACGGTGCCGTCGGCGAGCTCTCCGGCGGCCAGCGTCGCCGCGTGGACCTCTGCCGCGTGCTCTGCCACACCTGGGACGTCGTCCTCATGGACGAGCCCACCAACCACCTTGACCTCGCGGCCATCGAGTGGCTGGCCGAGCACCTGCGCCGCCGCTGGCCGGCGGGGGAGGGCGCGCTTCTGGTGGTAACGCACGACCGATGGTTCCTCGACGAGGTCTGCGAGCAGATGTGGGAGGTCCACGACCGCCACATCGAGCCCTTCGAGGGCGGCTACTCCGCCTACATCCAGCAGCGCGTCGAGCGCGAGCGCCAGGCGGCCGTCATGGAGGAGCGCCGACAGAACACCCTGCGCAAGGAGCTCAACTGGCTCGCGCACGGCGCCAAGGCGCGCACGAGCAAGCCCAAGTTCCGCGTCGAGGCGGCCCGCGCGCTCATCGCCGACGACCCGCCGCTGAGAAACCCGCTCGAGCTCAAGCGCCTCGCCGTGAGCCGCCTGGGCAAGCAGGTCATAGAGATGTCCCACGTGAGCTTTGCCTACGGGCACGGCCCGCGCGTGATCGAGGACGTGGACTGGCTCATCGGCCCCGGCGACCGCTACGGCATCCTCGGCGCCAACGGCGCGGGCAAGTCCACGCTGCTCGCGCTCATGACGGGCGCGCTCACGCCCACGTCGGGCACCGTGAAAATCGGCGCGTCGGTGCGCTTTGGCTTCATGAGCCAGCACCTCGACGCGCTGGGCGAGAAGGACGACTGGCGCGTGCTGGAGGTCCTCGGCCGCTACAAGCGCAGCTACCTCGTGGGCGGCAAGATGCAGAGCCCCACGCAGCTCATCGAGCGTCTGGGCTTCGAGCAGCGCGAGCTGCAGAACTTCATTCGCGACCTCTCCGGCGGGCAGCGCCGGCGCCTGGCGCTTCTGTGCGTGATCCTCGAGGAGCCCAACGTGCTCGTGCTCGACGAGCCGGGCAACGACCTCGACACCGACATGCTCGCCGTGATGGAGGACCTGCTCGACAGCTGGCCGGGGACGCTCCTCGTGGTCTCCCACGACCGCTACCTCATGGAGCGCGTGACCGACGACCAGTTTGCGCTGCTGGACGGGCACGTGCGCCACGTTCCCGGCGGCGTTGACGAGTACCTGCGGCTGCTCGCGGCGGCCGAGAAG